>CAZSUF010000224.1:5288-6636 GCA_964609875.1 uncultured Bifidobacterium sp.
TATAACACCTTTTCAAAACTTTTTAATCGCATTATTGGTATCTGTATTTTTATCGAAGTTTAAACTTTCTGAGGATCAATATCACTTTCAGCAAGAAGTGAATCATCGAAGTAATTCGGTATGTGAACAAATTAACGAAGTGTTTGAAGGCAATATATCTGTGCATGAAGCTTCCTTATTTATTGCAAAGCAATTGTATGATGTCACGCTTCATCCCAATATTAAACCTGGAGAATTGTATGTAGTTCATTTTTCAAATTGTAGATTAGGACATCAGCCTTTAGATACCATAGGTATTTTTAAGACAGAACAAAAGAGCCCATTTTTTGAACTCGATAATACAAGTGAAAGGATGCAAATTTCATTTCATGAAGGATTAGATCAGAAATGTTTTGATAAAGGTTGCCTAGTTTTTAATGAAGAAAAAGATCAGGGGTATAAAGTCATGATGTTCGATCAGCATCATAAATCAAGTGGTGGTGAGGATGCCCGTTACTGGAAAGACCATTTTCTAGGCTTAGTTTCGGTAAAAAATGAATTTCAACAAACGAGACAGTTCATGACCATGACCAAGGAATATATTTCTCAGCATCTTCCTGAATCTTTTGAAATCAATAAGGCAGATCAAATCGACATGTTGAATCGCTCGCTTGATTATTTGAAAAATAGAGAAAGTTTTGTGCAGGAAGAATTTGAAGAAGAAGTTTTTCAAGAACCTAGCATGATTCAAACCTTCAGAAAGTTTGATCAAGACTATCGAACACATCATGAGATTGACCCTCTGGCTGATTTTGCGATATCACAACAAGCTGTCAAAAAAGATGCGCGCGTGTTTAAAAGTGTATTGAAGTTAGACAAAAATTTTCACGTCTACATTCATGGCAATCGCGATATGATAGAGCAAGGTATAGATAGTGATGGCAGGAAGTATTATAAAATTTACTATCAAGAAGAAACATAATATTTTTTGGGTGGCGGACACGCTTTTCGCTACAACTCCTCTCCCGAATCGGCTAGGAAGTTTCTAGTCACCTTGAGCATTCGTGAAGCCTCTCGGCATGCGGGGTTTTCGCTACAATCGTTGCCACAATTCCTGCACACAATGATGTCTATATTATTGCATGAATACTCTGCGGAGAGTGAAGTGAAAAGTCGAATGTATTTCAACTTAGAACTAGTAAATTTATTCAGGACGTTATTGCGGCAGTGATAGTAGTGGAAAGCCCGCATGCCGAGAGGCTTTACAAAATAGATTTCTACCTGACTGATCAAAGCCGATTCGGAAGAGGACTTGCAACGAATAGCACGATTGCCGCCCAAAAAAATGAAATGAATAAAGAAATGAAAT
>CAZSUF010000225.1:0-2801 GCA_964609875.1 uncultured Bifidobacterium sp.
AAGTACCATCACATTAAATGGTGGTGGCGCATCTTTATATACATGGACTGGTGGAGTAAGTGATAATATTCCATTTACCATCACTACTATTAATATGTATACTGTTGTTGGCACAGATGCTAATAGTTGTTCCGCAACATCCACCGTTTCAATTACTGTTAATCCTAATCCTATAGCAGGTATTAGTGCGAGTGACACCTTTACATGTACGAATAATGCTATTTTACTCACTGCCAATAATGTACTATTGACCAATAACTATTCCTGGACAAATGGCTTGGTGAGTGTGAATGGAACATCGGCTTCTTACTCCCCTTTAGTCACTACTACTTATACACTAAGTGTTACCGATGCCAATACATGTAGCGCAACTTCTACTGTTACCGTCGTTGTTAATACCGTGCCGGATTGTTACTATTGCTTGCCGGCTTATAGCACGCCAAATGTGATAACTAGTTCTATTATCGCTGTTGAAATTCCAGGTACTACTTTACTTAACATTAGTGGCCCATTATTAGGAACATCCGTATACAAAATGTATACTCCGCCAGCTTATTCTGCCTCGAATTACACTGCCTATTTAGAAGCAGGTCTTACATATACTTTGGTTGTAACAGATAATAATTTAAATTCAGATGGATTTGCAGCCTGGATTGATTACAATGATGATCATGCGTTTTCGACATCAGAAAAAATCGGCTATCTCGACATATTATACCTCGGCTCTACTGGTTATCTCTCGTTTAAAATTCCTTGTAATGCGTATTTGGGTTCGCATCGATTACGTATACGCAGTGCGCCGAATGTACAAGGTTCAAATTTAGAACCATGTAATTATGTTGTATCAGGTGAAACAGAAGATTATATGGTGAATATTATTCCACATGGTCCTGATTGTGTTCCACCTTCGTCTTTCGGAATTGTGAATGGCGGTTTAACTTTTTATGGCGCTACGGTAGATTGGGTGGCAACCTGCAATGATATGAATTGGCAACTTGAATATGGTCCTGTGGGTTTTACACCAGGAACGGGTACTCAGGTTCTTGCTGCCACTCATCCTTACACCTTGAATAATGCATCTTGTGGGCCATCTTATGATGTATACGTCAGAGGTTATTGCGGCAATAGTTATTCATCTTATATCGGTCCATTGACTATAACACCACCTTGTTATTGTGTACCATCTTATAATTACGGAACATATTATGGTGACGAGATTTCTAATGTTCAAATTACGGGTACTACATTAAATAATGCCAGTGTATTTAATGCTAGTAGTCCTATGTATGTTGCCTATTTACCACCAGCATATACAGCTCCAAATTATACAGCACAACTTGTACGCGGACAAAACTATAATTGTATCGTTACAACAGGAGTCTCGTTATTTCAAGTCATGAAAGTGTGGATAGATTACAATGACGATGGTATTTTTGCACCGAATGAAAGTTTAGGGGAAAGCTCTCCACAAAGTAACACTAGTTATTATTCTGTAACATTTCCGTTTACAATCAGCAATACTGCAAAGCTTGGTGCACATCGCATGCGCGTTCGTGACGTGTATTATACCTTTGGAATTGATCCATGTGCGAATTATTCTTTTGGAGAGACAGAAGATTATTTGATTACGGTCGTTTGCGCGCCAATTCAAAATTCAATTTCAGCAACAGCTTGTGATGCCTATACCTGGCCACTGAATCAACAAACGTATACAAACTCTGGAATATACAATGAAACATTTGTAACCGCTACAGGATGTGACAGCATCATTACTTTGAATCTGACCATTAATTCGTCATCTCATTCCTTAACAGCAATTACAACTTGTATCACTGGAGGTTATACCTGGTCAGCCACAGGAATAACTTATACCACATCAGGAACCTATTACCACACAGCAACCAATGCCAGTGGATGTGCGATTACAGATACATTAATACTGAATATCATTCCTGAGGCGCAAAACCAAAGTTTGAGTTTATCACAACAGGATTTAGGATGTAGTGGTAAAATTGCAGAAATAAGTTTGGCTGCTTCAGAAGTAGATGTAGCCTACACATTAGTCAATGCATCAAATAATAATCCATTGGCCTTACCCAAAATTGGAACAGGAAATTTAGTAAGCTTCCTGAGTGATACTTTGCATACAAACACGACAATTGGTATTTCTGCTTCAAAAATAAAAAGTGGTTTGAGATTTAATTATGGTAGCCCTTCTTATTTACGGACCGATGCAAGCATAACGCCAACAGCAGGAACTTGGGAAGCTTGGGTAAGTAAAGACGATTGGACAACCGTTTACGACGAACCGCTGTTTAGCAATGAAATTCCGGACTATCTGAGTAACTCATTTTATATTTCGTTACATCCCGCAGTTGGATTACACTTTCGATATGGTGGTGGACCGAATGCAGGAAATGCGTATGTAGCCACCAACAGCATTTTTGGTTTTGCTCCTACTAGTTGGCATCATTTGGCAGCCAGTTGGAATACAGTGAATTTCACAACTACCATAAAATTATTTGTTGATGGCTATGTTATTTCCAGTAATACATCTTCTGCCTCGTTAACGATGCCCGCCAATATTGTGATGAATGTTTTTTATGGACGAATGGATGAAATACGTTTGTGGAATTATGCTAGAAGTGAAAGTGAAATTCAACAGGCAATCTCTGATTGTAGTTTGACAACAGCAACCGGTTTAATAGGCAATTGGAATTTAAATGACGGAGTCGGAAGTAATATCGCACAAGATGTATCGGGTTATAACCATCCTGCGAATTTGTATGGGATTTCACCGC
>CAZSUF010000225.1:2902-4756 GCA_964609875.1 uncultured Bifidobacterium sp.
ATGTGGTAGTTGCAGTACCATGCTTTCGCCAACATTTACAATTGAGCCTCTACCATGTAACACCCATGCTAATGTTGCCTTTTATATTCAAGGATATTACCAACCATATTGGTTTATGTCACCCGTTTTGTATAACCAAGGCATTGATGCAAACCCCAACACAACGAATGTAGATAGTGCGACTATAGAACTTCGAGAAAATGACGGCGCCAATAACTACCCTGTGGTTGGAAGCTATACAGGATTATTACAAACCTATGGTGACATGAGTTGTACTTATCCTGATTCCGTTTTAGGGAAATCGTGCTATGTGGTTATTAAACATCGTAATAGTGTAGAAACCTGGAGTGCTGTTCCAATTACTATAGGATCAACAAATAATTATGATTTTAGATTTGATGCCAATGCAGCCTATGGAGCAAATCAACTCTTAATTGATCAGCAACCTGTTAATCGTTATGCCATCGAATGTAAATAGTGGTATTGGGGCGGTAACACCTTAGATGATGAGATAATTAGGTGATGGGGTGATTAGATAATTAGCAATTGAGATTATTAAGGGATAATTAGATAATCATCTCATCTTCTAATCATCTCATTACCTCATTAACTCATTACCTCATTACCTCATTAATTTTTACTTTCTATTTTGCCATAAATATTGGGAAGTTATATAACTTGCCATCTAATTAAAATTTACTTCATGGGCAAGTTTCTGACATTTATAATATTCTTGCATGTTGTTGGCTTAAAATTATATGCACAAAATTGTTCGGACATCATTGGCTACTACCCAAATTGGCAATGGTACGACAGAGGCAATTTGGTGAACCCGATGACTATTCAATATAACAAGTATACCATTATTAATTACGCCTTTTTTAAACCTGAAACTTCCGGAGCTATTTCTAGTACAGATGCTTGGGCAGATGAAAACTTATTGCTAGGGCAAATCAATTGGAGTACTTCGCCCATATCCTATTATCCAAACACTTCTATTATACAACGAGCTCATAATGCAAATACCAAAGTACTACCTTCCATTGGCGGTTGGACGTTGTCTGACAATTTCCCAAGCATAGCTGCCAATGCCATTAAGCGAACAACATTTGCACATAGCTGTTGCAACTTAATTCGTACTTACAATTTTGACGGCATTGACATTGATTGGGAATACCCCGGCTATACCCCTAATAGTGGCACTGTGGCCGACAAGCAAAATTTCACATTATTTCTTCAACAAATTAGAGATTCACTCAATGCATTAGGAATACAACAAAATAAAACATTTATGCTTACTGCTTGTTTTGGTGCATCTAAAACCAATATGCTCAACATTGAATGGAATAGTGTAAAAAATATTGTGGACATCATCAATCTGATGAGTTATGATTATTTTGGTTCATGGGATGCCATTGCAAATCATAATGCACCTTTGCACAAACCTTTACAAGGTGATCCTACTTTTAATATTGATTCATCTGTTACCTACTTGATGAATCATTATCAAATACCATCTAATAAAATTGCGGCGGGTGTAGCATTTTATGGGCGATCTGCCAAAACGAATGGCAACCCAGCTTTGTTTGCTCCCATTACCGGTGTAGACAATATAACTTTTAGCGATGATGATGGTACTCCTTTGTATTATAATGTGCTTAAAAAACAAAATCTATTTACTAAATTATGGGATGTGCAGGCTAAAGTACCATACCTAGTTGGCAATGGGAATTTACACACTTTTGTCTCTTACGATGATCAAGAAAGTATTGGCTTGAAAGCGAACTATATGAAAACAAAAAATTTGCGGGGTGCAATTATTTGGGAAATTACAGGCGATTACTTAGAAACAAG
>CAZSUF010000225.1:4766-5328 GCA_964609875.1 uncultured Bifidobacterium sp.
GATACATTGAAATCTGTTTTTTGCAATGGGTATGGTGGCGGAGGTACAACCAATTGCACTACCCCACCTTCAATATCTACAACATCTATTTCGAGCAGTAGTGCCAACATCCAATGGACAAATACAGGCGCAAATTCATACCTCATTGAATATAAAAAACAAAGTGATGCAACTTGGACAACGGGCATATCAATTAATAATTCCATTAGCCTAAATAACTTGTCATGTAATACCATTTATGAGGTCAAGGTAAAATCTGTTTGTTTAAGTACAAGTAGTATTTTTAGTTCTGTATTTTCATTTACAACAAGTGCATGTATTATTAACCCAACTTCTGTATGTAATTATCCAACTTGGCATGCAAACACAGTTTACCTTGCCAATGATACCGTCTATTATAACAATATAATTTATAAAGCAAAATATTGGACACAAGGAAATATCCCAAGTGCTAATTATGGAAATTGTTGCGTTTGGGATATGATTATGCCATGTGGTGGGTATACAGCATCAACTTGTTTCAAACCAATATATGATTCATTAATTGCGTATTCATCAAATC
>CAZSUF010000225.1:5338-6624 GCA_964609875.1 uncultured Bifidobacterium sp.
GAATGGAAATACATATAGAGCAAAATGGTGGACCTTAAACGAAAATCCCAGTATCAATAGCGGCGTTGGGGGTGTATGGCTTTTGCTTACAGTACCTTGTGTTGTAGAATTAGATGTAAAGGCGTATCTGCAAGGCTATTATGTTGGTGCCTCCCTTATGAATTCAGTTTTAAATAATCAAGGCAACACAAGCAATACTAACATTTGCGATACCGTTACTATAGCGTTGCGAAATACACTAGCCCCCTATTCATTAGCGCATTCTTGTAGAGGTGTAATAAACATAAATGGATTTGTAAATTGCAAATTTCCTAATACAGCACTTAACCACACCTATTATGTAATTATCAAACATCGTAATAGTATAGAAACATGGAGCGCTAACCCGATAAGTTTTACATCCAGTAATACAATTTATGATTTTACCTCAGCCTTAAATAAAGCATTTGGCAGCAATCAAGAGGCAGTTGGCAACGGGCAATATGCCATATATGTTGGCGATATCAACCAAGATAATGCTATCGATGCATTTGATTATTTAATTCTACACCCAGCTGTTATCAATGGCGAATCTGGTTATTTAGCTACCGACTTAAACGGCGATGGCGTTGTTGATTCTTTTGATTATTTAATACTAGATGTAAACATGAGCAATGGTATTGGGGCGGTAATGCCTTAGATGGGAGATGAAAGATTTTAGATTTTAGATGAAAGATTTTAGATGATAGATTTTAGATGAAAGATATTAGATGAAAGATTTTAAATATGGGAATGAAAGTTTGGTTCGAGTAGAGTTTCTGTCCGGATTTTTATTAGGGGCTGAATCCAGGGTTAAAGTGCTTACTAGTTCACCATCCTTTTTGAGATGTGCTTTTCGCACAACAATTACTTTGCAATAAAAGTGGAATTTGGTGTAATCCACCCATATAGTATATTTCATCTTTTTACGAAATTCTATAGTTATACTCATTCCTAAGATGTTTGAAAGAATAGAAAAAAAATCCCTCTTTATTCGAGGTCTAGTATTGCATAATTAAATCAGGTTATAGAAATGTAATTTATTAATTAGCCCAATCAGTGTAATAGCTATTGCACAAAGGTTCATAAAAATTATCATTTCGCATCAATAGCACTTAAAAGTAAGTTATACTCGTAATTGCAAATACAAGGATTAAATTTTAAACTCATTTTCATTACATTGATTCATTCTGCTTTGTGTCTTCTTTGTGTCTTCTTTGTGAAACTTTGTGTAATGCTCATTCAGAAGATGTTTGAAAAAACAGAAA
>CAZSUF010000226.1:0-6052 GCA_964609875.1 uncultured Bifidobacterium sp.
TTTTTTCATATTGTTTAAATAAAGTTTGATAGGCATTTCCTTTATTCTCTGTTTGTAAGCCCCCAAACGAACCTGCAGTACTTGAGGCTGTACCATGTAAAAATAGTAAATAAGGTTTAGTGTCTGCCTTGATGCTTTCAAAGGGACCAATAAATTGAAAACTTTCATTGCATGTATACAGTATATCGCCATTATTTTTTTCAATATGAGCGGCTATAGCCTTAGCAACAGGTTTGCCGCTTACGTTTTTAAAAACGTTAATCCCTATCAATTTTAGGGCATCGCCCAGAAAGCCCCTTGTGCCAGTTTCGTCATGCCATTCTGAAGGTAATGAATATTCTCCATCTATATTTTTAATGCTTCTGCCTTGTTGCTGTTGTTGCTTTAGCTTACTATCGAATTGGTTTTGATCATAGATCCACTGAATATTACCTTCGAATTCAACTAGCACCATGTCGTTTGCATCTACAGAAAGTTTATGTTGTTGTGCCTCACCGCTTCTAGTGACCCGTACATCGAATGAACTAATTTGTACATCCGGAAAAAATGAGTGTAAGGTATTAATTTGAGGAGCTGCTTTGCTTGAGCCAGCTAAAGATAATTTGGTTTGTTTCATAAGTAGACTGTATAATTTGGTTGAACAAGGTAATACTATATTTTAAAGAAATAAATTCTATCAGGTAAATTTCAAAAAATTAATTTGACTAGACAAGCCTCTACTACAAAAGTGTAAGAATTTGTTTTTAAATTAATAATTGACCCTTTCATAATCATTAAATAAAGTATGTTAATTTGAATAATACATTTTTTATTTTATTTTTATAGCACAAAATCAAACTTATGATAAACAAAAAGTTCTTTTTCGATCAAGCTCGAGCCACTTTGTTTAATGGCAAGTTTAGCCAAAAACAAGTGGACGGACTCAATGCCATTCTTGAACAATGGGAATTAAAATACGCTAAGAAAGATGATAGATTCCTTGCGTATATGCTCGCCACAGCGCATCACGAAACTGATAGAAAAATGCAACCTATCAACGAATACGGTCGTGGTAAAAAAAGAGATTATGGAAAGAAATTAAAAATGGGCGGTGGCCCTGGCAAAAGAATTCCTTATGACACCCCAGATCAATTGTATTATGGCCGAGGCTTTGTTCAACTCACTTGGTACGAAAATTATGAAAAGGCTTCCACGAAATTGAAAGTCGATTTTTTAAACAATCCTGAATTGGCGCTCGATTTAAAACATGCTTCTCGTATTATGTTCGAAGGCATGTTAGAAGGTTGGTTTACGACCAAAAAGTTAAGCGATTATTTTAAAGGCGAAAACGCAGATTGGTATGGCGCTAGACGCATCATTAATGGCAAGGACAAAGCAGATCTTATTCAAGATTATGCGCTGAAATATTATGCTTGTATCAGCTACACTTAATTGAAAATTCAAATTAAAATACAGCTCAGTAATTATTATTTTTTATTGGGCGTTACCCTTTTGCATAAAAGCTTGAGTAGACAATATTTAATTTTGTCTATGCAAAAGGGTCGGGTCTTTTGCTACTAGTCCTCCCACGCCAGAGCGCGTGGTGCGGGCTATCCGCGACAGCCCCTAACGCGGCATGACGGCTCATTATATTCTTTGTAGTTCAATTCATGCAAAAAACTACAATCAATTTTTACGACAAATAAAAATGGAATTCCTATCTGTTTGTTTTATTTATTTTAAAATAAACTAACTCTTTTGTCTAAAAAATCAATTTCAAATTTAGAGTTGATTGGCTCTTTTCTTTTTTACATAAGCATCAACAGCAGCAATAGCTACCATGTTTACAATTTGTCTTACCGTGCTTCCAAGTTGTAATACATGCACCGATTTATGCAGTCCTAAAAGTATGGGTCCAATGGCTTCTGAATTTCCAAGTTCCATCATGAGGTGATAAGCAATATTGCCTGCAGCTAAATTCGGGAAGATTAAAATATTGGGTTTGTTGTTTATCAAACTGCTAAAAGGATAATTCTCTTTCAAAAGTTCATTGTTAAAGGCTACACTTGCTTGAACTTCACCATCTACAATTAATTCAGGATGTTCTGTATGCAAAATTTGTACAGCTTCCCTTATTTTTTTTGACTCGTTTAAATTACTCGCACCAAAATTAGAATAAGATAGCATCGCAACCCGAGGTTTTACATTCATGTTTCTAAGATTTTCCGCAGCAAGCAAAGTAATATTCACTAAGTCTTGTGCACTTGGAAACTCATTGATAGTAGTATCTGCAAAGCAAATGGTCCCTCGCTTGGTAAGCATAATATACATGCCGGCTATTTTTTTGGTATTGGGTGCAATACCTATAATTTCTAGAACGGGTCTTAAAGTATCTGGATATTTTCTAGTAAGTCCTGTGATTAAGGCATCAGCTTCACCATGCTCAACCATCATACATCCAAAGTAATTTCTTTCGCGCATGATTTTTTTAGCTTCATATAAATTGTACCCCTTGCGACCTCTTTTTTCAAAAAGTAATTCGCCATACAAATTTCTTTTATCATCATGCTCTTCAGACTTAGGATCGATAATTTCTACCTGATCGAGCTCAAGATGATTTTCTTGAATGAGATGTTTGATTCTTTTTACATTGCCAAGCAAAATAGGAATAGCAATTCCTTCGTCTTTCACTATTTGTGCAGCCTTTAATGTTTTGAAGTTTTCAGCATCAGCAAAAACAACTTTTTGTTTATAGAGTTTTGCTTTATTAATTACAACTTTTAAAATGTTATCATCACTTCCTAATCGATTACTTAATTCTTCTTCATACTTTTTCCAATCAGGAATTTGTTGGGCTACTTTACTTTTTACAGCAGCTTTTGCCACAGCTAAAGAAACTACAGAAAGTAATCTTGGATCCATGGGTTTAGGAATGATATAAGTAGGGCCATAGCTCATATTTTTTTCCTCATAAGCCATATTTACCATATCAGGTACTGGAAGCTTAGCTAAGGATGCCAAAGCTTTTACAGCAGCAAGCTTCATGTCTTCGTTGATAGTTTTCGCACGCACGTCTAAAGCGCCTCTGAAGATATAAGGGAATCCAAGTACATTATTTACTTGATTCGGATAATCGCTTCTGCCTGTTGCCATAATCACATCGGGCCTAGCTTTGATAGCAGTTTCGTAATCTATTTCAGGGTCGGGGTTGGCAAGAGCAAATACAATTGGATTTTTTGCCATGCCTTTGAGCATTTTAGCATTTACGATTCCCCCTTTAGATAATCCAATAAACACATCGGCATTTTTCATAGCATCTTCAAGCGATTGTATTTTTCTTGAAGTGGCATACTTTTTTTTCATGTCGTCTAAGTCCTTGCGACTTGTTGTGATAGCACCTTTGCTATCAAACATGACAATATTTTCAATCTTCACACCCAACTTGACATATAAATTACAGCAAGCCATGGCCGAAGCGCCAGCACCACTCACCACAACTTTTACAGACTTCATTTGTTTGCCTTGAAGTTCAGTGGCATTGAGTAAGGCTGCTGAAGAAATGATGGCCGTACCATGTTGGTCATCATGCATGATAGGAATATTTAATTCCTTTTTTAACCGTTGTTCTATTTCAAAACATTCGGGCGCTTTAATATCTTCTAAATTTATACCGCCGAAAGTGGGCTCAAGTGCTTTCACAGTTCGGATAAATTCATCTACATTCTTAGTGTCAAGTTCAATATCAAACACATCAATATCAGCATAAATTTTAAATAGTAAACCTTTGCCTTCCATCACTGGTTTTGATGCTAAAGGGCCAATATCACCTAACCCTAATACGGCTGTGCCATTACTAATCACAGCTACTAAATTTCCTTTCGCTGTATATTTATAAACATCTTCTGGATTCTTGGCTATTTCTCTGCAAGGCTCTGCAACGCCGGGAGAATAGGCTAGGCCAAGGTCGCGTTGGGTTTTAGTTTCTTTAGTTGGGATAACTTCAATTTTTCCCGGTTTGCCTTTTGAATGATAATCTAGGGCGTCTATTTTACGTATATTAATTTTCATGAATTCAATTGCCTTTTATATCGAGGGTATAAGTTTTAGTATAAAATAAATTACTTTTTGACCCTCGATGAATTTGAGGGGTAAATGTACTAAAAGATTTCTTTGGCATGGAAAGTATGCTTTGAATCTTGGGTTAAAATTGCTTAATTAGAGGTGAAGGAAATATTATTTCCTTGAACATTTACTGTGTAAGTACCATTTGATTTCCTTTTTTGATGTGGGGTTACCCCATGCTTTTTCAAGATATTCTTGAATCATTTCGATAGGGTTTTTTTGATGTATGCGAATGTAATTCTGCACACCGCTCCAACTGAACATGTAGTTCATTACTTCTTGTAAGTCATAGTGGGCTTTGCTTATAAAGTCTGGAGTAGGAATTGGGTTGAAGGGTAGTATAAGTGAATTATATTTATCATACCAATTCATTTTGGCGCCATCATGCCAGTAGTTTTCCAAGTATTCAAAATTAAAATAATCAATGACTTTATCTACTTCCTCATTTACTTTACAACCACCATAACTCCATGCAAATAAAATACCATTCGGTTTTAAAACTCTTTCAGTTTCTTTGAAAAAAGCAGCTTGATCGAACCAATGTATAGCTGTAGCGATGGTAATTAAATCTACACTAGAATTTGACAAACTACTAGCTTCTGCAAATTCTTTTTTGTAGGTAATATTTGACTTTTTAGAAGCATGTTTTAATTGTTCTTCGCTAAGGTCAGTGGCATAAACTTGATCGAAATATTTTGCCAATTCGCTGGCTGCTTGACCATTCCCTGTAGCAACATCCCAGGCTAATGTTGTTTCTTGGACATTTTCAAGTATGAAGGAATAAAGTTCCTTTGGATACTTGGGTCTGTATTGAGCGTAATATGCTGCTTGATGAGAAAAAAAATCCTTGTGCATTTCAGGGATAAAAGTAATATTTTTGCACTGAAAATTATTGCTTTGAAATTTACCCAGACCGAAGAAGAGATAGACGTTAACGTAGTAGAGGATATTGGTTATTCTTTTAACTTAATTGTATGGAACGATGATATCAATACGTTTGAATGGGTAATTAGTGCGCTCATGGAATTATGTGGTCATGAAAGAGAGCAAGCGGAGCAATGTACTTTAATCATTCATTTTAAAGGGAAGTGTTCCGTGAAATCCGGTGATTATGATACCTTAAAACCCATTTGTGATGCGATTACTACACGCGGAATTGGGGCAACTGTTGAAGAATGCGTTGGATAAGGATGATTACAAAATCTTGCAATCACGATGTTTCCGATTAGACAGCAATTAGTTTTTCCTCCTGTTGAATTCGCTGATGAGGATGGCTTGCTTGCATTTGGTGGAGATTTAAGTATAGCCAGATTGCAATTAGCTTACAAATCGGGTATTTTTCCTTGGTATTCAGAAGGGGAACCCATTTTGTGGTATTCTCCTGACCCAAGATTTGTGCTTTATCCAGATGAATTGATCATTCATAAAAGTATGAAAAAAGTACTGAGAAGTACACAATTTACATTTACAATAAACCATGCCTTTGATCAAGTCATTCGGTCTTGTAAAGAAATAAATAGAATTGATCAAGATGGCACTTGGATCACAGATTCGATGGAGGAAGCCTATATTCAGTTGCATAAGAACGGGCTTGCTCTGAGTGGTGAATGTTGGTTTGGATGTAAATTAGTAGGAGGGTGTTATGGCGTGCTAACGGGTAAGGTGTTTTGCGGAGAAAGTATGTTTAGCTCTATGTCAAATGCCAGCAAATTTGCTTTTATTCATCTTGTACAGCATCTTGTTGAATCAGGTATCGCGCTTATAGATTGTCAAATTGAAACAGCTCATTTGAAAAGTTTAGGTGCAAGATTCATTTCAAGATCGTTATATATAGAATATTTGAAGACATGAAAGGTTGGACTTTGTTTGCTTGCTGTATTTTGTTGAATTTTTCTTTTTGCTTTTCAGGGACTATCTTTAGTTTTTAAATCTATTAAATATGTTACACAAG
>CAZSUF010000226.1:6062-6623 GCA_964609875.1 uncultured Bifidobacterium sp.
ATTATTCTTTATATGTTGTTTTTTTATTTTAGCTATTCAACAAACTCTCCAGGCTCAAACTCAAAAAGTTGATTTAAATCAATTTGGGTTATTTGCTAGTCTTGATTTGCCAAAGGGAAGCAATCCTAGTCTTGATACAACTTTACATACAACTTTTACTGTATATCGTATAAAATCTGCTGATGGATTTAATATGGCTATCACCGAAAGGAAGGCTAAGATTGGAAACAATGCCTCAAAAATGATTGAGACTTTAAAAGATAGGCTTACGAAGAGCAAGATAGCTAAAGTAGGTGAAGTGGTTGTGGATGAACCTAATGCTTATTTGTATCAAACGATAGATGAAAAACAAGTGAGCTCTTATAACTTTTATTATTTTGTAGATAACAAAGCTAAGCAATATGAATGCAGACCTTTAATGAAGAATGCAACTAAAGAAGAATGCTTAATCATGTTGAAGGCTGCAAAGACATTGAAATTTAAATAATGTTTCAGCATACATGATGGTCTGGGTATTTTGAATTTGTGCCATTATCTGGTCAGACCGGCTGTTGTTGATGT
>CAZSUF010000227.1:0-6617 GCA_964609875.1 uncultured Bifidobacterium sp.
AATAATTTGGTTGTTTCAACATCTTAGAATACGCAACGACACTCGAGGTGACTCGATAGATTATCGGGAGCATAAAAAAAGACTACCGGTAAGCGACAGTCTTTTTAATGATCTTCATTCAATTAAGGCGTTAGCGCACTCACATTATTTTGGCTATTTAAATCGAAGACTGGATAATCAAATCCATCAACATATCCGTCGCCGTTTAGATCTGTAGCCACATATACTCCCGAAATATTATTTTGCGAATCGCTATCGAAATCTGGATAATCAAATCCATCAATGTAGCCATCTTGGTTTATATCGCCGGTATACAAAGCCCAAACTCCGGTTTCCATTTCTATCATATTATTTCCGTAAGCTTTGTTTGCTGCCATAGAAAAATTATAGGTTGCCGGGCTACTGGAAATAGTTACAGGATCGGCACTCCATGTTTGGATTGAATTTCTATGATTAATTACGACATAATAATTTCCATTCAAAGGAGGGAAAATACAATTTGCTATCCCATTTGTTTTAAGTCTTGCCAAGGTACTAGCTACTATATTTGATGGGGTTGCCACTTCATGAAGTTCAACTGTAATATCATCAACATCATCTGACGCTGCATTGACAAAATTTTGATTTAGCATGGTTGTTGTCATGGTAGAAGCTCCGGTATAATAACCTTGAAGAAAGGTTGTTAATTGCAATTCACTATTGCATGGAACTTCTGTAATTACGATGGTATTTGAGGTAGTGCAACCATTGATATCCATAGCCACCACAGTGTATGTTCCTGCGACAGCATTGTTTAAGGTATTTCCAGATCCAATGAGCGCTGGCACACTGTAGGTTATATTTAAGCTAGGCGGCACTGTGCCTTCTCTTGAATCATACCTTTTTGCATCAGGAAAGGAAGTCTCATTGCTCTTAATCATCCAACCATAATTTAAGTTTGGATTGTTTAACCAAGTTTGAATATCACTTACCATACCAGTTGAATTCCATGAGTAAGCACCTGCATTATCTACTATGGTGCTTGCGCTGCTTGTTGGAATAAATGAGCCTCCTACTGTAGTCCAAGGAGCAATGGTATGAAATGCACTTAACCAAGTTGCATCTGTTGAAGAAGCAGCAACGCCTACTCCACCCTGAGTTGAATAGGAAGTTCCTTCTCCCCAATTTTGCAACATCTTATGCAATGAATGTGATTGTGGACCAGCTACATTTGATGGTTGCGAACTATAGAGATTTAAAATAGCATCTTGAATTTCAGCATTGGCAGGTATTGAAGCTAAATTAAATGAAATCATGGCTCTTGTTTTGTAGCCAGGTGATTGATTGTTTCTACCAACACCTAAATAAGGTCCAGCGCCATTGCTATTTTGTTGATTTTGTTCAAAGATTGTATTGTCTTTGTTAGCAGACAAATTTACAGATGATATATCTTGTCCATACCAAGCATAATTAATTATTCCAACACCTCCCGAACTTGAAGCGCTGATGGTAGTTGTCCCATTTACACAAGGCATATTCACCACACTAGGAGTTACGGTAAAAGATGCGGGTTGAGTAATTATAATCACAGTGTTGCTAGAACATGCATTGAGGTCTGAAGCTGTTACTGTATAAACGCCAGCAACTAAACCAGAAAACAATCCAGATGCATTGGTAGTATTCAAAGGAGTAATGGAATAAGTGTAGGGAGATGTTCCGCCGCTTGCTGTGATGTTTGCTGAACTTGTACTTCCAAAACATACCGCTTGATTAATAGTTGCAGAAGTTATATTTACAGGTGTTGGATTTGTTAAGCTTAGAGATGTTGTTAAAGTACAAAGATTATTATCTGTCACAGTAATGGTATAATTCTGTGCACTTAAATTGGTAAAACTTCCAGTAAGATTAGACTGAGGTCCTAATGGGTTAATGGTATATGTTTTTGGATTAGTACCCCCATTGGCTGAAATAGATACAGACCCTAGACCACCATTACAAGCAGGCTGGTTTAGGGTAGGCGAATTAAATGTAATATTCTGTGGAGAGGTTACAACCACCACTGTTGTTTTGGTGCACAGATTTGCATCCGTTGCAGTAACAGTATAAGACTGTGCATCTAAATTGCTAAAGTTTCCAGTAGTATTGGTTTGTGGCCCATTAGGACTAATAGAATATGTTTTAGTACCCGTGCCACCAGACACCGTGGTGCTAATTGCTCCCGTAATCATTCCAAAACACAATGGATTAAGCACTGTGGGTGTACTAAACACCATGGCAGCCGGATTTGAAATTGTAATGGCAGTAGTTTTTGTGCATGCGTTTGCATCAGTCACTGTAACTGTATAAGTCTGTGCGGTGAGTCCAGTAAAACTTCCAGTCGTATTACTTTGTGGACCCAGAGGTGTGATGGTATAAGTTTTTGTACCCGTACCTCCAGAGGCTGTGATAGTAGCACTTCCTGTACCTCCTACACAAGAAGCTTGAGTTAAAGTGGGTGTTCCAAAAACAAGTAATGCTGGAGCTGCGGCTACTGTATTCAATACGGATCTAGTACACAAATTAGCATCTCTCACTGTGATTGTATAAATACCTGCTGCATTACCTGTAAAGATGGGTGATGCAACAAAGGCGCCTGCATTTAATCTATAATTATAGGCCCCTGTTCCACCTGTTGCAGCAGCTGTAATAGTTGATGTGCCTCCATTGCACAAGATGGCCGTGTTAGAAGCTGTAGGAACAATCACAGTAGGTTGCCCTATCGTAATCACGGTACTTGCTGTGGCTGTGGTAGCATCTTTAACTGTCATGGTATAGGTACCAGCAGTGCTTGCTGAAAACGCACCAGAAGCCTGAAAGGTTCCTCCATTTCTTGAATAAGTATAAGGCAATGTGCCCCCTAATCCTACTGCTGTGATAGTTGATGAATTGCCATTGCAAGTAATAGCCGTACCAGAAGCAGTAACTGCTAAGGCTTGTCCACTTTTTACAATGGTAACACTCGTTCTATTCCATTGATCTAAGCTAGAAGCAGAGCCATCTCCATTAGTTGCATTCCCTGCTAAATTAAAAGTCATATTTGCACTACCTGCTGCTGGTGCAGTCCAATTAAAAGTCCAAGTAGCAGTTCCCGACACTGGAACTCTTCGAGATGTATGTCTAATTTCTGGTGTGGCAGTTATGGCTGTACCCGCAACCGCTGTAAATGTGCCTGCAGTGGCAGTCATATCAAATCCATACCCTAAACCATGCGGTGATGCTGAAACTAATACAGTATTTGTAACAGAAACAGTCAGTGAATACACAGTACCATTGACATAGCCACCTGGAGGCAATCCCGTGATGGTAACTAAAGTATTTGCCGACACGGATGCACTATGACAGGTACAACCATTTACACTTTGGCCAGTTATGCCGCCACTTGATGAACTTAAGGTCATGTAGAGCACAAAGGCAACCAAGGGTGATAAAATAAGTGAAATTTTACTTTTCATAAGTTTTGTTTTGTTTTGTTAATATGTTTAAACATCTAAAATAAAACCTTTAGAGTATAATTCAAAAACATTAACATTCACAACCAATTATTTAATATTGATGCATAGTTTTTACAGTAGATACACTACTCTACCTATAAAACATTTCATACAATGATAACCTTTTCTAATTCTCTAGGTATCGAAGACTGTGCAGTACATAAAGTTGAAATTATATTTTACTGCACATTATGCGAAGCAATCCATCGGCATCATGAATCGTTTGTTTGTCGGTTTTGTAAAAGGTTATTTTTGAAGGTGGCACCGAATTTGGCGAAGATGGATTGACTTCTTTAAAGCCTTCTAAAAATACTGACTTGGTAAAATCAAGTTGTGTGTCCTTATCAATGACGAAGATGATTTTTTCTATTGGAAAATACTGAATCAACGATTTAATTTCAAACTGACAACCTTTAAAATCTGGAGAAAATTTTCTGATATCCATCAATACCATATCATTAGATTTTACTAATTGTTGTAGTACCTCTTTCCAATTATTATCTCTGCAAAAAAATTCAGTTACGCGAAAAGTACCATCTAAATCTGCTTTGATATCTACCCCATCAATATTTCGTTGAATAGAGGCTTCATCTTCACAGAAAAAGTTTTTCAATTCCCCGCCTATATAAGCCAAAACTTCATGCGGATCTACCGTACTTGTGGCTAAATCTGGTCCAGATATTATTTGTATAATTCCTGCATAGCGCCAATGTCGGCAGATACGTGCAAATAATTTTCTGCTTTTTTCGCCCAACCTGAATACGCGCAATAATAAAAGCTTAGGAATTTTTTCTTGAGCCATTCGTTTACGTAATAAAAAATACACCATAAAACTGATGCATTTATAGATTGGAAAAGCAGCTAAAGAAATCAAAGCCATCCTGTGATTACCACTAAACATCATCATGGCGTATACCATGTTATAGACAATCAACATGGCATCTGAATTGAGTTGTATATCATTTAATTTTTTAGTTACATATAAATGTCTAATGCCTTTTAAGATGACCCATCCGAGGGGTATACTACATAAAAAAACTAATAAAGGAATCATATAAAATGTAGCAGTCCCAGAATATCCTTTTTGAATAAACTCCCCCGCAACATAATTAAGTACATCTGGATGTTGCGACAAATAATACAAAAATAAAAACGGGCCTGTAAAACAAATAATGAAAAAAGTAAATACCATTAGCCCAATAGATTTGATAGCATTTATTCTAAATAAATAAATCATAAAAAATGGTATCAAATTGATGACAATTATTGGCTTGAAAATATCTAAGAAACTAATGTCTGCACCTTGTTTTCTGCCCCATAATATGGTGGCAAAAATTAAATACACCATGATAGTTAGCCCAACCAAAATGAGTTTGTCCTTTAGCGTGGTAGTCAACAACATCATGGATATTTGAAAAAAAGGAAAGCCATAAATCAGTACTGAAAAAAGGTATCTGCCGACATTGCCACCTTCTTCGTACAATGAACACCACGAAATAAAAAGTGCAAAGACAAGGCAAGAAAAACCAATAG
Organism: uncultured Bifidobacterium sp.; assembly: GCA_964609875.1. GTDB lineage: Bacteria > Bacteroidota > Bacteroidia > Chitinophagales > Chitinophagaceae > OLB11. The sequence continues at coordinate 5,043 of CAZSUF010000227.1, forward strand.
CTATAAAATGAAAACCTAAAGTCTCTTTTAATTTTTCATAGACAGGAGAATGAAGTGAGGTGAGCTTATTTAAGGGTACAACTTCTATGTCAAGTTCAATTTGTTTGTTAGAATGTATGGGTTGCGTTTCATCTACTTGCTTAAATCGAGCAGCTTTATAGCCCATCCCTCGAATTAGATAATTCTTATATTTCCTAAGAATAAAAAAAGAAATAGGAAACGCTAAGATTACACTTGTAATCAGAATACTCAATACTACACCTGGAATTTGACTGCTTGCAGTACCCATAGTTGTTGATGTTGGTTGAACCAAATTTACTTCATCATATGTTGATTTTTTAATAAATCTAAATCAATTTTATTTTCATGGAAGAAACTACTTTTCTTGATGAGGTTACTGCGGCAACGATAGAGCGGATACCCCGCATCCCGAGAGGCTTCACAAAATAAAATTTTACATGCTACTTCATAGCCGAATCGGGAGAGGAGTATGAGCGATAGCGTGTGTGCCGCCCAAAAAAAATTGTAAACACTACAAACTGACATGAAAACCATCATTAAATGCATTAAATTGCCACACTTAAAATTTCAGAGATGACAATTGATTTCAGATCAGATACTTTTACCAAGCCTAGCAAAGACATGCTAGAATTTATGTTTCATGCACCTGTGGGTGATGATGTGTTTTCAGAAGACCCAAGTGTGAATGAATTAGAAAAAAAAGCTGCAGAACTATTTGGTGTGGAAGCCTCTATTTTTTGTCCAAGTGGTACCATGACAAATCAAATTGCGATACAATGTCATACACAGCCCGGTGATGAAGTGATTTGTGAAAAATTTAGTCATGTATACATTTACGAAGGCGGTGGGATTGCTAAAAATGCAGGCTGTCAAGTGCAAGCCATATTAGGTGATAGAGGGCGAATTAGCGCAGAGCAAATTAAACCTTGCATTAACCCAGATGATATTCACAGACCTGTATCTCGCTTGGTAAGTTTAGAAAATACCTGCAACAGAGGCGGCGGAAGTACTTATGCATGGGATGAATTACTTGCTATCAAAGATCTGTGTGTGTCAAACAACATGAAGTTGCATTTGGATGGGGCCCGTTTATTCAATGCGATGATTGCACGTCAAGAAACACCTGAGCAATATGGGCAATTGTTTGATAGTATTTCCATTTGCTTAAGTAAAGGTTTAGGCACCCCCGTGGGAAGTTTGTTGCTAGGTGATGCAGCCTATATTAAAAAAGCTCGCAGGGTGCGCAAGGTCATGGGAGGCGGTATGAGACAAGCTGGTTATTTGGCCGCAGCTGGAATATATGCACTTTCGCATAATATCGAAAGATTACAGGAAGATCATCATCATGCTAGCCGACTTGAAAAAGCACTCAAGATGAAAGATTTTACTGGTGAATTTCTGCCTGTTGAAACGAATATACTCATCTTTGAAGTGAAAGGGCGATTTGATCCGAAAAGCTTATACGAAGCTTTCAAAGCTAAAGGTATTCTGACTATGCCTATTTCTGCCACTCAACTTCGCATGGTAACCCATTTGGATATTAGCGCCAATATG
>CAZSUF010000228.1:0-291 GCA_964609875.1 uncultured Bifidobacterium sp.
TTTGCAATTAATTAAAAACAGTTATATAGAATGTTAGCCCTGCGCATCTCGTACTCAGAATAATACAGATTTGAATCTGTCTAAAAACATGAATCAAAACCAGTTATAATAACCCTTTTCTATTTCCAACAGAGTCGCAACAACTATTTTACAAATACGTTAAGGCATTGGAAACAAAATTTGCTCTAATAGGATTCAAATGAATATATTACCAATGCGATTTGGTAGAAAGACCCATCAGCCTTCTTTTATCAAAAAATAATTATTCTTTATTTATGGCAGGTATATACC
>CAZSUF010000228.1:301-6602 GCA_964609875.1 uncultured Bifidobacterium sp.
CAATTAAAGAAGATCGTATTGTGATTTCGAAAGATGCTGATTTTCTTGATTCTCATTTGATAATTGGCATTCCAAAAAAGTTTCTTTATATCTCCACAGGGAATATTATTAACCGAGAATTGTTTGCCTTAGTTGAGAATAATATTGATCAGATAAAAGAATTGTTCAAAACTTACAATCTAATTGAACTGAATAGTGAAGAATTGATCATACATGAAGTTTAATTACATGTAAGCAGTTTCAGACGTTCGGCATTTTACCAATCGACTAAGGATTAAAACAATAGGTTGAACCTAAACTCTTAAAGAAAAAGAATATCGCATGTAGATTTTTGACAAGTTAGAACAATCTCTTCAACTCATAGGCGATGGCACCGTTCATCTATCGAACAATATGAAGCCATTTACATAAACAAAAATAAATTGCTGAAGAATAAATAATTATTTACTTTGCTTTAGTTTATTCACAACGAATGCTGCATTGCGGCAGGGATAGCAGTGAAAAGCCCGCATTCCGAGAGGCTGCACGAGACTCATTTGAACTTGAATGATGATAGCCGATTCGGAAGAGGACTTGGAACGAATAGCCCGTATGCCGCCCAAAAAATAAATACACAAATTATGCATATCGAAGACATTAGAGACTTTGCCTTATCTCTCGAAGATGTAGAAGAGTCTTGTCCATTTGGTCCCAATGTGGTTGTATTTAAAACGAATAACAAAATATTTTTGCTACTTCCCTTGGACACCGAATTTCCACAATTTAATGTAAAATGCAATCCTGAACTAGCCATTGAATTGCGCGAATCTTATCCCGATTGTGTGCTTCCCGGATACCATATGAATAAAAAACATTGGAATACCATAGTGGTCAATGGCCGAGTAGATCAAGCCTTTTTACAAAACCAAATTTTACATTCCTATAAACTCATTCGAAAAAAATAACACGATGAAAAAAATATCAAAACCGCTTGAGAATGAATATGCAGTTTATTACCATCAATTTATTCAACAAATACAAGATGAAAATATTTTAGATCAATTAAAAAATCAGGCTAAAGAAATTCAAACTACACTACTTTCTTTAGACGAGGCTGCATTAAACACGCCCTATCAACCTGGTAAATGGACGATCAAAGATATACTCATGCATTTGATCGATTGCGAAAGAGTATTTGTGTATCGTGCCATGTTTTTTGCCAGAAAAGATAAAACACCTCTACCCTTTTTTGATGAAAATGAATTTGCCAAAGAAGCTAAAGCCACTAAATTATCTATCAAAAAAATATTGCAAGAATATAAAGCAGTGAGACAAGCTAGTTTGGCCTTTTTTAATAATCAAACTGCAGAAACTTTTAAGCTAAAAGGCATAGCCGGTTCAACACCTACCAGTGTTAGAGCTTTGGCTTGGATTATTTGCGGACACGAAAAACATCATTGGCAAGTGATACAAGAAAGGTATTTGAAGAAATAAAATCACGTAAATCTATATCTTTGACAACACACCAAATCAAAGCATCTTTAAAAAAGGAAATAAGTATCGCTTAATCGTGAAATTTAATTTTGACTACCAAATGATTTGGATAAGATTCATTGGAACTCATTCGGAATATGACAAGATAAACGCAAACAAAATTTAATACCCATGGAAATTAAACCTATAAGAACAAATAATGACTACAAGAAAGCTCTTGAAAGACTAGAAGTTATTTTTGATGTGAAGAAAAATTCTAAAGAAGGAGATGAACTTGAAGTTCTTGGTATCTTAATAGACCAATATGAGAATGAACATTTTCCAATTGATTTGCCAGATCCGATAGAAGCCATAAAATTTAGAATGGAACAATTAGGATATAATCAAGCTGATTTAGCTAATATAGTAGGATTGAAGAGCAGAGCAAGTGAAATTCTTAATAAGAAAAGAAAATTATCACTTGACATGATAAGAAAATTACATGAAATTTTACAGATTCCAACAGATGTTCTAATACAGACATATTAGAAAGTATGTAGGTAGACTAAAAATACCTATCCATTTGCCGGTCTTACATCATCTTAGGAACATTGAAACGTAATAGAATCATTATTTTTAAAAATAATTTCGTCTAGAAACTCCTGTCCCTTGGGTTGCTGCAAACCATAATACGAATTGGCTTTGTTCAATTATCAACATTCGTAAACAAATTCTTTGTCAGTTTTACATTTCTCCCAAACTTTGATTATTATTGTAACAGTAATTTCTCAAGCAATTCAAATGAATGTATATGATGAAAATGAATTGCTTGGGTTACATTAAAAGATCAAGAAGAAGTAGACCATGATGATGAAGATTGACGATCAAAACGAACAGTTCAAATTAGCTTACGCTTTAGCTACAGAAACAAACAGAAGTATTTATTTAACCGGAAAAGCAGGCACAGGTAAAACAACTTTCCTGAAATATCTTAAAGCCAATTGTCCAAAAAACATGGTGGTAGTAGCCCCCACAGGCGTTGCGGCCATTAATGCTGGAGGAGTTACAATTCATTCCTTTTTTCAACTGCCTATTGGACCTTATATTCCATATGCAAGTAAGGGTTTTGGACTTAACGATCATGTAGTCAATAAAAATACCTTACTCAAAAACATGAGAGTGGGTCATCAAAAAAAGATGATGATTGAAGAGTTAGAATTGCTCGTGATTGATGAAGTGAGTATGTTGCGCAGTGATACCTTAGATGCCATTGATACCGCCCTCAAATTTGTGCGTAGAAATAATCTAGCTTTTGGAGGCGTGCAAGTATTGTTTATCGGAGATCTATATCAATTGCCACCTGTTGTTACAGATAGAGATAAACCTTTGCTAGACGAACTCTATGTAAGTCCATTTTTTTTCCATGCAAAAGTCTTAGAATTTGATACCCCTATTTATATAGAACTCAAGAAAATTTATCGGCAAAATGAACAATCATTTATTGATTTATTAAATCGTTTACGAAACAACAATCTCCAAGAAGAAGATTATACTTTACTAGATAGTCGCTATCAACCCAACTTTAAAAACGTCGACAATAAATACATCACCCTAACTTCACACAACGCAAAAGCCGATGCCATCAATCAATCGGAATTAAGAAATTTGCAAACAACCTTGTATGAATTTCAAGGTGAAATCAAAGGCGATTTTGGCGATAAGCAACATCCAACCGAACTGAATCTTAAATTAAAACAAGGTGCGCAAGTGATGTTTGTGAAGAATGATAGTAGTACAGAAAAAAGATATTATAATGGCAAAATAGGTATCATACATAAAATTGATGATGAAGAAATTTTTGTTCAATTCGCAGATTCCAAAGATATTTTCAAGGTAGAAAAAGAAACTTGGGACAATATCAACTACGCCCACAATGAAGAAAAAAATGAAATCGAAGAAAATGTGGTGGGGCGATTTATACAATATCCTTTGCGCTTAGCGTGGGCCATTACCATTCATAAAAGTCAAGGTCTGACCTTCACCCATGCCATCATAGATGCAGGCGAATCGTTCGCACCTGGTCAGGTTTATGTGGCACTAATTCGATGTACATCATTGGATGGCGTAATACTCAGATCGCGTATTTCAAACCGCGCCTTGCATACGGATGAACGCATATTCAGGTTTAATACGAACGAAATGGATACACATTCATTAACGAAAGTATTAAACGAAGAAAAATTAATTTATCAAGCCGATACCTTACGCGAATTATTTGATTGGCGAAAAATGTTCGATGCCATCCATGCACTTGAACTTGCAACCTTAAAGCATAAAAGTTATCAGCATAATTTACTTGTACTAGAACCAATCAGAAGTTTCAAAGCCACTTGCTATAAACAACAAGAAATTGCTACTAAATTTCAACATGAGCTAATCAGTCTGCTGCGAGAAATGACACATTCGCAAAACATGCAAGCCTTGCAAAATAGGGTGTCTAAGGCCATTGTTTATTTTGCTGCCCAAATACATACCCAACTTATTCAGCCACTACAAAATTTCGCGCAAGAGTTAGATAAAAAACAAGCTACCAAAAAATATTTGCAGACCATACAACATACAGAAAGTATATGGTGGAATAAAATCGAAGCCTTGCAAAAAGCTCGGTACAACAATACTGATTTCTCTGAAGGCTTGTCGCTCATTGAAAAAGCGCCAGTGAAAATTGTTGCGCCAAAAAAAGAAAAAGGCGAAAGCGCGAAAGAAAGTTTAGCTTATTTTTTAGGCGGAAAATCTGTTGCCGAAATTTCTGAAATCAGAAAATATGCAGTGTCCACCATCGAATCTCATTTGGCTCAATTTATCGAAACGGGTGAATTGGAGATCACCCAATTTTTAACCCAAGATCAATTGATTAAAATTGCTGCAGCCAATGCCACTTTGCCGACTATGGAAACAGGCAGACTCACCCAGCTCAAAGATAAACTCAATCACGAATTTGGTTTCGGCGAATTGCGAATTGCTTTATCCTTTTTCAAGAAAAATAAGCCTGAATAGCTTGATTATTTTGCCCCCAAGTATCTTTCTTTTCGCCGAATCGTATTTGTTGGGGACCCTACGCAACTTTCTTCATCATCGATTGAAAACCATTGATCGCTAGTGCGGGTTTGTAACCCCTTGCTAGCGAGGGTTTGCAACCCGTGCTTTACTATTTCAACACCTAGTACTTCGCACTAACTTTTAAGCTTAAAATACACTAGAGCTATCGGAGCAAAAAATATTTAAACTTTAAGTATTCTATAAAGTGATTTTGGTAAGTGATTTATTTACCTAATCTGCTTTGTAATTCTTGAATAATATTTTCGAATGTTCTTAATAAACGATCCCACTCTTTAAAATTTTCATCTTCTTTTGATGAAACATTAGCTGGACCAATTTCCGATACAAGTTTTACTTTATAACTTACTGGATTTGAGGTACCTGATTTAATTATTAATCGAGTACGGACTGTCGCTGATTTAAATTTTTTAACTATCCAAGCTGTTCTTAAGTAGCCCGTAGTTTTATCTGTCACTTCAATCACATCAAATTGCCCTGCAACAATTCTATTAATTAATAACCAAGCATCATTCTCATCTTTATCAGTTTTTAAGTCAATATCTTTATTGGCTATCTGTGTTGTGAATGAATTTTCATAGGCATCATCGACTTCTAATTTAATATAGTCTGTAGCAGGTAATTCGCTTTTACCGTTATTAATATAATTTCTTTCTTGAGTAATAAATCCAATTTTTTCTATGCGAATATTAATTGTTGAATTTGTTGGCACGATAATTTTAGTTGTTCCTGTCGACACCATTTTGCCATCTACATAAATTTTTGCATCTGGGTCAGAATTCACGGTTATTTTTTTCTTTCCTGCAAAAACGCACAAGGAAATCATTAAAATAGAACATAAAACTGTTAGTTTTTTAATTATCATGATATTATATATTTCGAGCGAAAGTAATGTTTACAATCGGTTTATTTTAAGAATCAATAACATTCTTTACTTATTTCTAAATTACATGCTTTGAAAGAATAATTTTATTCAATGCTAGCGCGGGTTTGTACCCCGTGCTTCATTATTTCAATACACTGCTAGTGGGGTTTGCAACCCGTGCTTTTCTACTTCAAATCACTAATCATTCAGTAATAAATTTATTATCATGTTATCCAAAATTCGTTTAATATAATAATTCCTGCTAGCGCGGGTTTGTAACCCGTGCTTTACTTCTTCAAATCCCTAATCATTCTCGTGCTATCCTTTATATCTATCATACGCCTGTGCTAAGATTCCAGTTAATCACTTTTAAAAAAATGAATATCCATACCTCCTACTTTTAAATTTTCTCCCAACCCATTTAAATCTTCAACTATTTTTGCAATTCATCAATGAATCATGCATGAACACCTTCATGGCAGAACTTAGAAAAAGAAACTCACTACTTTTCCAATTTGGAATGGTTTGTTTATCTCTAGCCATGATATTCTTGTTATTATCACTTATGACAAATATCAATGTATATGGCGTAAATGCTTGGTATAAACCATTCAAATTCGCCATTTCTACTGCAATCTTTTCGTGGACTATAGCTTGGTATGTATATTATTTACCTAAGTTTAAAGCTCATCTATTCAGCTGGACTGTGATATTATGCCTTGGTTTCGAAATTGGCTATATTGCTTTCATGGCTTCTAAAGGACAAACTTCACATTATAATTCAAGTACACCAGTCTATGCTTTTTTCTTCTCTATGATGATTCTTGCGGCAACCTTGGTGAGCTTGTACATGCTATATTTAGGATT
>CAZSUF010000229.1:0-1506 GCA_964609875.1 uncultured Bifidobacterium sp.
TAATGTGGCACGTTTACTAATTCAAAAAAGAATTTCTGATATTCATCCACTCATCACCATTTTTGGAGTAATCATTGGCATTAGTTTGTTTGGATTTATTGGTATAATATTCGGTCCCTTGCTGTTGTCGATGTTTGTATTACTATTAAAAATCTATATCGATGAATTTGGTAGGGTAGAGGCCGAAGAGCCTGAAAAGCCGTTTTGATCAAAGAATTTAAATGAGATTTTTTTATGAAAAGGGAGACTTAATGAAATTTGATAAGAATATAAAATCTCAATGAAATAATAAATTCAATCAGAATAAGTTTCAATGATCTACTAACACATTGAATAAATATTATAAAAGAAAATTCCTATATGAAAATATCAATAATAACTGTAATCATTACAATTTTAATTTCCTCTTTATTTTTTATATCCTGCAAAAAGAAAGCGAATAAAGTTGTGACAAAATCGGAAATCCTTACATCACACAAATGGAGACTATTTAGATTGGGTCAAACATCTGATGATATAAGTATCACTTGGCAAACTTCAACAGATTCATGCATAACAGATGATACTTGGGAAATAAAGAATGATGGTCAGTTAATTTGGGACAATAACAGTATGAAGTGTTCACCAAATGATCCACAATTTTATTATAATGGAACTTGGCAATTGATATCAAATGACTCGATCATTAGACTAAATAATGGGAATAATAATGATTTAAAAGTAATTAATATCACAGAAAACTCACTAACAGTTATTGAGCTTGACTCATTTTATCCGCATGATTGTTATGATTTGCTCCCTTACTAAAATTAGCAGAAAATTTAAGAGAATCACTTTTAAAAAAAGACAATCAGATTTATTTGCTTAACCCAAGAATTTTAATCAGCGCGTCTTTTTCACTGAAACCTTCAATATTATTTACCACTTGTCCGTTTTTATGATAAATAAGTAAAGGAATATTCGTTATTTTCATTTCATCAGCCAATGACTTATTGACATCTACATCAAGTGCTATGATTTTTATTTTGCCAGCATATTCTTTAGCAATTTCGTCTAGTATAGGCTTAAGTTTTTTACATGGCCCACACCAACTTGCATTAAAATCAATTAAAACTGGGATATCGCCTTGAATTTGTTTTTCATATTCTTCTTTAGTGATGCCTTTCCAAGAACTTTCGTTCATATTATTTTGAATAGGATAATCATCGCCTTTCCATTGCATGATACCGCCTTTCATGTTGTAGACTTCTTTAAAACCTTTTTTATTCATGGCTTCTAGAGCACCACTGCTTCTACCTCCAGAAAGACAATAAATAAATGTAGGTTTGTTTTTATCTAGTTGTTCAATTTTTTGTTCGAAATCAGAAGCATTGTAATCAATATTTACTGCGTTAGCTAAATGCTCTTCACTAAATTCACCTGGGGTGCGAACATCAATTAATTGGATTTCTTTTTTTTTTGGTGCATAGGAATTTCAGAACCAAGCATTTCTTTCATAAAACCATT
>CAZSUF010000229.1:1516-6573 GCA_964609875.1 uncultured Bifidobacterium sp.
TTTCTTTTTTTTCTTTAAGTAGTTTAAAGTATTCAGCAGTGCTTATTGTACTCGCTTTAAATTGCGATTGAGCAGAATTTGAGCCACAAGCAAATAGAGTAATGGTGAGAATAACGAGAATTAAGTATTTTTTCATGGCGCAAAAATAAAACAAAGCCATAGGTTTTACCCTATGGCTTTGTTAATGAGTTAAATAAAATCCTGAAACTTATTTAGCAGAAAGAACTGTTACATCAAAGCGCAACACGCTATTGGCTGGTAAGCCTTTAGGATTTGCAGGATTACCTGGCATGCTTCTTTCACCGTAGGCTAAAGTAGAAGGAATCAATAAAATAGCTTGAGTGCCAGGGTTCATTAAGGCAATACCTTCTTCCCAGCCTTTGATTACCATACCACTTCCTAACTTAAATTTAAATACTTCTTTATGTTGGAATGCCGGATCTTCATTAGAATCAAATTTAGTACCATCTAATAATTGGCCAGTATAATTCATGCTCACTTCTTGTCCAGCTGCTGCATTAGTACCAGAACCAGGTTTTGTAATGATATAATATAAACCTGATGCAGTTTTTTGGGCTGTTAATGCATTTTTTTGAATGTATTCTTGAATGATTTTATCATCGACTCCTACTTGCTTGGCTGCATTTTCTTGAGATTGTTTTTCAAATTCATCTTTGGTTTGAATAGAAACCATTTTAACCACAAATTTTACTTTGTCTCCGCTTTTTCCAAATTTAGGTATTTGACCACCTTGAAAAATAGAATCTGCAGGCGCCATGAAAACTGCGCTATCTCCTTCTGATAACAAAGCCATACCTTCCATCACATCACCATTGAAATTGGGTTTGGTGATCTGAGCAGGCACAGGTTCATTGTTGTTTTGTTTATAGGAATCAAAAAGTGATGAATCATCCAGGAACAGCTTTTTTGTCACCTTTTTCATCTTTTACAATCATGTATTCTAATCCTGATTTAAGTTTTGTAAATCCTTTTGGTTTACAAGAAGTGTATCCTACTGTTAGGATAAGGGCCGCTAAGGCCATTTTGTTCATATTCATAAAGTGTGTATTGTTGAATGGATGTGCCATTCTTTGATTTTATATTATGTTGTTTAAGGGTTATTTTACAATTTCTAATAATTCTACATCGAATACAAGAATTTCATTGGCTTTAATTCCAGCACCAGGAGAATTTGGGCCGTAGGCTAATCCAGAAGGGATAATCAATTTGCCTTTACCGCCTTCGCCAAAATAAGGAATACCCTCTGTCCATCCTTTAATTACACCACTTAATGGGAATGTAATAGGTTCACCTCTGTCGTATGAAGAATCGAAAGGTGTGCCATCCATATGCATACCCTTGTAATGAACTTTTACTTTATCTTTAGAGGTTGGGTGATTTTGATTTCCTGGTTTTTCAATGATATAATATAAACCTGAAGCTGATTTCTTGGCATTTAGGTTATTAGTCTTGATATATTCTTGTATGAGTTTGTCATCAATTTCAGGTTGATTTTCAGATGCTGCTTCAGCTTTAGGGGCTTCTGGTTGCACAATATCTAATAATTCAACATCAAATACAAGTACAGAATTTGGTTTAATAGAAGATCCTGGAGGTGCATTTTTGCCATAAGCTAAACTTGATGGGATAATTAATTTTCCTTTTCCGCCTACTTCTAATAAAGGAATTCCTTCTGTCCACCCTTTAATTACACCCGATAAAGGAAATTCAATAGGTTCGCCACGATCGTATGATGAATCAAAAGGTGTTCCATCAAGTAAGGTTCCTTTATAGTGAACTTTTACCTTGTCAGAAGCAACAGCATGTTTACCATTTCCTTTTCTGTCGATGATATAATGAATTCCTGAAGCAGTTTTTTCTGTCTTAAATTTATTTTTTTTGTTATAATCTTGAATCAATTTTTCGTCGATTACATTTTGTTTTGTCGCTGCAGCTACCGCATCCTTATCATGCTCATCTTTGCTTTTTACAGAAAAAACTTTCACTTCATAAGTTACTTTGTCTGTTTCTTTTGCAAAAGGTGGAAGAGGAGAATCTTTAAATGCCACCTTGATTGGCAAACGAAGTAAAGCGGAATCGCCTTCTGATAACATATTAAACCCCTCCATAAATGCACCAAGAAATTCTTTAGTCAATTGTTGGTCGATAGGTTCATTATTATTCATTTTGTATGAATCAAACATGGCAGAATCTGCAATTTTTGTTCTGATATGCATCACTACATAACTTCCATCTTGAATGAATTTTTTACCAGGTACATCTTTAAGCATCAAATACTCAAGACCTGAAGTTGTTTTGTTAAATTTAAGATTTTGCGCTTCGGTAGTCATGAAAGCTGAAGCCATCAATAATCCGATTGCTGGTTTTAAAATACGCATAAGGTATATTAGTTTTTGGGTTTAATATTTAAAAGTTGAACGTCGAAAATTAAAATAGAATTTGCGGGTATCCCTTTTGGATTTGCCGGACTTCCTGGAGTTGCTTGCGGACCGTAAGCTAAGCGAGAAGGAATGTAAAAAACTGCTTTTGAACCTTTAGGTAATAAAGCAACACCTTCATCCCAGCCTTTGATCACACGACCAGCGCCTAAAGGAAATTCGAAAGGAGTTACGTGATGAAAACTTGTGTCTACATTGCTATCAAATTTAGTTCCATCTAACAGTTTACCTGTATAATTCATGTTCACAGTATCACCGGTTTTTGGCAATTCTGCTTCTGTTTTTTCTATGATACTATAATATAATCCAGAAGCTGTTTTTGTAGGGGTTATATTGTTTTTAGTAAAATAAGTTTTCAATTCTTTTTCTTGAGTAAGAGTCAATTTAGCTTGTTCTTTTTCTTGTTTGGCCATCATTTCTTTCATTTGCTTTTGCATGGCAGCCTGCTGTTCTTTTTGAACTTGCTCTTTTGTTTTTACACCTACAAGCTTAATGAAATATTGAATCTTATCGCCATTTTTAATAAAATCTGGGCGCTTATTTTTAGTGTTTTTATAAATTGCATCAGCATCCACTAGGCAAACCATGCTATCGCCAGGGGTCATTAAATTAATAGCTTCAATTATATCGCCTTTAAACCCAGATTTATTTACACTAAACTCTACAGGTTTGCCTTTATTGCTTTGAAATGAATTATATATAAATCGATTATTGGCTGTGGTTACCATATTAAGTTTAACCACATCGCCTTCCTTAGGCGCAGGTGAGGTTGGTTTGTTTACTATAAAAACATACGAAAGGTTTGAATTTAATTTGGTATAATTTAATGGCTTAGGTGCAACCTGAGGTTGAGCTTGCATATTTACAATGGGTTGACCACCCTGTGCAGGTTTTGTTTGTATGATAGGTTTGCCTGCCTGAGGTGCTGGCTTAGGCTGAGGTTGTAGATTTAATTTAGTTTGCGCAAAACTCATCATAGAGATGGCACAGAAAGAAAAGACTAAGCTAATTCGTTGTAACATAATTCAATTTGATTTTTATTTTCTTGTAATGCAGATTTAACTTTTTCAATAGTTTCTTCAAGTGATGTTTCCGATTTTCCACCTGATGCATTCGCATGCCCACCTCCATTAAAATAAGCTCGGGCAAATTCGTTTACATTTAAAGTGCCTTTGCTTCTAAAGGACATACGATTTTCATTTTCTCTTTGGCTGATAAAAGTAGAGAAAATAATATTCTTTATACTTAATGGGTAGTTAACAATTCCTTCGGTATCGCCCGTATTAATTTGATAACGGTTTAGTTCGTCTTTACTAATGGCAATTATAGCAGCATGAAGTTCAGGGAGAATGATCATTTTTTCTGAAAGTACAAACCCCAAAAATCTTAGCCTATTTTCTTCATAGGTGTCAAAAATAGCTTGATGAATTGGGGCAGTTTCGAGGCCTTTATTCATTAAATCTGCTACCATCATATGACAACTTGAAGTGGTACATGGAAATTTAAACGAACCCGTATCGGTCATCAAACCCGCATATAAACATTTAGCTATATCTACATTGATGAAATGATTATCACCACTTTGATTGATAAAATCAAACACCATCTCGCAGGTACTACTTTTCTTCGGATTGCTAGTTCCATAATCAAATGATTCATCAGGAAGTAAATGATGATCAAGCATTACTTTAATCCCTTTGAATTTTTCAAGCGCAGGAGCGAGAAATTTTGTTCTTGATAAATGATTGAAATCCAAACAGAAAAGAAAATCAGATTGAAGTAATACTTCATTTACTTTTATAGGGTTTTTATCAAAAGGGATTACTTCTTCAGATCCGGGCATCCACAAAATGAAATCAGGAATTTCATTCGGCGTAATTACAAAAGTGTCATATCCTTTTAGTCTTAAATAATGACTTAACCCCAAAGCAGAACCTAAAGCATCTGCATCAGCATTGTAATGAAAAGTAATGGATATCTTTTTAGATTTGTCTAATAAGGGAATAAGTTCTTCTATGGGTTTCATGTGATAGGCACAAAATTGATTGATATTAAAGGATTTTCAAAATATAAATTGATCTAAATTTAATACAACCCACTGCGTTTTCTTAAAAACCATTCCAAGGCAAGTAGTAAAATTAAAAATCCAAATATCCATTTCCAATTAATCAGGGGCTCAGTTTCCGTAGTGGATCGAATAATGGTTTTAATTGCAGGATTCTTTTTAATTAATTCTTTCAGTGAACCTACCTGATCTGCAAACACAAAGCTTCCTCCATAATTGTTGGCTAATTGGTTGAGTAAACCAAAATCTGCTCTAGTATTTACTTCTTCGATATTTTGTGCAATGACTGTAAAATTTCCTGAAGAAGACAAATTGCGACTATTCCAGCTTGTACTTGCCGTATAACTATACTTTCCCGCAGCAAGATTTCCTAAGTTAATAGAATAGGAATTGTCGTTTTTATTAAAAGCATAATTATTCTTTTTACCCTGTTCGTCAGTTAATTGCAAATTGACTTCTGGAACATTAATAAGTTCAAAATTTTCATTATACAATTCTGCGTCTAAAACCACTTGTTCACTCTCAATGAAAAC
>CAZSUF010000230.1:0-249 GCA_964609875.1 uncultured Bifidobacterium sp.
ACATGCGATTGGGCTTGTATGTGCGAGGTGCTCAAACAAAGTATACAAACAAAAGAAATACATTTGCAAAGTAAACGAGTTAAGTTATTCATGTGAAGGTGTTTAGAGTAGTAATAGGTTTCAATTATCTTATTCAAATATAAGGTAGAATGTTTAAAATTTTGTTCATTGATATATGATCTTTATCATATTATAGTTGATATCATTTGGGCGGCAGACAGGCTATACGCTACAAGTCCTCTTCCGAAT
>CAZSUF010000230.1:291-655 GCA_964609875.1 uncultured Bifidobacterium sp.
GGGCTTTTCGCTACTATCCTTGCCGCTGTAGCGTCACTAAAATTATTGCTGTTTTCTAAAATTAGTACCCCTAATTTATCTTATTGATACGTTCCACATACACCTTTACTTCATCTTCGAAAAGTTGTAAGGTGTATAATCCTGTAGCATAGCCTTCAATATCAAGTTGAACTTTATTCATGCCAGCTTCTCCATAAACATCTACTTCCTTGACACTTCTTCCTGCCATATCCAATATTCGAATTTGATAAGTTTTGGCTTTGTCTGCATTGATAGCTAAAGTCAATACCTCTATCACAGGGTTCGGGTAAATCTGGTATTTACCATTCGCAGCCTTGCGCTCAAGTATCACGATTTTATTATG
>CAZSUF010000230.1:795-3830 GCA_964609875.1 uncultured Bifidobacterium sp.
CTATTTCCATTTGGTGCTTTAGAATACACTTTCGCAATAAATTTATAAGTTGTTCCGTCAGTCCCGTAATATAAATTAAAATAGGCATTTTCTTTTTCTGTAGCTGTGATCCAAGTTAATACATCATTGGCTTCATCTATTTTACCTGAAAAATCTGCAATCGGACTTACGCCAGGTTCTGGAATGACCAAAGGGCAAGGCGTCACCAAGGTGATTCTTTGAGCAGTATTAAAATTAGACACCGTTGTTGAAGAATTAATATAAAGGACACATCCAGCCGAAGGATCCCAATTCAAACCTAAACTAGCGCCTTGATTAAATACCCCTGAATTTAGCCAAATGCGATATCTGCCAATTTTTACTATAGAATCTTTGGGTAATTTAGGTGCGCTGCCATAATCATACACACTCGTTTGAGAACTTGATGTAAATACGCGTGTAGAAGGAATATACTTATAGGTAGCAAGCCCAGGAAAATTTGAACCCATTAAGGTAGTGCTTCCAGCAATATAATCCCAAGAAAAATCAGAACTAGTGGCAATGTTTGGCGAATGGTTAAATCTTATCACAATCGAATTAAAACCTAAAGTATCATTACTATCATTTTGGAGAGATACATCAAATTGAATTTCATTATTTCCTATTAATTCACAATGATCGAAATACATGTTTACATGCTGGGCACATAATTCTTTTGCACTGAATACCATCAGCAAGATGGCAATAAATTTAGGCAGTAAGGATAATCTAGAAACTAAAACAAAAAATCTTTTCATGAAATCCAATTTTAAAAACTAAAAATAAGCTATTTTATCGAGAATCAAATCAAGTTATACCAATGTGATTTGTGTCGCAGACCAAATCTTATCCCTTAGTTACGGGTGTATATGCCTATGGTTATTTTGTAAGGAACAATTTGAGGTACGAAAAATTGGTCTGCTACAAAATTCCAATCGGTATTAAAAATGAAACAACACTGAGGGCACTTGCATGAGGTTTCTCCAAAAAAAAATCCGCAACATCATTTGAGATGTTGCGGAAATTTAAATATCAATTTATTTTTAAAGAACTAGATTTATTTTTTTGACCTAAGGAAATTGAACAGACACATTATTTTGAGTATTTGTATCCATCAAACCATAATCGAAACTATCCACATAGCCGTCACCATTAAGGTCGGTAGCCACATAAGTTCCAGATACATTGTTTTGGGCATCGGTGTCGAAAACACCATAGTCGAAACTATCTACGTAGCCATCTTGATTCACATCCCCAGAATACATAGCATATTCGTTATTTCCAAGTAAAACCATATTGGATCCTGCTGCTTGAATAGCTGCAGATACAAAACTATAGCTATTGGTACCAGAAGCAATTGCCACAGGATCATGGCTATATACTTGAACGTGATTTCGGTGATTCACAACTACATAATAATTACCACTTATCGCGGCAGGGAATACAGCAGAAGCTGTTCCATCTGTATGTAAACGAGCCACAGCTGAACCATTCGCAATTACATCATATTCTGAGGTTGTTACGTTAAACTCACGCAATTCAACTGTAATATCATCTACGTCTCCTGTAGGAGGTGTAGGTAAATAATTTTGGTTTAACATCACTTCGGCCATGGCACTTGTTCCATCAAAGTAACCTTCTAACCAAACATTTAAATTTAAAATGGTATTCGTTGGACAAGGATTTGTAGTTAAAACTAAAGTAGCTAATGAATCACAACCAGCAGCGTTGGTGCTTAAGTAGGTATAAGTACCCGCAGTTGTTAATACTTGAGCATTCCAAGTATAAGGCATATCAGCAGGACAAACATTTAAATTGGTCGTACTCGAAGTAGCTGTACATGGCGTAATAATACCATTTACACTAAAATCATTGGCTGTTGAATTCGCTACATCATACAAATAAAATGTTCCAGTTGCTCCAGTAGCACCATAAGGAACTAACCTGAAAGTAACTTCTTTTGTATAATTCACGTTTTGCAAAGCAGTTATTGCAGATAAATCGATTAAAGGCAATGTTGCACCACCACTTGCTGTAGAAGGTAAGGCAGCCGTAGTGATATCAGTAAAATTAGTTCCGTCTAAACTATATTGAAATAATACATTGGTAGCTCCTGTACCAGAACGTCTATAACCAATTGGACTTAAACTTCCTAATGAAACCAAATTACCTGAAGTTGGTTTTACTGTGAATGTAATTACCTTATTGGCCGTAATATTTGCACCAGCCGTTGTATTATTCCAAGCAACACCACCCCAGCCTCTTGACGCTGCAGAAGCAATCACACTTACACCAGCACCACGAACTAATCCAGTTGAAGTTAGATTGGTATTTAAAACCGTTGCTGCATTTGGACTAGGTCCAAAATTATTCACCCCTCCAGGAAGAGGACTAAAATCCCAAGCCAATATGGCTGGGTAATTCACCACTAAAGTTCTGTTCACATCCGTTGCAGCAAGATAATTTGAATTTCCTGCTTGAGAAGCTGTAATGATTGTACTACCCACAGCATAAATAGAAACTGTATTTCCAACAACATCTGCTACTGCAGGTGTTGAACTTACGAAAGTGATTGGGTTACCTGAACCACCACCAGTTGCTGTTAAATTAAAACTTGGATCTCCAATAGTCACCGTAGCTAAAGAAGCAAAATTGATAAATTGTGGTGCTTGATTTATGTCACCAGTAACAATTGGTTGTGTATTTAAAGTGTATTTAGCTGCATCAGCACCTGCCAAACTTAAATTCATTGTCATTGAAATACCCGTACCTGCATTTACATTGTCATATGTTGCAGTTCCAGTGATAGTCACTACATCAGTACCAACTAAAGTATTCAAGGTAGCTGAAGCTAAATTTAGGGTGGCTGTATTTGTTCCATCATAATTTTTAGGGGTTACCACAACACCAGAAATAGTTAAATCTTTAGGAGTAACCGTGATAGTTTGCATTACATCAGTTGCTGCATAATAAGAACCGTTTCCTGCCTGAGATGCTGTAATATCAGCTGTTCCAGG
>CAZSUF010000230.1:3840-6568 GCA_964609875.1 uncultured Bifidobacterium sp.
AATGTTAAGATATTCCCAGCTATTGTGGCTACATTGGTATTAGAACTTACATAAGTAACTGGATTTCCCGATCCGCCTCCTGTAGCAGTTAAGGTAATAGTTGCTGCATCATACACCACAGTTCCTAATGGACCAAATGTGATAGTTTGTGGAGTTAGTGTTGCCGGATTCACCACTAAATTTTGAACAACAGGTGAAGCTGCTAAGTAATTGGCATTCCCAGCTTGATTGGCTGTGATATCAGTATTCCCTACTGAATAGACTGTCAACACATTACCAACCACATCAGCCACAGCTGGATTAGAACTTGTATAGGTGATTGGGTTTCCAGATCCTCCACCAGTAGCTGTCAAATTAAATGGACTAACTCCAATAGTTACTGGGCTTAAAGCTCCAAAGTTAATAGTTTGTGCTCCTTGATTAATAGTAATGTCTACAGTTCCGCTACCAGTTCCAACACCATTTGTTGCATCAAGGGTGTAAGTTGTTGCAGACTGTGCTGTTGTAGGAATACCTGAAATTTCGCCAGTTGAACCATTTAAAGTAAGTCCGCTTGGCAAAGCAGATGAAGTATAGCTTGTTGGGGTATTGGTTGCTGAAATAAAGTAGGAAAAATTGCTACCGACTGTTGCAGTGGCTGTATTGCTTGTCACAACAGGTGCAGCAAGAGTTGATACATTAAATTGTACATTATCAATACGATTATTACCTGTCGTGTTGCCTGCACCAGACACCGTTAATCTTACTAAGGCAGTAGCACTATTATTTAACCCTGTAACTGCACTCAAGGTTTGAACTCCAAACGATGCAGGTATGCTAGAAATTACTTGAATCGGATTCCATGTCGTTCCATTTACGCTATATTCCCATGTTTGTGTAGTAAAACCAGTTGTTGTTTTTTGAGTTGCATAACTGATCACTAAATTAGAATAACCAGTCATATTCACTGAAAACACCATTGATTTTCCGTTTGCAACACTACTTAAAACTGCCAAAGCAGAAGCACCTGAAGTCGTAGTAGAAAACCCTGAACCGGCATTTAAAACTGTTCCCCCAAAAGAGGTAAGTTGATTACCCGAAGTTGCAGTAATCCAAGTTGAAGAACCATTTGTGCCATTGAGGTACAAATTTCCACTTCCAAAATTGGCTACAAAAGTTGTAGGAGTGTTAGGAGCAGTGGCTGCAGCTGTTCCTCCATTGGTTGTAGTTTGAAAATCCCAACCAGCAAGTAAGGTTTGCGCTTGAACTTGTTGCGAGGAAATTAAACCTGTACACAAAATTCCTAGAATCAGTGCCCAGAATTTTAGTTGATGTTTAAAATGTGTTTGAAGTTGTTGTTTCATAATTTTAGTTATTAGTTGTTGTTTTTTGTTTGTGCAAAGTTGATCTTTAAAAACATTCTAAACAAAACAAAAGGTAGATATAATGTTAACATAATACTCATAAGATTATTAAATGTACGATCTTTTGTACCTAATTGGGTTTGAAATTTTAATGAATTCAAAAAATAGGATGTTCAACACCACGCTTCAAACCATAAAAAAATATGTACTTGTAGCTTCACGCAATTGTTAAATAGGGACCTTTAAATCAGTCAACATAAATTGCTACTGTTGTGATCATGAAAAAAAAGGGAAGACTTTCATCTTCCCTTTAATTTATTTTTTAGAAACCTTGACATCTATTCTTCTGTTCATGGCTTTACCCAAATCAGTGGCATTATCACCTATTGGATGTTCCTGACCGTAGCCAGTAGCTTCGATTCGTTTAGCATCGATACCCATGGCTACAATACGCGACATGACACTTTTTGCTCTTTCATCACTTAATGTAAGATTCCCGTCTGCTGTTCCAGTATTATCCGTATAACCGCCCATTTTTAATTCAACATTTGGATAAGCCTTTAAAATAGCTACCATATTTTTCAATTGTTCTTCACTAGATGGTTTCAAGGTTGATTTACCAGATTCAAATTGTAAACGATCAAATGATAACCAATTTTTTGTTTTATCATTTTCATCAATTGTTCCAGAATTAATAAAATTAACCAATTTAGCTTCGATACTATTTGCTCCAACTTGCAATTCAGTACCATCTGCTAATTTCAATGCAGAAACTTCACCCAAATCAGCCACAAATTCACCATCTTTTAAAGTACCACTCAAAGTAGTAGATGTTTCTACTCCATTTTCATTTATGACTTCCTTTTCAACAATAGTTTCTGTTTTCTCACTTTCAGGAGTGCAACAACCTGATTCAGTATCTGTACAACCAGCCTTCTCACAAGCCATTTGCATATTCGCAATACTTGCTTTTCTATGCGCTTGGATATTATCTGCAAACATGCCAGATAAAGTAGGTGCAATAACCAATGAAACGATAGACATTAATTTAATCAAGATATTCATTGAAGGACCAGAGGTATCTTTAAATGGATCTCCTACTGTGTCTCCAGTAACCGAAGCCTTATGTGGTTCAGATTTTTTATACTCCATTTTACCATTGATCTCAACACCTTTTTCAAATGATTTTTTGGCATTATCCCAAGCACCACCTGCATTATTTTGAAACATTCCCATTAGTACACCACTTACTGTAGCACCAGCAAGAAAACCACCTAAAACTTCAGGGCCAAGTAAAAAACCAATCACCAACGGAGAAACAATGGCAATCGCACCTGGTAACATCATTTTTTTAATAGAAGCTTCAGTAGAAATAGCCACGCATT
>CAZSUF010000231.1:0-6101 GCA_964609875.1 uncultured Bifidobacterium sp.
CACCCAATATGACTGGGATAGAACCATCTCCATTTCATCCGAAGGCATTGGGCCTAGAATTAAAAAATTATCTCCTCAACAAAAAGCAGTATTGTGTCAAAGCGGGTTTGAAGCCACTAAAAAATACGTATCAACTCATTAAGTTATATCTAAGAGTTGTACATAAATAAGCCAAATTCAAGGATTTAATTGATCTAACCAATCCAAGTAAACAATTAGTCAAATTCTTTTGGGACAATCAAATTGGTATTATTTTGTAGGATGATAAGAGTAAACTATTTCGTACTTTAGGTCTTTATACTTACTTCCTACTTCTCCTAAACCCGCTTCTTCTAACTGTGGCGTAGGGTCACAAAATGAATATTTTTCACCTAAATATTCAATGGTAGTACCAATAGGCTTGTCTAGCTTTACGGCCATTGAAATATGCGTAGGATAAAGCACGGCTATCATAGGCAAATTATAAATCTCCTTCACTAAATAAAAAAATAAGGATGCCCTATCGTCACAATCACTGTACTTATGTAAAAGTGTTTGTTCGGCAGACATTCTCTTTTCTTGACCAAAATTAATTTGATCAGTTTCAAATAAAAAGGCATGACGAGTAAAATTCATGATATAAGCCACACCTTGTTCTTGTGACATTAAGTTTACATTCTTTTTTAGTGCAGGAATCAGTGTACTATATGTTTCTTGACTAATTGGAATATTAAAATAAGTTTCAAAATCTACAACCGGATAGTTTTTAAAAATTTGTTGAATCAAAGGATTCAATTTGATATTAAAATCTTGCTTTTTATTCTTATATGTAAAGGATAATTTTCTATCCTGATAATCATCCTTTTTAAATTCTGGAAGTTGATCTATTTTATATGAAAATGTTTTAGTTGCTGTAGGAAATTCTATAATTACTTCTTCCATGATTTCAACATCAAAATTTATTTTACTGTAATCATGGACGTTTAAACAGACATATTGCTTATCACTCTTCAAATAAAAAGGAATACCATAAATATTATCATCACTTTTTACATAAAACAAAATGTGTTTATCTGAAACAGAAAGCGTTGCATCATAACCACATTCCTTTAGAAGAAACCATTTGTATAGTGTATACAAATTATAATTAGAAGCTTTTGGACAAATAGATTCTGCAGTTTTTCGGATCAATTGATAAAAAATCCAATCATTCATTCCCTTTTCACATTGTACTTTCAATAAGTCTTGAATAGTTGGTGTGTATTTCGTTGCGAGTAATTTATGATGAAATTCCTTTACGGATTGAACTGAGAGTTGTTCATTAAATAAAATTTTAATAGAAGTATCAACTTCAATAATTACATTTTCTCCATAAAAATCAATATCAACAGGTCTTGCATTGGCTTTTGTCTGCAGCAAGAAACTTGAGCAGCATATGAAAATAATATAGATAAATGAACCTTTCACTTGAATTGCTTCTTTCAAAGTTAACAAAACTTAACAATATGATAATATTATATTTTCAAATAAATAGAAATTGAGATTTCAAGCAGGCTTCAATACAAACTCATTAGAGATAATTCTGAATTGGCCAAAATTGACAATAATCATTTAATGCATCATTATGGTAAATCTAGAGGATGCACATTCGATTCGTTCTACAATGGCTGAATCAGGTTAGAATTAAACTTTCTCTATATCGTTTGCAAGCCTTGGGCTTAATTTGCAATCACTTCGGTTTCATTCAAAGGATAGTTTATTTAGACGAAGAAGTACAAACACTAAGGCGAATCTATAAGATTGAAGCATTAAGACAGAAAATCTACCATGATCATTTCAATGCATATTGAATACCATGTTTGATTTTTGAATAAAATTAATGTGTATCAATAGAATTCATTTATTCACTGATTTTATAAAAAATCATAACTTCGACATCTCATTCAAATCAAAAGTTATGAATAAATTAAATTGTATAATCATTGAAGATGAACCTATTGCCAAGCTTACCATTGAAAAATTGTGTTCGAATCATGAACTTTTACAATTAAATGGCTCCTTTGACAATGGACTAGATGCAATAAATTATTTAAAAGAAAATCCAACAGACCTTCTATTATTAGATGTGCAAATGCCTGACATGAAAGGTTGGGAACTGCTAGATCAACTAGCCTATATCCCCATTGTGATTGTTATTTCAGCGAATAAAGAAAATGCATTTGATGCATTTCAATATAAAGTGGCTGATTTTATAGAAAAACCAATTACGCAGACATTATTAAACGCTGCCCTACTAAAAGCCTACGCTCAATTTGAAGAAAGAAAGCAACTTCAATCTAATCGAGAAATGTATGTCAAGTCTAATGGTAAATTAGTCAGAATAGAATTTAAATCGATATACTATGTAGAAAATTTAGCCGATTATCTAAAAATCGTAACCGAAGATTCAAGCCACGTAATTTATTGTACCTTAAAGCAACTCGAATCTAGGTTACCAAGCAAGTATTTTTTAAAAATTCACAGATCTTATATTATTAATTTATCAAAGATTCAATTTATACAAGACAATGATGTGAGTGTAAATAATTTACTTATACCAATTGCCCGTTCTCAAAAAAGCGAATTCCTAGATCGATTAAATATTCTTTAATTTTTGCAACAATAAATTTAAAGAAACTACAGATTTTTTAGCACTCGCTTCAATCAGTTCTACTTGTTCTACAATCTCAGATGTAGAAAGTGTTTGAATTCCTACTTCAACAAAATTTATCACATCAAGACTCGGCAACTTAAATACCCTGAAGGGTGATTTCATCTTATGTAATTCAAATTTTAATTGTTCTATATTATCAGTTTCTACTGCAAGCCTTATCTTCTGCACAGAATCCTGAATAGCCGTGATCGACATATTTACCATCTCAATTTTAAACTCCTGATCAGATTCAGTGAGTTCATTAAAATAAGATAAATCTAATGGTTGCCCACAAAATTGTTGAAGCAAATTTGCTTTTAAAGGTTTCTCTTCAAAAAAAAGTCGTTCAGTAATCAATGCTGATGGAACCTTTGATGGCTCGCAAAAGATAATCACAGGAATATTTGATAAATCATCCAATAGATCGCAAGCGGTTCCATCAGACAAATTAAAATCGAGTAATGCTAAATCAAATTGACATTGATTTAAATGAGTCTTTGCATCCTTAACATTTGAAACAATAGTATATTCGATATTGAGTTGATCTGCATACCGCTTAAAAGCTAATTGATCAATTACATCATCTTCAACATAAATAACACGCATTTTAATAAGGCAATTCGCTTAGTTCCCAATAATGATGAATTGTTTTAATCATGTCTTTGAATTGATTAAAATCAACTGGCTTGATCATATAGCCAGAAACATTCAAATCAAATGTATTCAACTTGTCTTGTTGCTCCTTACTTGTTGTAAGCACGACAATAGGCATATTCTTTAACCTTGGATTGCTTCGAACAATTTTTAAAAACTCAATTCCATTCATTTTGGGCATATTTAAATCTAAAATAATTAGCCCAGGTAAAGTCTCCACTTGATCTAAATATTTAATGGCTTCTTCACCATTAGGTTCAATGTGTAAGGGATTGAGAATACCAACTTGCTTAAAGGCACGTTTGATAGTCATCACATCAACCAAATCATCTTCAACAATGAGTATTTGTTTATGTGCTGAATTCATAATTGACTATTTTTCCCCAAATTTAATGTTTTAAAACCGTAAATTTAAATATTGTGCCTTTTCCTATCTCAGAATTTACAGAAATTGTTCCTCCAAAATTCTCTACAATCTTTTTTACTATCGTTAAACCTATTCCTGTACTTTCAAATTCATCCCTAGCCTTAAGCGTTTGAAATATTTGAAATATTTTTTCAAAATAGGCTTTTTCAATGCCTGGCCCATTATCTTCTACTACAAACTCAAAATATTTTTTCTTTTCTATTACATCAATTGTAATCAAACCTTGAGGCTTATCCATAAATTTAATGGCATTACTCAATAGATTTTGAATGACCTGTTGTAATTTAACTTCTTCGTAATAGACATCTGGCAGCTTATTCAATACTTTAATTTGGATGGATTTTGGAGGCGATAAAATATCAATGATTTTAGCAACCAAATCATTTGTTTTCACATTGGTCAGGTTTTCAGCAGCTCTACCTAATCGAGAATAGTTAAGTATGCCTTCAATTAAATTGTGCATTCTTTGGGTACGCTGAACAAGAAGTTTCAATGTTTCTTGCCCTTCTTCATCTAATTTATCCGAATAATCAGCTTCCAGCCAAGTAGCCAGTGAACCAATTGCTCTTAAGGGCGCTTTCAAATCATGACTAACAATATAGGCAAAGTCATTCAATTCTTGATTAACATGTTGAAGTGTAACCAATAATTCCTGCATTTTTTCTTCTTGCTCTTTTCTATCTGTGATATCAAGATGAATTCCAATTGAACCAATTTGTATTCCATGATCATTAAACATCGGAGCACCACTAATCAACAAAAACTTTCTTTCCCCTTTTTTATTGATGATTTGAATTTCATAGGCATCAGAAATTTTATTTGTCCTTAATTGTTTTTTTTCTTCAATCAATTCTAAAACTTCCTTTTCTAAAAATAATTCACTCGTCTTTTTGCCTATCAACTCCTCTTCTGTATAACCAAACATGTCGCACAAACTTTGATTTACAAGTAAAATTTTCTCATCAAGGTCAACTTCGAGTAAGCCTAAATTGATGTTTGAAATAATGCTTCGATATTTCTCTTCCTTTCTAGCTAAAATTTCTTGAGATTTTTTTTGATCAGTGATGTCTTCTTCAATGGCAAAGTATTGAATGAGCTTGCCATGTTTATCCTTAATAGGCTGAAAATGCATTTTAAGCCAATAAGGCTTACGTTGCTTATTATAATTTAGAATTTCTGCTTGAAAACTAATTTGTTTTTTAAGGTTTTCGCTTATATAATTGATCGTTTCAGGATTTGAATCTTTCCCTTGCAAAATTGTCCCAGGTTTTTTACCCTTTACCTCATCAAGCGTATATCCAGTGGTTGTTACAAATGCATTATTTACCCACTCTGTGTATCCGTTTGCATCTGTTATAATAACTGCATTGTTGGTTTTATCAGCTACAAGTGAAAGCTTAATTAATTCTGATTCGTACTCTTTTTGATTCGTTATATCTCTTCCATAAATATTATAATAGCCATGTTCAGGAAGTTTAACGACAACAAATGAAAAGGTCAATTCATTGAACTTGGCTTCTATAGTAGATTTTATTTCATCTTTATTAAGATTGCCGACTACTTTCTTCCAAACATCTTTCAGATCATAATTAATTTCCTCATATACTAAATGATCAATTTTTTCTGCAGCTGGGTTTAATACTAAAATTTCCCCTTCCATATTAATACGAATCAATGGATCAGGGTTTTGCTTAGGGAAAAGTGCAATATCATTGATTTCTTTTGCAGCTTCTTTAAGGCTTTTCTTTTGTTTATCAATTGTTTTGACCAGTTGCTTCAAATCATCCGAAGCCATTTCAGCAGTTTTCAACACATGTAACAAATCCATCATGGGGTCATGTGTAGCAAAATCTGATAAAGTCAAATGTTTTTCTATAACTTTATCCATAGAATAAAACCAAGGGGATCCAATGAATAAGATTGAATCATCAATTGATTCAAACTGACCACGAAAAAGAAGACTTGAATCAATTTTACATTCAAAAAAAACCAATTGATTCGTTAGATTTAATAAATCTGCAAAAACATTAATTTCAACATGTGGCCTTCTGATTTCAAATACATCTTGAAATTTGGTTCCTTCTACCAAATTAGTTAATTTATAGAAAGATTTTCCAGCAGAAACAATTTCGCAATTTTCATCAATCAATAGAAAAAAAGGAAATAATTTATTGAAATGCTCGTAGTTGAAATTAAATGTCGGGGTCATTGACTTACCAAGTTAGTTTATAGATCTCATGATCCTTTCCTTCGTCTCTAGATTCAATCAATTCAATATCCAAAGGGGTGTTATAAGATTTGCTTAATCCTTGAAGCAACCCACGAACAAACTCTTTTAATCCTACTCGT
>CAZSUF010000231.1:6111-6517 GCA_964609875.1 uncultured Bifidobacterium sp.
TTAAAAATTCTTTCAATGAATTCCCACCTGCATCCATCAGTCCACCATATTTCTCTTTCACAGTTCTCATAACCCACCACTCGCCAAAGGCAATTAGAACTTCATCTACTGTAATTCCCATGACTTCTGAAGCCGCACCAGCCAATGCATAAGTTACATCATCATCATAGGGTTCATTACTTATAAAATAATCAATATCTACCTTACTTTTTTCTTTAATTTCTTCCCATTTTTCTTCTCCAAAATTTTCGATGACTAAATCTTCAATAGCCTTATTTACAATTCCGTACATAGTATTTAATTAATTGGCGTAAAAATAAGTTCTTACAATCAATAACTTAGTCAAAAAACAATAAATTCTGCTAATTATCGAGAAAACCTTACCAAACATCGAATAGAACTGCCA
>CAZSUF010000232.1:0-4693 GCA_964609875.1 uncultured Bifidobacterium sp.
GTAATAATAAAGGTTTATTAAGATAAAGATTATATTTTATCCAAAGGGGAACCCTGGCATCTTTTGTTTAAGAAGGTAGTATTATTTTTTCATTGATTCGGTATAGATCCTTTGTGGCCCTCTGTTTTACATTTCCTCTGTGGTATATGCATTTTCTTTGACACAGAGTTGCACAGAGAAGTTCACAGAGTTGCACAGAGGTTTTGTCTAGTGAATTCAATGTATTCTCTGTGGTCCTCTGTGTAATTGCATTTCAGAAAAGATTCGGAGGGTCCCCATCTGTAAAGACCATTTGAGAACAAGAGATGATGGGGGCATCATAAAAATTGTTTTTACATGCCTAGTATAAATTTATGTTCGATAGCAAATTTTAAGAGTGCATTTTTTTCGCCACTCAAATTCAATTTTTTATTCATGTTAGATCGGTGATTGTCTATAGTGTTTGCACTCACAAAAAGTAAGTTCGCAATTTCAAGAGAGGTTTTTCCTTCACTAATTAGTTTCAACACAATTTTTTCGGTAGGAGATAATAAGGATTTTATTTTCAAGGCGTCAGCTGACAAATGAAAAGATTCATGCTCGGTTAAATAGTTTTCAATAGCATGACTTACATAGACTTTACCTTTGTTCACTTCATGAATGCACTTTACCAAATCGTCCACAGCATTATCTTTGAGTAAATAGCCCATAACGCCAGATTCCAAGGCTTTAGTAAAGTAGTGTTTCTCTTTGTGCATGGTTAAGATAATAAACTTAGTCACGTGTTTTTCGTTTAATACTTTTTGACACACTTCTAGTCCATTCAATAAAGGCATTTCTAAATCCAAAATAGCAATAGCCGGTAATGTAGAAATGATTAATTGATAAGCCTCCATGCCATCTTTAGCTTCTCCTACTAATTCGAAATCGGGCATGCCTTCTACAATGGCTTTGATGCCACTTCTAAAAATAGGATGATCGTCGGCAATGATAATTTTGTTCATATAGATTTAGTTTAAATAGGAATAGTAAAAATACTTTTTGTTCCTTTTCCAATTTCAGATTCGATGTCTAATTTTCCTTTCAACATTTTAATACGTTCTTCCATGTTTAGTAATCCAAACGAAGTATTGGCTTTTTGCTCTAGAATAGATTTGTCAAAACCTATACCATTGTCTTGAACAATAAGTTTTATTTCTGAGTCACTAAGTTCAGTTGTAATTCTAATGGCTGTTGCTTTTGCATGCTTGATGCTATTGTTTACAAATTCCTGAATAATTCTATAGAAGTTAATTTGTACGTTTTTATTTAAAGTTTCATCTATGCCTTGCATATCACTACTCACAAAAATTCCTGATGCAGCTTGCACTTGTTCAGCCAAAGAATCTACTGCTGCCGTTAAACCATATTTTTCTAATTGATTAGGATATAAATTTTTAGAAATATTCCTCACTTCTTCTAAAGCACTATCTACTGTTTTCATAAGTTGTGTTTCATTCCGTGTTTGACTGAGTAATTGATTTTTAATAAATAAAATATTTTGCCCCACGCTATCATGTAAATCTTTAGCAACCCGTTGTCTTTCATTTTCTTGCGCATTCAAAAGTTGCTTAGCAAAAGTTTCTTTTAAAATTATTTCTTGTTTATTTTTTCGATGCACAAAGTATAAACCCAAAATTATAAACGTGAGCAGCAAGGCAAGTATGCCCAAACTTAATCGTTGAATTTTTGAAGTGGCTAATATTTTCTCTTGGGAAAGTAAACTTATTTTTATTTGTTTTTTTTCTAACTCATATTTATTGGCTGCAAAACTCATTTTAATATTGTAGTCTTTATGTTGAATAGAATCTTTTAAATCAATAGCCAATTGTAAGTATTGGTTCGCTTCCTTGAATTTATTTTGAGCTTCTAGGATACTAGCTTTATTTTGATAGATTACATAAAGCCAATTTAGATTATTATAAATTTTGCCATACTTGATAGCTAAGTTTGAATAATAATCGGCTTGTGTATAATCATTTACTGCATTGTATTTTTCTGAAAGATGTTCATAGCTCGCCACATCATAATAAATTGGAGAAATTTTATGTCTATTTTGTTCAACATCCAATTGGCTTTGAAGTGCATTTTTATGATCACCCATTTGTGTATAGGCAAGACTTAAATTATCATAAATAACCATTCTGTGAAAGGTATCTGTAATATACTTTTTTGAAATTTCCTTTGATTGTTTAAGAAGTTCAAGTCCTTTGTTATGTTGGCCAAGCATGACGAGTCCTAGCCCGATTTCGGTATTGCAACGAATGGTGTCCGCATAATGCATTGTTTCTATGAAACTCTTTTTAGCATTTTCTGCTAATTCAATATATCGTTTATAATCACTTATTTCAAAATAAACCCATCCAATTTCTAAAAGCAATTCGCTCATTCGTTTGTCATGTTTTTTTTTATCTAATTCAGATAACACTTTGTAGCGCAGTTTTAGGCAATCGTCATAAATACCTAAATTAAATAGGGCTTCAGCTTGCTTGAGTTTGGCATTCCACATCAAGGAGTCGTTATGTAATTGCGTTGCAATGTCAATTTGTTTATCTCCTAATGCAATAACTGACTCTGGATGTATTTCCATATTGGAATCTATGGAGGCATTCAGCTGAGTATATTGATTTATTAAAGAGGCATGATTTTGGGCATGCGCAAAATGCGTGACTAGGATGATGAGTAAAAGGATTAAATATTTCATGATTTAATTGGAGTTACAAAGTACAAAAGTCTAGTAAAAATTTATAATTCAATATAGAGGTTAGCCACTATTGTTTGAAATCTGATCGTGTATCACTTTTGCATTGTAATCAATATTAATCAAACAATTAATTCTTAAAAAAATGAAAAAAACTTTTACCTTTTTATCTATGCTCATTGCAACTATTGTATGTGAAGCGCAAATTACAATCAATGCAAGTGATGTGCCTTTGCCAGGTGCAGTTAACTTAATGGAGTATACAAATGCAACTTCGCAATCTAGTGGAACTAATCAAAACTGGAATGTAGCTAGTTTCTCGCAAGTTGGTCCAACTTCAGTGATGTATCAACCGGAAAATATTCCTTATTGGTTAGGTCTTGGCGTCGATGTGTATCGATTATCTAGTAAGTATATAACGAGCAGTCTTGTCTATGATATTTATGCTGAAATAGATAAATCAAATACAGGGTTTAACGAAGTAGGGTTTAATGTACCAGCTCAATCATACAGTATATCTTCATTTACAGGCAATGCTACAGATAGTTTAGTGTTTCCGGAGCAAGATATTACGTATTCATCACCTAAAATACTTTTCCCATTTCCGTTTACAAGTACGACACATGTTACGTCAAGTGGTAGAAGAGCAGTAGCGTTTACTATCAATGCGCCAGCTTTAGGATTAAACAATACTCCCTTTACACATGTTTTAAATGAAGTAAGAAAAGACTCGGTAATAGGTTGGGGTAAAATGCGCGTATATACTGCAAGTGGAGCAAGCGCTCCCGTTGATGTACTCATGGATAAAATCATTAATTATTCGGTTGATAGTTTTTATATGGGAACTACCCCAGCGCCTCCAGCAATTCTTACTGCATTTGGTGTAACGCAAGGACAAAGGGTGAACACAAGCAATGCTATTAATTTTGTTAGAGAAGGACATTTTAATTATTTGTTTCGATTGTTTTATGGAGCTGATAGCACCTTTGGTACAATTGCAGAAGCTTATTCGCACCTAGATGATGTGGCGCCATTAGGTATTCAACAGGTGGAAGATAAAGCCTATCAAACTTTGGTGTATCCTAATCCATGTAAAGGAGGGAATATACATATTCAAGTGATCGGGAAAAGGATTCAAGAACCTACTGTAGTCATTACTGATATGTTAGGGAATATTGTTCAAGAACAGAAATTGACTGAGCGAGTAAACGGACTCATGCAAGTTTCAATGAATTCAGTCATTAAAGCAGGTAATTATACTTTAAGTATCAGGGATAAAACAAACAACCTTGTTGTAAAAGAATTGATGACGATTCAGCATTAATCAGATAAAACCAAATCAACGTATAAAAACGCTCCTTCTCTTAAGGGGCGTTTTTGATTCAATATAATGGTTAACCACTATATGTCAAAAAATGGATATGTCTAATCTTTGCCTTTATAAACATCATCAAAAAATTAATCAACA
This sequence comes from uncultured Bifidobacterium sp., assembly GCA_964609875.1. Taxonomy (GTDB): domain Bacteria; phylum Bacteroidota; class Bacteroidia; order Chitinophagales; family Chitinophagaceae; genus OLB11. Next base: position 4,188 of record CAZSUF010000232.1, read on the forward strand.
TGAAGAATTATTTTATCCTCTTGTTCTTGTTAGTTGTATGCAGTTTCTCTGTAGAGAGCTTTGCCACTATTCGTTATGTAAAGCCAGGTTCTGCAGGTACAGGAGATGGAAGCTCTTGGGCAAATGCAAGTAGTGGTTTACAAGCCATGATCAATTTGTCTGATCCTGGTGATCAGGTATGGGTTGCCCAAGGTACTTATTGGCCTACATCTGGCAATGATAGAACAGCAGCCTTTAGCATGAAGAATGATGTCGCTATTTATGGTGGCTTTATTGGTACCGAGTCTAATCTAATTCAACGAAATTGGAAAACACATATTTCAAAATTGTCTGGTGCCATTGGAAGTACAGCGGCATTTTTAGATAATAGTATTCATGTTGTGGCTAATTCGTTTCTAAATGCTACGGCTGTTTTAGATGGATTCACGATTGAAGCCGGATATGCAGAAAACCCAACAAACAATGATGGTAACGGTGCTGGCATGATAAACTATTATGCTTCTCCA
>CAZSUF010000232.1:4703-6466 GCA_964609875.1 uncultured Bifidobacterium sp.
CCAACTCTCAATCATATTAATTTTATAGACAATAGAGCTATTAATGGAGGGGGTATATTTAATTTTCAAAGTTCGCCTCAACTCAATCAATGTGTCTTTTATTTATGCACTGGCGTCAATGGTGGGGCTATATTTAATTCGTATTCAAATTCGCTGTTGTATAATGTACTTTTTGCTAATAATAGTTCTACTCTTGGAGGTGCTTTATACAATTCCTATTCTAACCCAACAATCATGAATAATACCTTCTTTTCCAATGTGGCAATGAATGGCGGAACTGGAGGTAGCATGTATAATACAGATGCTTCAACTGCAGTGGTCATAAATACTTTATTTGCTGGGAATATTGTTAATGGAAGTGGCAATTCAATTACAGCTGATATCGGTGATTACAATGGTTCAAATACTCAAGTCAGCTATTCTTGTTTACAGTTGCCGAATTTGTTGAATGTAAATTATCTATCAGGTACTTCAAGTGGAGCGGGAAATATTTTTGCACAGAATCCCTTATTGATGAATACTGCCAGTCCTCAAGGAGCTGATGGAATATGGGCCACAACGGATGATGGTTTGCAGGTGAGTGCAACAAGTCCTATCGTGAATGCAGGAAGTAATGCATCGCTTCCTGTCAACTTAACAAATATGGTAGATATGGGCGTGTATGAAAATCAATATTGTACAAATCCTACAACTGGAACTACCAATCTCGGCTTATGCCCTAATCAAATGCCCTATACTTGGAATGGACAAATTATTGCAACTGGAGGTTTGTATACTGCTTCATTTATTAATGCTGCTGGATGTGATAGTATGAGTACATTAAATCTTACTATCAATCAAACTAGCTCTTCATCTGCTAATCTTAGTGTATGCCAGAATCAATTGCCCTTTATCTGGAATGGACAAAGTATTAGTGCTCCTGGTTTCTATAGCGCTACCATGACGAATGCTGCAGGTTGTGATAGTACGAGTACATTAAATCTTACCATGAATCAAACTAGCACTTCGGTTACCAAGCTTAGCGTATGTCAAAACCAATTGCCTTATATGTGGAATGGACAAAGTATTTCTGCTTCTAGAAACTATACCGCTATCCTTACAAATGTTGCAGGTTGTGATAGTATGGCCTCATTGAATTTCACTGTAGTTCCCGAGCCGGTCAATCAAAATGTAACGCTTGCTACTGCCTTAGTGTTGAACAATACGTCAGCTCCAATTAATTTATCCAATTCAGAATCAGATGTCTATTATACATTGATTGATTCTTCAAGTAATTTGCCAATTTCGTTAACTACGCTTGGAGCCAATGGGCCATTAACCATCAGTAGTTTACCTTTAACAACCAATACAACCATTGCTGTTTCTGCGTATAAATCAACCGCACATTCTTTAAAATTCAATGGCGTGGATTCATACTTAGATGCTCCAGCCAATGTTACATCTAACAGTGGCACCTGGGAAGCCTGGGTGTCAAAAGATATTTGGTCGACATTTAATGATGATAGATTATTTGGAAACGGAATTGACTTTACTTCTACAAATTCATTTCATGTTTCACTTCATTACAATGTAGGACTTCATTTCAAATTCGGTGGCCAAAATCAAGCAGGAAATACTGCCGCTTATTCTGGTCCATTAACTGGTATGATTAACGGAAGTTGGCACCATATTGCTGTTACATGGGAAAATATTGGTGGGGTTACAACCCTTAAACCGAGATTATGCATTAGAAAAGATATAAGGTGCTTTTATTTTAGGTGCCG
>CAZSUF010000233.1:0-5372 GCA_964609875.1 uncultured Bifidobacterium sp.
GTATAAGGCCAAGTTTTACCACTATCAATTGATAAATAGATGTTTACATTAGGCGTTAAAACTGGAGCCAAATCAGTTCCTGCAACATTCCACGTAATAGTTTGTGGAGACCAGCCTTGCCAAGTAGCACCCGTCACATTCTGACTTGTAACTCTAAATAATTCTGGTGTTGTTCTTACATCCAATTTTAAAGTATCCGTGCTAGTATAAAAGGCACCGTAGCCATTTTTTAAGTCACGCAGAGTACATCTGAATCTTAATATTCTTGCATTCACGGGTAACAATTCGCCTTTATATGATTCAATGTTTTGAAGCAAATATTTCAAAGCCGGAAAAACTCTCGTTGGTGAAGTTGAAGGGAAAAATGATCTAAAAATAGGCGCGTTTGTAGTCACAGCATCCCATGCTGCACCACTGCCCCCTCTATCATATTCTTCCCAACAATAAGTCAATGGGTCATTATCCGGATCAGAACCAGAAGCTGTTAATTCGAAAGGCGTCTTATAAGGTATAATATACGTAAAGTTTATGGGAGCCAAAACAGGAAGTGTATTATTACTAGCGGTAACTGTAGCACAAGCAGTTACATTAGTCCCTGTCATTTGCTCTAAACTTCTGATATGATAATAATCATCACTATGAGGTTGTATGTCGTCGTTACCGCAAATGCCTGCGTAACCTAAAATAGTCGTGGCGCTCCCAATTTCAAAAGCACTTGAACTACTTCTGTTACCACTGCATGAACCAGTAACAGAGTTAAAAGTATGCATACCTCCAAATTGATGTCCCATTTCATGTGCTACATAATCAATGTCAAAAGGATCTCCTACAGGGTTTGATGACCCAGTTACTCCTTGTGCTTTAGCGTTATTATTACAAACACAGCCCGCAGTAGCTACTCCGCCACCACCTGTGCTGAAAACATGTCCAAAATCGTAATTGGAAGACCCGATTCGAGCATTCACGGTTGTTTGATTTTGACTTAACATTGTTCCGCCGCTATTATTTGTATATGGATCTGTTGTACCGATATAAATTAATGTATCATTTTTACCCACCAAATTAGCGTGCATAGAAAAATCTTTTTCAAATACCCCATTCACACGATTCATTGAAGTTACCATGGCGCTTAAAACTGAGGCTTTTGTCGGAGTTGTACCACCAACAGCTGCAGAATATTCTACGGTACATGCTAAAGCAAGTCGGTAGGCTCTTTTGTCTGTTCCATTTTGTTTATAGGAGGATAAATTAGGAATTTCATTTTCTTTTGATAAAGACAAAGCTTGTTCCTCAGGAATTAAACTCGTATTTTCATCAAGATCGCAATGCATGCGATGTTGAAAAGGTTTTAAGAAATCTTTTTTATAATATACAATATACCAATCTGAATTTAAGTTGGTATAAGGATCAATGAAATAAGTATTTTCTTGATCAAAAACCATGGCATGAAATCCAAAAACGGTATAATCAATTTTAGCTGTGACTAATGGATTGTCTGTTTGAATAGCTGTGTACGTTTTAATTTGAGGGTACTTAGCTGCTAATGGCGCCTCCATCATAGGTACCTCAAAAATCCTGAAGTGTTTCATACTACCATCGGGAGCAGGCAAATCAATCAATGCATGTTGACCACTATTTTCATCAGGAATAAAAGTTTGTTGCAACTTAAAATCTTGTGTAGATAATTTAGCTAGTTTGAAGGCTGCAGGAATTATTTTTCGTTCTCCTGCCACTTGAATGGTATTATCTTCATTCAATGTCCATAATGAGTTTTGAGCAAACCCATGAATATAACTTAAGGCACACAAAAGGATTAAACAGATTTGTTTGGTTTTCATTGTATAATTAAATAATAGTGTTTAAAATTTTAAATTATCTACGTCTTTCGAATTCTTCCTTTTGAAAATTTGGATCATTTTTAGCATAACATGCATAATACAATCGTTGCTTAAAATTTACAGGAGTTATAAAATAAACTTGTTGATTATAAGTAATCATAAATTTAGTGGAAGTCCCATCACAATCTATTCTTCCAGCATTCAGTTGATTGGCTTGCTCATACACTCGAAAGGATCTCAAATCTGGATATTTAGCTTGAAGCTCATCATCCATGGTCCTCACTCTTTCTATAGTGAATTCCTTACATTGAATTGTTTTATCAATAAAAAGAGGTACAGTGATTTTCATTTTACTTGAATCATAAGGCACCGTTGTTAAGAAAGCTGTCATTTGCTCTTCATTGATGCTTGCCGTTCGATAAAATTGCGGGGCTTTAAAGTTCAAAGGGAAAGTAAAACCTTTTACCAAAGCAAGATACCAAGCTGGCATCCCATCTTTAGACCCACAAAGCATCATGGTATTGAAAGTATTAGGCTGAATGATTTTAGGTTTGGTTTGCTCTTCAATTTTTACTGGTACTTTCTTTTTTCTTGTTTTCTTTTTCGAATAGACTGAAAACGAGACTAATAAAACCAAGCTTAGACAGAGAATAAATTTCAATTTCATCCTCTAAAAGTAGGATTTACTATTCAAAATCAGTAAAAATTGCGGTAAATGTAGCATTTTCTCGAGGTTTTGTTACAGCATGCCAATTCCCTTTGTAATGAATTTCGTAAGGCACTAAAAACGATTTTACATTTTTAAGTTTTACGGACATCACCACATCAAAATCATATATCCATGTTTTGTAGGATAATGAATAATCTCTAGCCACTATAGCATAATCACTAGCTCTAAACCAAGTTTTCAATTCATTGATTACCACGTCATGAACATATTCAGGTTTTGGAATCGCTTTGAAAACATAGCATTCCTCATTATTATAGTCAACTTTGGATAATTTAAATTGATACTTATCAACATAGGGTTGTTCAAAAATTTCAACATTGTCTCCAATGCCCGGTATACCATGTATAGGTTGACCTGGATTAAATATCAAATTTCGAAGTTGTTCTTCATACTTCTCTGTGCCATGCTGATTGGTTTTCGTACTAGCCACTATGTTATTCTCATTGCAAATTTTACCTTGAGTAAAAAACAAATGGGCATACAATTTTGCTGTATAATATCTAAAATTCTTTTTAGAAGTATAATAATTACCCGTAACCTTTTCTTGCTTTACCTCCATGGTTCTGCAATGGTTATTGATGATCTGTTTTGTAATTCCAGTATAACTGGCAATGACTTCCTCTTTCTTATTTACAATTTCAATATCATTGTACATGTTATAGCTCAACAATCGTAAAGTTTTAAAGGCCTTATAAAAAGTGGTATCATCTTTTATTCGATTGATAAAGGCCTCTACATCAAAACCTCCTTGTACAGCCTTCACCATTACCTCATCTAAAATCAATCCTTGGTATATTTTATTTGTTTGTGCAAACATATTTTTACAAGAAAAAATCATCAAGAATGAAAAGAAAATAAGATTTAGTCGTACTTTCCATGCAAAATTCCTCCTCGATGAACATGAAATATTATGTTGTTTTTTTTGTTGCATATTTTTTTACCCTGAAACCAACCTCAGCTTCCAATGCTACCAGAAGTGATTCTTTAGACATTCGCAAAACTATCATACATTTTGATATGACCGATGTGAGTAATCAATTTATTTCGGCCAATTGTAAAATTATTCTCAAAGCAAAAGTGAATAATATCTCAAATGTGCAATTTGATTTAGAAGGTTTAGTAGTAGATAGTATAAAGCTTAATGGCAACTTAAACTCATTTTCCCATAGTTCACCTGATTTACAAATTCCGCTTGCAAGCGCTTTAAACATAGGAGATTCTGTAGAATTTGATATCTATTATCATGGAACTCCTATTGTAGATGCCACTTGGGGAGGTTTTTATTTTTCAGGTAATTATGCCTTCCAAATGGGTGTAGGGTTTAATGCACAACCCCATTCGTTTGGCAGAACATGGCATCCATGCTTCGACAACTTTGTAGAACGCAGTCCGTATGAGTTTTATATAACAACTCCTGCCGATAAATTAGGCATTTGCAATGGCTTACTGATTGATAGTTCTGATGTCAATATCAACCAAAAATTATGGCATTGGAAATTAGATGAAGAAATCCCAAGCTATTTGGCTTCTGTGGCATGTTCAAATTATTTGATTGTAAAACAAACCCTGTCTGGCCTCAATGGAAACAAATTAGCTGAGATAGCCTGTGAACCAGCAGATAGCTTAAAGGTGGTCGGTTCCTTTGGTCATTTGCCGGGGATTTATAGATGGCACGCTAAATAATGAAACTTTAATTGCTCACGAACTTTCACATCATTGGTGGGGCGATTTGGTTACATGCAGCACAGCAGGTGATATGTGGTTGAACGAGGGCTTTGCCAGTTACTGCGAATCTTTACATCAAGAGTATACTTATGGAAGTGCAGCTTATACAACACAAACAAGAAACAATCACTTCGATGTATTGAGCAACGCCCATATTCGAGATAATGGTTACCGAGCCATTGCCAACATGGACAGCAATTATACTTACGGAACAACTGTCTACAACAAAGGGGCCGATGCCATTCATACTTTACGCACCTATTTAGGCGATAGCTTATTCTTTAATGGCACTAAGGCATTTCTTGCAGCCAATAAATTCAAAGCCATTTCAAGTGCAGATTTACGAGATTATCTAAGCACATGGACAGGAAAAAACCTGAACAACTATTTTGATAATTGGATTTTCGAACCAGGCTTCACAAATTTTTGCATCGATTCAACCCAAGTCACTCCGAATGGTTCTCAATTTGACATTAAAGTATTTTTGCGACAACGCAAACATCACTCAAGCAATTATTATAATGGCGTGCCACTCGAACTTGGATTTTATAATGCCCAAATGCAAGCCGAAATATATACCTTAGAATTTAATGGTCGATGTATGGAGTTTGATGTAACCCTACCCTATAATCCAGAAATGATACTCATAGACCCGAACTATAAAATCAGTGATGCTGTAACTGAAGATGTAAAAAAAATTACAACTACAGGCAACAGCAGTTTTTCACAAGCCAAATGTCGCATCTTTACCAAAGCAGTATTAACGAGCGGCGACTCCTCATTGATACATATTTCGCACCATTGGGTAGCTCCTGATCGCTTCAAGCAAGCATCTAATTTCCCAGGATATATTTTAAATGATAGTCGATATTGGAAAGTTGATGGTATTAATTTATCAAATATTAAAGGTCTCATGATATTCACGTATAACGCTTCAGGTGCAAATTCTTATTTGGATAGTTCTTGGGTAAAAAATACAGAAGATAGCATTCGAATGTTTTACAGAAAAGACGCTACTGAAGATTGGCAATTTGCTGCTGATAGCTGTCGCTTCCCAGCAGGCGCTCTTCGGCGTTGTT
>CAZSUF010000233.1:5382-6362 GCA_964609875.1 uncultured Bifidobacterium sp.
ACAGATAAGGTCGGTACGATGTATATTAAAAATATTCAAAAAGGCGAATTTTGTTTCGGCATCAAACGAAGCAATTATATTGATCCACTCATCACAGATGCTCCCCTTGGTTCTTGCGGAATAGTATCCCATGCCAATACCCAAAATTTGGAAACGCAAATATTAATTTTCCCCAATCCAACACATGAAAAAATAAGCATTCAATTCCCTTCATCGTTGAACGATGTAATTAAGTATGAGTTATACAATGTACATGGACAAAATATTCAATCAGGTTATATTCAACAAGTTGGGTTAACTTCCGATATTTATTTAAGACAATCCAATCCTGGAATTTACTTCATCAAATTAAGTAATAGAAATGGGGCAAGTATATTGAGTCAACAAATTATCATAGAGTAAGAAAATTTGATTTATTTTTTGGGTGGCGGACAGGCTTTTCGTTCCAAGTCCTCTCCCGAATCGGCTATGAAGTTTCATGTAAGTTTCAATTGTCGTCAAGCCTCTCGGGATGCGGGCTTTCCACTGCAATCCTTGCCACAAAGTATCGTTCAAAGATGCGACTGCTTTTGAAATAAACTTCGGTACTCTTATATTAGCTTAAGAGATGTCACTTGCAATCAACCGTACGAAATTTGAATGCTATTCGTCCTGCGAAGCGTCTTCGCTTCGCAACATTATTTTTTTGCTGTTAGCAAATCTGTTCAAACACTTATAAAAAATCAATTTCAAAAACACTTTTCAGATTAGCATAATTTGAAGCAATGCTATAAATGTATTGCCGTTCTGCGAAGCGTCTTCGCTTCGCAGCTTTATTCTTTTGCTTTTAGCAAATCTAAAAAAAACATTATAAAAAATCAATTTCAAATATACTGTTCAAAGTAGCATAATTTGAAGCACTGCTATAAATGTATTCCTTTTCATCATAGACAATGCCAGCTCTAACAGGATTAAGATGGATATAGGTCAATTTTTGATGA
>CAZSUF010000234.1:0-5795 GCA_964609875.1 uncultured Bifidobacterium sp.
CATAGAAATGTGTCCACACGATAGGATCGCAGCATCGGGGGCAAAAGTGGAAAAGAAAGTGAGTGACTTTACAGACAATTACATGACTTTTAATACGGATCAACATCCAACACCACTCTTACATTGCTGAAACTTTTTGTAATCGCTAACTGCTGTATTTTTTCTTTTAGCGCTTTCTTGACTTGTGCAAGTTTTTCAGAATCACGATTTACTTTGAGTAAGATTTCTCTTAAAAATTGATTTCGAATTCTAGATACAGGGGGATCCGCTGGTCCGAATAATGCTATATGAGGTAAATTTTTTAATTCTTCAGCTAAAGCCATAGAAGCTGCTATTACGACTTCTTGTTTCTGATGCTTGAGGGTTATTTTTATTAGTCTAGTAAAAGGTGGATATTGATAAGTATTTCTTTCACTCAGTTCTGTTTGATAAAATGCCGCATAATCATGTGCTAGCACATTCAGGATAGTTGGGTGATTGGTTTTAAACAACTGAATGATCACTTGTCCTTCATCTTCTTTTCTGCCTGCTCGTCCACTGACTTGTTCTAGTAACTGAAAAAATCTTTCATTGGTTCTGAAATCAGGATAAGAGAGCAGGCCGTCTGCACTTAATACACCCACTAAATTGACGTGTTCAAAATCTAGGCCTTTTACCACCATTTGCGTACCCACTAAGATATCAATTTCACCTTTCTCAAATTGCCTAATGATTTCCTGATGCCTATTTTTATTTTTCATCGCATCCCAGTCAAAACGTTGAACGCGAGCATGAGGGAATATCTGTCGGATTTCTTCTTCAATTTTTTCAGTGCCATAACTTTTGGCCATCATTTTTGTATGTCCACAGGCACCACAAATTTTGATATTTGGAGATTTAGTGCCGCAATAATGACAATGAAGTTTGTCGCTTTCTTTATGGTAAGTCAAGGATACATCGCAATACTTACAATGAGGAACCCATCCACAAAGGTTACATTGAATAAAGGGTGAATACCCTCGTCTGTTTTGAAAAAGAATGACTTGTTTTTTATGCTGTATAGTTTGTTGTATAGCATCAATCAGGGTTTGTGAAAATATGCCCTGTTGTTTCTTTAAGGCAATTTCTTGTTTGGTATCCACTAATTGAATGGGTGGTAATCCTGCAAGCCCGAATCTTGAATTTAATTCGACTAATTTGTATTTGCCTTGCTGAGCATTGTAATAAGATTCTACAGAAGGTGTTGCTGAACCTAAAATAATGGAAGCTTGATTTTGAATAGCCAGAAAAATGGCTGTATCTCTTGCTTGATAACGAGGGGATATATCTTGTTGTTTGTACGAGGCATCGTGTACTTCATCTACTATGACTAATCCTAAATCGACAAAAGGAAGAAGCAAGGCAGATCGCGCACCAATGATAATTTTATATTCTCCTTTGCGCATTTTATTCCATATTTCAACTCTTTCATTGTTGCTATATCTCGAATGATACATGCCCACTTGTTCGCCAAAGACTGCACGTAATTTTCTTACAATTTGTGTGGTTAAAGCAATTTCGGGTAGTAGGTATAAGATAGTTTTTCCTAGAGCCAAACAATCTTCGATGCATTTGAAATAGATATGTGTTTTGCCGCTTCCTGTAATGCCTTTCAGTAAAATAGGTTTATGTTCGGCAAACCCCTGTTGGATTTGAACATAGGCTTCTTCTTGGGCTGCAGATAGCACATTCTGTGTTTTTTCTACAGGGACTTCAAATCTAACTCGGTCTACATCCATTTTTTTTACCTGAAAAATTTGTTTGTCGACCAAAGCTTTTAATTGTGCCGCTGTAGATTGTGCTTCTTGAAGTAATTCCTTTTGAGAAATGACTTGTCGACTTCTTTCGATATGCAAGTAGGCCATTAAAAGCTGAAGTTGTTTTGGCGCCTTTTCTAATTTGTCGAAAAGTAATTTGAGGGCTGTTTCATCTTTGTAAGTTGGAAGTAGGAAGACAAAATTTTCTTGACGAGATTTATAATTGTCTTGTAAATTTTCGTACACTTCAATTAAACCTTTTTCTAGTAATAAATTAATAACCTTCCATGCTGATTGATCCTGCACAATTTGTGCAACTTCATTCATCGTTAGGTCAATAGGTTTTACATGCATGGGTTACAATTCAAATAGAAAAAATTGGGGAGATCAAAGGTATTGATGAAAAGTTTGATAAGTTTTCTTTCTCAATAAATAATATACACATAAACCCAGCAGGCAAGCTAAGATAAATATTTGCCCATGTAAAAATAAGCTGATTGTTAAATGAAAAGTTTGAAGGTATTGTGATAAAAGTACTTGGACTAAGCCGGTGATGAATAAGGCAATTAGAATCAAGATGAACAATTGTTTGATAATTGGTTGAATAAAATATGACTGAATTCGTTTTGGAGAGTAGCCAAGTAAGAGTAAAATATTGATTTCATTGGCTGCTTCGCTCACTTGAATACGAATACTTTGATACACTTGAATGAACGACAAAGTGAGAATAAAGAAACCCATGAAGGCAAGACTGCCAAACACAATTTTTAATATCAGTTGCAAATTATCGAAACTATTTTTTTCTTGGTTCGTGGTCAGTTGATGTTCTTCAAGGTATTTGAATAGTTGTGCTTTCTGAGCTGGTTTGTGCTGAATAATGAGTCTTGAAGGTTTTTGAGAAGTGTTTTGTCCAAATTTTTGATTTGCATATTCCATAAATGCGTGAGGGACTAATATCGAAGAATATCGTTTGGTAAATCCTGCGATTACCGCTTGAAATTGTTCCTGGCCAGATTGATTATAAATGGTAATTTGAAAAGGGATTTGCTGCATGGTTTCTTCACTCATTTGTGGGAGGTGTTGACTTAATGCAAAACCAAAATTGTATAGATTTAAAAAATCTTGAGATAAAATAATAGGCAAGGTTTGATCTCCTTGTTGCCATTGCCAATGTTTGGGTTGAATATCTAAAAAAGTATCTGGAACTGATTCGAAAAATAATTGCGTGGAGAAAGCCAAGTTGCCGCCAGTTTGGGCCATGATGCCATATTGATTGGAGATAATACTATCTATTGCCAAGATAAAAGATTGCTTTTTGAAATCGTTTATTTCGTCTTGATTAAACATAGTGAGTGATGAGTTGCCCATCATGTTGTTATTGATTTTTTTATTGACAACTACATAATCTACATTCGATTCTGTGGTTTCGTGGTGCAATAGGACCTGTGTATTTAAGTAAAATTGAGTTGTGATAAAAAGAATACAAAATCCGATGAGCCATGCTGCATTGCGAAAAGCTTTTTCAGCGAATGAAGATTTATGTAATATGGATTGGAGTAAGCTTTTCATTACAAACTAAACATTTGATTGTAAGGAAAAGGCGAATGCGGTTCGAGATCGACACTGATTAAGGTAGCTTGTCGAGATTGCACTTCTTCAAGTATAAGTTCGCTGGCTAGGCGAATATTTTTTTCGTCTAAATGACTAAATGCTTCGTCGAGAAGCAGGCATTCGAAAGGTTGCATGAGTGCACGGATAATGGCCACTCTTTGTCTTTCTCCAAACGAAAGCGTGTTTGTTTTTTTGTAAAGAATAGGTTCAACTTGGAGTCGATTGGCCATCTCATTAATTTTTTCTTTTGGGTGAAAAGGATTTAGATTTCTTTTCACTTCAATGTTTTCAAAGGCTGTTATATGCGGCATTAATTTAAGATCTTGAAATACGATGCTAAGTTGATTTGATCTACGTGTACACCATTGTTCAAGTGATAGGTTTTTGACTGAGAATCCATCCATTAAATAGTTTCCAGCATAAGCATTCATAGAGCCGTATAATAATTGGATAAGACTTGATTTGCCTTTGCCTGAAGGAGCTACGATATGGTAAATATTCCCTGATTCGAACAGGCAGTTTTGTGCCCATATTTGCGAAGAAGTTGATTTGATATAATCCACTTCAATATGATTTAATTCGATATTCATTCTTAATAGCTAAGGTATAGAAAAACAACAAGAAATGTAAATATGCTTGACAATAATGAGGCTGTTTGCGTGAGGGATAGGAGTGAAAAGCCCGCATCCCGAGAGGCTTAGCGAAACTTGAATATTGATAAACAGATCATAGCCGATTCGGGAGAGGACTTGCAACGGATAGCCCGGTTTCGTTGGGCTGTCTACACACTTTCGGTTAGAAGGATGACAGTCAGCCCAACGAAACACGCCCAAAAGAATTAAAAATCAAACAACTTATTTGCGATGATATCTTAAGCCTGCATACAAGGTTCGACCCATGGTTGGTCCCCAAATCAGTGAAGCATCAAAATAAGAGCCGAAAGGATTTTGGCCTTCGATGATAGGATTTTGTTGCATGTAATTGGTGATATTTTCTAGTCCGGTATAGACCTCGAGATTTGTCCATGACTTTGATATTTGTGCATTCATGGTTACAAAGGAAGGCGATTTTGTGGGTCGCTGTAAGTCGATAGGATTGTATGCCGTGGAAGGAATACGTTTAGAGCCTGTCCAAGAAACGGTATAATCGAAAGCCCATTTTTTGCGGGTGGTATAAGCCACATTCATAAAAGCTCGATGTCTGGCATTGAGTGGTTTTTGTCGCAATGTATTTTCGTAAGTGGTTTGGATATCATGTAATCGATAAGCCATACGAATATCTAATTTACGAATGAGTTCGTAATCTAGTTGTACTTGAAAACTATGTGCATACGAAGTGGAGGTAGCGTTGTAAAATTTGACAAATTGAGATTCTTCCCAATCGACGATGACCTGATTGAAAAAATGCGTGTAATAGTAATCCATGGAAAGGGTGCCGGGGCGGAAATTGGCCGTGAATTTGTAAGTGCCATTGATGCCCATATTAATCGCTTTTTCGGGTTGGAGTTGATACATACCATCCTTTTGAGATGGCATAATTAAAATTGTTCTGTTAGTAGAAAACATACCTAAATTCTCTGAAAAAATACTGGCTGTTCGATACGCTTTTCCGATAGATCCTCTGAAAGTCAACTTATCTGTTGGGGCATATCTAAGATGAAAGCGAGGTGTGAAAAATACGCCGTATAAATTGTGGTAATCGACTCTAACACCTGCAAGTAAATTTACTTTTTTCGAAAAGGTATGAGCATATTCACCATAAATACCTGCGGTGTTTTCTTCTTGTTTGTAGTGATCTAAGATTACCTTTTCATGACGATCTACGTGACTTAAGGTGGCGCCTAACTTGATAATATGGTTGGTATTTTGAATGATGCTTTGAAAAATATAATTGGCATATAAGGTGTTTTCATTGGCGTGATATACTTTTCTACCGAACTTGGAATCTTGTAGGTGATGAGAAACATTTAATTGAAGGCCCATACTTTTCCAAGGTTTTTGTTCGTACACTTTTCCGATTTTGCTCCAAGCATCAATTCGTCTGGTATTAAATTTCATACCCCAAAAATTGCTTTGCAAAGGGTTTTCATGTTGTTTGAAATCTAAAACTCCTCCTGTATTGTCTGTATAATTATATTTTAAACCCAGTTGAAGTTCTCGTCCTTTTTTGCCAAACCACATCCATCGATTGGCTGCAATGATTGAATTGCCTAGAGGTTGGTCTATAAAGCCATCTTTATTTTGATCTGTTTTTAGCCATTGAGATTTGGCATGAAAAAATAAATTAGTATACATTTTTTCTTTGGGTTCAAAGGCAAAGTAGGCATTGGCTTCACTGCGGCCTTGTGCACTTTGGTAGAGATTGTAATACTGTTTGTCACCTTCCATAGGTTTACGCCATTCGATATTG
>CAZSUF010000234.1:5875-6307 GCA_964609875.1 uncultured Bifidobacterium sp.
AATCCGCGTACTTCTGGAATATTTTCTCGTGTGATTAATGTATAAGGTCCGGCAAGTCCGAGCAATTGAATTTGTTTAAAGCCTGTGACAGCATCGGAAAAGGAAACATCGACACTGGGGGTCGTTTCGAAACTTTCGCTCAGGTTACAGCATGCTGCTTTGAGTAATTCTTTTGAACTAATGAATTCAGTTTTTTGCATAGTGAGCAGACTAATTTCTGTTGGAGCTCGACGTTTGGTGATTTTGATGTCCTTGAATTTTTGGATATAAGGATATACGATACTGATTTCTTTAGTCAGGTCTGTAAGAGCAATTGTGTCATTTCCAAAATATTCTGTAATGACGATAATACGTTTGGCAGAATCAGGAATGGTTAAAGAAAATTTTCCTACATTGTCAGAGAAAGCAAATAACTTATATGAATACAGAATT
>CAZSUF010000235.1:0-6306 GCA_964609875.1 uncultured Bifidobacterium sp.
ACACGCTATTCGCTACAATCCATCTCGTTTTGAAGAACGAGATGGGATTTTCGCTTCTATCGTTGCCGCAATACATCGTTCATTGAAAATTATACCAATGTGATTTGTGTCGCAGACCAAATCTTACAGTGGTATATGCCGATGGTTATTTTGTTAAGAACAATTTGAGGTACGAAAAATTGGTCTGTTACAAAATTCCAATCGGTATTATTTCTTCATAAAAATTATTTTTCTTAGTTTCGTTTTCGTGATGATAACTTTTTAGCCAACCGAATGATTATTTGCAGGCATTAAAAGTGAGTGAATTAAAACTGTGGAGATGGAAAATTTGTGGAGGGAGGCCCCTTTTATTCGGTTTCTAATACCGTTAATGGTTGGAATAAGTATTCAACTTATTTACCCAATTTCAGATTATAAAATTTTAGCGTTCATAGGTTTACCTATTATCATTCTTTATTTTTCTTTTCATTTCCTGCCTACTTCGTATCAGTTCAAGTTTCGATTCTGGAAAGGAATCTTACTCAATATCCTAATATTTTCTTTCGGTGTCAGTTTGCCATTCTTCCATAGTTGCACAAACAAAACCTTCTATTTTGGCCATCATTTGACATCATCAACCAAAAGCCTAGTTAAAGTATTAAGCATCCCCGATGAAAAAGAAAAAACATATAAAGTTGATGTAGAAGTATCCAAAGTATTTGATGAAAAAAATGCCCTATCTACAACAGGAGAAGCTATACTTTATATCCGAAAAGAAAATAACCTCAAATCTATTCTTCCTGGCGATCATTTACTTATTACTAATCATTTTAAAGAAATACCTTTTTCAAATAATCCAGGTTCATTCAATTACAAGAATTATTGTGCCCGCAAAAATATTCTTTACACTGCCTATATTCCTTCACACGAATGGATACACATTGAGCATAGAGAAAAGAGTATTTCAGGCATATTTATTCAATTGAACGAAAAATGTAGAAAGTTACTTCATCAATGCCTAAAAGATTCAACAGCTTTCGGACTCGCTGAGGCACTTTTAGTTGGATATAAAAAAAATATGGACAATGAAACTGTACAAGCTTATTCCAAAACAGGTATTGCACATATCATAGCTATCTCTGGCATGCATATGGCGCTAGTGTATTCAAGCTTAAAGTCCCTACTCTTATTACTTCCATTTTTCAAATCCCATAAAAAATTAGCTGTCTTCATCGCGCTTATTTTTATGTGGGTATTTGCTTTACTCACTGGCCTCCCTCCATCTGTTACTCGAGCTGCCTGTATGTTCACCTTTTTGGGTATTGGTGAATTAAGTAGTCAAAAAATTACTTCGTTTAATAATCTTGCTGCTTCAGCCTTTTTGCTTTTATGTATCAATCCAAATTGGCTAGCTGATATAGGATTTCAATTATCTTATTTGGCTGTACTTAGTTTACAAATATTCTATCACAGAATCTATTCTCTATTCTACTTTAGCGTATCCATTATTGTTTTAATTTGGAAATTACTTGCCGCCACTATAGCGGCTCAAATATTAACCTTCCCTCTTTGTATTTATTATTTCCATCAATTTCCACTCTTATTTTTACTTACGAATCTCTTGGCTATACCAGCTACAACAATTATTCTATATCTTGAAATTGTGGCCCTTTTGTTCGCTTGGATCAAGCCTGTTTCAAGTTTTCTAGGCAAAATAATTGCATGGCTTATACATGGGCTAAATGCTTTCATTAAAACTTTAAGTCAACTTGAGTTTGTTTCCTGGAACCAACTTCATATACAAGTTTGGCAAATGAGTCTTCTTTTCGGAATCGTGATTGTTAGTTCCTTATTTGCGTCAACAAAAAAAGTCAAACATCTTTTCCTTGCACAAACCTTGTGCATTATACTCT
The DNA here is from genome assembly GCA_964609875.1 of uncultured Bifidobacterium sp. GTDB lineage: Bacteria > Bacteroidota > Bacteroidia > Chitinophagales > Chitinophagaceae > OLB11. The sequence goes on from CAZSUF010000235.1 coordinate 1,893, forward strand.
TGGCTAGTATTACTTTTGACATAGTAAATCAGGTAGAATCAAGGAAAAGTCAGTAGACTAAAAAATGTTGTTTTATACCAAGCCTCGAAGCAATCTATACTTGAATTCTTTCATGGCCATCAATATTACTCCCCCGATGAAAAATTAGTGAGCCATCATCAAAAAACAAAGCAATACATCATTGAACCTGCTCATACCTTTTTTGAATCCACCCTGCATAATCCAAACCTTATTCACCAAGCTGAATCGCCAATCCTAGACTTATATGAATTTCAAGGAAAAACTATAGGAAGATTAAAACAACCAAGTTTCAAAATTTCCAATCCTATTGAAATCGATTACTTAATCATTTCATGTAAAGGCTTCATCGATATGACTTCAATTGCCACACATATTCATTTCAAGCATCTCATATTAGATGTAAACACCTCTGAAAAGGTATTTACATCAATGGCCAAATTTTGCACGCAACACGGAAAGATACTTCATTCTGTAGCCAAGGATGGAGCCTTTGTACTTAAGTTGTGAGTATTTATTTCCTTAAAAATTGTTTCGCTTAGTCATTCCTTCTAATTTCGCGCTGAAACTCTAATTTACCCTTATGACAAAAAAAATACAATCTGCGCTCATTTCAGTATTTGATAAAGATGGCTTAGATACTTTAGCCTTAGAATTACAACAACATGGCATTCAAATTTATTCGACGGGTGGTACACAAACCTATTTAGAATCTATGGACATTCCTTGTATTCCCGTAGAATCTGTTACGGATTATCCGTCTATTTTAGGAGGTAGAGTAAAAACACTTCACCCTAAAATTTTCGGGGGCATATTAGGCAGAAGAAATCTGGAAGAAGATGTCCAACAAATGAAAGAATATGGCATTACAGAAATTGATTTGGTGATTGTTGATTTATATCCATTTGAACAAACAGTTGCCTCCACAAATGAAGAAAAACTCATCATAGAAAAAATAGATATTGGTGGTCCATCTATGATTAGAGCTGCGGCTAAAAACTTTGAAGATGTTTGTGTAATTGCTGTTAAGGAGGACTATGCGAAACTAGAAAATTTAATTAAACAACAAGTGGGCGAACTGACTTTAATTCAACGAAAACAATTTGCTGCAAAGGCTTTTGAAGTTGTCATGAAATATGATATTGCGATTGCTGATTATTTCAATCGTGAAAAAGCTATTTTACGCTATGGCGAAAATCCTCATCAACTTGCTAGCTTCACAGGTAAATTAAGTGAGATTTTTACTCAGCTACATGGCAAAGAATTATCTTACAATAATTTAGTTGATGCAGATGCTGCTTTTCAACTGATTCAAGAATTTAAAGAATCTTCAGAACATGTTTTTGCTATTATCAAGCATACCAATGTTTGTGGCATTGCCTCTAGATCCACTTTGGCAGATGCTTGGAAAGCTGCCTTAGCGGGCGATCCTGAAAGTGCTTTCGGGGGTGTGCTTATTTGCAATAGCCAAGTTGACAAACAAACAGCAGAAGCCATCACAGAAATATTTTTTGAAATATTAATTGCTGATGATTTCACTGAAGAAGCACTTGTTATCCTTCAACAAAAAAAGAATAGAATTTTATTAAAAAACCTGCAGAGCAACTACCAAATTGTTCAACGAAAATCTATTTTCAATGGAGAAATCATGCAAGATCATGACCATGGTAACTATTCTTCATGGATAGAAAAAGGAGGACGTGAAAGTAATGAGACAGAAAAAGAAGATTTAAAATTTGCCAACCTGCTTGCTAAACATTTAAAATCTAATGCCATTGCCTTAGTTAAAAACAAGCAACTTATCGGAAAAGGCTGTGGGCAAACTTCACGTATTGATGCTTTGCGTCAGGCTATTGATAAATCATTGCATTTTGAAGTTGATTTGCAAGGTGCTGTTTTAGCCTCAGATGCTTTCTTCCCTTTTGATGATTGTGTAAAAATAGCACATGCAGCTGGCATTGAAGCCTTCATTCAGCCTGGTGGTAGCATACGGGATAAAGATTCTATTGAATATTGTGTAGCCCAAAAACTCGTGATGGTACTTACCGAAATGAGACATTTCAAACATTAATGATTCATTAATGACAACTTGAATTGTACGTTGAATGAAAAACAGGTATATATTTGGTTTCAAATTTTAAAATAAATACAATGAAAAAGATCATTTTAAGTGCAGCCTTGGTTTTGGTATCGCTGATTGGTTTTTCACAAACTCAAGATTTACCTACAACTACGGTTCGTGACCTCAATGGCAAGCAAGTTCCTTTTAACGAAGCTTTCGAAAAAGGAAAAGTTACTTTAGTAAGTTTCTGGGCCACATGGTGTATTCCCTGCAAACACGAAATTAAAAATATTCAATCTAAATTAGATAAATGGCAAGCAGAAACAAGTTTCAATTACATGACTGTTTCCATTGATGATTCAAGATCTTCAGCGATGGTGAAAACTTTCGCTAAATCTCAAGGTTGGAAATTCCCGGCTTACTTAGATCCAAATAGTGATTTGAAACGCTCTTTAAATTTTCAGAATGTGCCTTTCTCTATGATCGTTGATCAGAATGGCAAAATTGTTTTTCAACATACAGGCTATGAAGAAGGCAGTGAAAATGAAATTTATAACAAGATTAAAGAATTAGTCAAATAACCATACAAACAACAACAAAACAAAAACAAGAGGCTGTCTCAAAAGGGCAGTCTTTTTTTATGACATGAATTTTTTCTTTGAAGCTATTTCCTGCCTTACGTTCCAATCTGCCGACAAGTCATTGTGTCACTTAAGCAAATGGAAATGTCGGCAGGATTTTCACTGCAGTCAGGGCTAGGGCCTCCTACTTCGCCGAATCATCCGGTATCCTTAAAACCTTACAATGATTTTTTGCCTCACCATATTTTACTTCGAAAAATATTCTAAGCCATTTTCTCCTACATAAAACTTATTCCCTTCAGTATCTATGGCTTCGAAAAGCACAAAATACCAATCTTCGTTTACCTTAAAACGGGCATGATATTTTAATCTAGCATATTTTGGCAAAATATTTAAGTCAAAGTCTTCACTAAGAAAATTCATACCATACAATGCATTCTTAATGGGAAATATAATGCCTCTGCCAATTTCATCTGTATTAATTGCATCATAGGTCACTGATAACAATTCATGCAACCCATTATAAAAACCAGCTTTCCCATTTCTATACACCACACAATAATTTGCTTGCTCAATTTCTTCATCCATCATTAAGCTATCAAACTCTATAGGCACAACTATTTTTTTAGCATAGTAATCATACACACCTATTCGCCCATCGATATCTTTTACATAAAATAAACGACTATAGGCACTAACAATCTTTGCGTAAGTAAATTCTTTCATCAAGGCCAACTCCTTTTCTTTATTCCTTTTATCAATGTCGTAAGAGCCACCTTCCTTAACCAACATAATTTCATCATCATAAAAATATTCTACAGGTGGTTGAATTGGATCAACGAAAGAATCATCAGTCGTGAGGCTTTTGGCTTCCCAATAGTGCAAGCTATCAGATTTTTCTTTATGTTGATTTTTATACCAATCAGGTTCAATTTGCGCATACTTAAATGGAATGATGATCTTATTTGTTGTACTGATTAAACCGAGCAAATTATTCTTCTTGGCCACTATCCTATTGTTAGAAGTAAAATCTAAAGAATCATACATAGGTTGAAAGATGACCTTGCCATTTTCTACCAAGCCCATTTTACCTTTATTGAAAATAAAAAAAGTACCCTCAGCACTATATGAGGCGCGATGAATAGAATCGTACTTATTACTTAAGGCAGGTTGCAAGATAGCATTGATAAACACGACGGCCTTATTATTTTTTATAAAAGATATCAGCGTTTCTTTTCCAATGTTTAAACAACTCACAGTACTATACAAAGGTTGAACCATCACCTTGCTATTTGTATCGCAAATGCCCCATAAATTGCCTTTCTTATAAGGCAGACAACAAGCATGTTGTGCATTTACTTTAACGGCCAGCAAAAGAAAAGCGAATACAAATAAATATTTTATAGTTACATTGTTCATGGATGATATTAAATTGTTCTATTTTATAAGGCATTATCTAAAGAATCGGAGGGTCCCCATGCAGGAATATACTTTGAATAGATTACACGCTGGGGGCATAAAAAGCAAACTTAATAAAATAAATTATTCTTTAATGAAATGCTTGATATAGCTATTCCCTTTATCATCTTGGAGTTTCAAATAATAAATGCCAGGTAATAAATTTTCGAGGTGAATAGAACTAGTTTCATGCGTAGTTAACCAGTTCTTTCCAGTGACATCGAACAACGAAATTTCTTGTAACTTAACTGATGAATGCAGAATACTATCCGTAAACGCATCTAATAACGATGCT
>CAZSUF010000236.1:0-2361 GCA_964609875.1 uncultured Bifidobacterium sp.
ATATAACCATCTTGATTGATATCGCCTGTAAAAAGTGCAAATACACCAGGTTCCATTTCTTTTTGATTATCGCCATAAGCTTTATCGGCAGCGGTTGAAAAATCATAAGGTGTTACTAGGCTAATTAAAATTGGGTTGGCACTCCATGTTTCAAGACTACTGCGATGATTTAATTTTATGTAATAACTATTTCCTATCAACGAGGGAGGCAATATCAACAAGGCCGCACCATTTACATCTAATTCAACAGTGCCACTCCACATCGTTTGTGAAGGCAAGCTGACGTTCATCAAACTCACCATCATTGAATCACAAATAAGTGGATTGCTACTTTGCCCAGTATTCATTAACACTGGAGTCATATTGTTAGCCCCAATATAATACCCTTCGATGAAGCAAGTTAAATCAAGCGTGGCATTGCAATTATTTACAACTACACTAATCGTTGATGTGGCTGTGCAACCAGAAGCATTCGTTCCTGTAACAGTATAAGTGGCTGAACTTAGAGGTGTAAATGCCACCCCATTCGTAATGCCATGACTCCAAGTATAAGTTGTTGCGCCAACACCAGTTAAAGTAATTTGTGTACCAGCGCATATTGGAGAATTCGGAATTGCGTTGCTACTCACTACCAAAGCATTTGGCTGACCAATAACTATCACCGATGATGTGGTACAACCATAGAGCGCATCGGTTACTACTACAGTATAAGTATTGGCTGGCAAATTCGAAGCTGTCATGGTATTTGCTACTATATTATTAGAATAGGTAATGGACAATGAGGGTTTATTGCTCACATCGTCTTTCGAATTAAACAATTTTTCTTGATTCGCACCAGTTTCATTGGTGCGTAATACCCAACCTTTATTCGTACTCGGATCATTTATCCAAGTTTGTATATCATTGATCATTTTCGTGTTAGACCAAGAGTATAATGCAGGACCAGCTACTATGGCACTCGCACTCGATATAGGAAAGTATGCACCGCCTGTAGTTGTCCAGTTTGTAGATGGAAACAAATTATTTATCCAAGTGGCATCATTAGTTGTTGCAGCAACACCTAAGCTGGGAATCAACGTAGCTGCTGAAGTTCCTTCTCCCCAATCATCTAACATACGATATAATGATAAGGTAATTGCACTTTGTGTACCAGTTACAGAAGCGCAATTCATAGACAAACTTGCATTTGTAATATGACTTCCTACAGGTATATTTCCATTCACATCAAATCGAAGTAAAGCTCTTGTTTTCATACCTGGCCAAACAGAGCTCAACCCAGTAACTAAACGAGTACCTAATCCATTACTATTATTACTTGCTCCTTGGTAAATTGTATTATCTTTTGATGGAAAAATATTTACAGTATTGGTGTTTGTTGTAGCACTATACCATACATAGTTGTAACTACCTGACCCACCACTTACACTGGCTTGAGCTGTGGTAGTTCCTCCATTACATGCAATAGGCGGTGCTGTTATGCTACAACTTAATGCAGATGAAGGACCTCCAATTGTAATGTTAGAGACAGCAGTGCATCCGTTCGCATCGGTCACCACAACCAAATAAGTGCCAGCAGCAGCATTACTGATAAATTGAGCAGTACTAATTAACGCACTTGCTTGATAGGTAATCGAAAGTTTGGGTCTATAAATGGCTGTATCTGCTTGGCGCGACCAGAATTTTTTAGCCTTTGCTGCCACTGTTTCAGGTCCTTTTAAAATCCAACCAAAATTACTACTTGGATTCGCTGTCCATAATTGCACATCGCTAGTCAGGTTAGCAGATGACCAAGTATAAAACCCAATTGTGGTTACCGAAGTAGTCGCTGTTATGTTACTATTAAAATCACCGCCGAGGTTGGTGTTCCAAGCAGTTGATGGATGAAATGCATTGTTCCAAGTGACATCGCCGACAGTAGCTGGAGCTAGTCCACCAAAACCCCCATTATTCACATTGGGTATGGCATTGGATGTTCCTTCGCCCCAATCTTGCAACATTTTATGTAAGGATAAATCATGTGCTGTTGATCCACCTACAGCGGCATATCCTGAACAACGCAATGCCAAACTAGCATTAGTAATAATGGCATCTTGAGGTATTACAGACTGAATATTAAATTTAAGAAACGCTCTATGTGCATCACCACCTGCATCGGTGAAAGATGCTCCAGCCATGAGTTGATTGCCCAAACCATTACTATTATCAGGATTATTCTCAAAAATAGTATTGTCTTTTTGAGCTTCTAATACAGTTGTTTGCGTAGATGTACCGCTGTACCATTGATATGTATAACTGCTTGTGCCTCCAACAGGAGTTACCAATAAAGTAGGTAAAGAACTCCCATTACAAGAAGTTTAATTT
>CAZSUF010000236.1:2433-3876 GCA_964609875.1 uncultured Bifidobacterium sp.
GTAGTAACACTAGTTGTGCTGCAGAACGCTGCATCTACAACGGTAATCGTATAATTTTGCGGAGACAAATTACTAAATAAATTTCCTGATTGACTAGGAACAAAGGGTGTAGAACTATACACAGGATTCACTGCAGTTGTGTTGACTTGTATACTTCCATTGTTTAATCCATTACAACTTACTTGATTAATAGTTAAACTACTAATAACTGGTGCTGCATTTGTGATGGTAAAACTATTCGGATTACTTGGATAGGTAGAAATACTATTTACATTCACTGCACTCAAACCAAGAAATGGGGAGGCAGCTATATTCGATGTGGTGAATGCGTCTTGCGCCACCACAAAATACTGAATAATGTCTAACGAATTAAATCCTCCAACGAGGCTTCCGCTTAAAGTAAAGTTCCAATTACTATTTGTGGATACACCGGAGACAAAGGCGCCCACACTTGACACCCAAGCACCTGTGCTTTTTCTAAAATAAATTCTAGGACGTAAGGTGCCAGATAGAGGTATACCCGTTGCATCTATGATCGTAGCGGAAACTGTAAAATTTCCTGTAGAGCAAGTACCCGTAAGTGGCGTATAGGTAATCAAAGGTCCGGTTTGGTCGGATATTACGCCAGCGAATTCATCGGCTCCAATATCAGGTGCACTTCCCCCTGTTGGAAATGAGAAACCACCTCCAGGATATCCAAGGTTTCCATATCGAATATGCGAATCGAAATCTCGTGTAACTCCGCTAACATTTTTCCCAGCACTTTCCAATTGAGAAGAAATAGTGTTATTAATATGCAGGTAGGTACTAGTCGTTCCGACAGTACTTAAAAAAGTAGGATTTTCTTGCACTGAAGCTAAATCTCTATTGAGCATGAAATTGCGCAAAGCTGTAATTGTTGTTATTGGATTCGTGATTGATGTGGTACCCTCTGCATAAAGAAGTTTTGTATTTACACCGCCGCTATTTGAACTAAAAAAGGCATTATTATTACTTTGTATTGAATAATTTGCAGGCACTACTGCAGTTGTTCCGCTACTTCTTCTTAAGCAAGCCGACACCCCATTACTGGCAACATTGAGTGAAGCTTGCGCAGGCGTACTTAAATTAGTTAAAATGTTATTTCGCAAATCAAGTGAAGCCACATTAGATGAAAACAAAACACAAGAAGTTCCAAAAGTTGTTGTAGATGTACTTGTGGCATTCAAATAAATTGTATTAAACCACGCATTCAAATTTACATTGCTTGCGTTCATACCATTTACAGCACTTCTACTTGTCGCTTGGGTAGCTCGCAAATCAGATATCATATTGTTGTACACATTAAATACGCCACTGCCTAAGGAAAAGACATACCCATTTACAATAGACGCTGTTCCGGTTGCATGCATATCGAAAATTTTATTTCGGAATATATCAACGAGTACACCACCAATTCGTTGA
>CAZSUF010000236.1:3901-6277 GCA_964609875.1 uncultured Bifidobacterium sp.
GTACCCGTATACCCGCAGGAGTATACACTGTTATCAGACATACTTCCTGCTGACAAACTATTGCTAATGTATATACCACGAATCAGGTTGGATGTGGAGGTGCTAGTTCCTGATATAGTGAGATGATGAATAACATTGTCATATATCAATTCGCTATTACCGCTACCCGTATAATAAACTCCATTCATTTCGCCAGTGGCAGTGCCTGATAAAGTCATGCTATTCGAATAAATACTATTTTCAAAAATTGAATAAACAGGTGAAGAGGTTTTAATTCCATGAAATTGACTTGCTACTGTTGCATTCGTGATAGAATTAGAAAAGATATTATTTAAACTAATTTCACTAGTACCCACAAGAGAAAGATTATTGATGCCAAAAAAATTACCCCCTGCTGTTTTAGTATTATTGCCCAACATATTTTGATTAATATAGATAGAGCCTGGGCTTCCTGATAAGCTAATGAGTTCCATCGCACCAGTTCCAGACAAGGAATTATTATTTATAGTATTGCTACTTATATCTACTGAGGTAGAATTTCCAACGAAAAGTATCGCTTTCAAACTGCCTGTAGTTGCTGAATTATACAAGGAATTTTGAATCGTGTTATCTTGAATGACTATGCTCGCATCAACACCCATAGTTCCAGCTAATACATGTATTGGAATCACATTAGATGTAGTAGCTGCACTGTTTAAACTTACAATATTAGAATTACATTGAACAGGATTGCCACCCACCCCGTTTATATAAATACCATCCAATAAACCTTGATGATTCACACCAGCAGGCAAATTATTGTTGATGGTATTGAATGAACAATTAGGATTATACTGTCCAGAAAGATAAATACCGGCAGCAAAAGCGGTAGCTCCATTACCATATTCAAGAATGGTATTGCCAGTGGACAAACTACTTCCACCGATATCATTATAGGCATCGGAAAGGGTGTAAGGGCTTGTAGAATTGTAACTTATTAAAGAGAAGCCTACAATGCATTGTCGAATTGTATTTGAATGAAACGAATTAAACGAATTACTCCCTTGTGCACTCAAAGGCGTCACAGGCCCCGTTGTATGATATAATGAATTTATTGATACAATACCCGTAGAACCATTAAAACCAGGGTTTAACCAGTTAGCAGTTTGAATTCGATTTAAGGAGATTGTACAATTTTTAATTGTGTTGTGATGACAACCATCTGTATTAGAATTTAAAAACATGCCATAACCAAATTCCATCACGGTTGTTGCATTTGTATTCAAACTACTTTCTTCCAAATCAAGACCGTCAATGGTTATATAATCAGAGCCAGCCAATACAAAAAAACCATCTGAAACTGAAGATGGAATTGGATCTGTTCCTGTATAGGAAATTAGTTTGGGATTAGCCCCAACACCACTTTTTTGAATACTCAAACTATTACTTAATGTGCCAGTTTGAGTGAGTGTAATTTTGTTGTTTAAGGTTTCTATATAACCTGCAGGAATGCTTACAATTACAGGAGCTGTTAAAGGCCCTCCTGCATTTATCGCTGTAATGGCATTACTTAAACTACTATATGGCGAACCTAGGCTTGCGTTGCTACCTCCTGTAATAGTGATTTGTGCATGAGTTGTTGTTGTAAAGAAAATGAAAAAATAAAGTAGAACAAAATAGTTACTTTTTTGCATGGGTATGATGTTAGGTTAAAAGTAAATTTAAAAAAAAATGTGAATAAAAAATAATTCTATGGAAAGTTTCAAGTGCTACAAATATCTCGACATGAATGCATGTAAAAATAATTGTTGAAATTCTACATGATATTAGTCTTGTAAAATATCATACTCATTAGAATAAATGCATCCTATAAATAAGCGCAATTTGGCAAACGAAATACTTTGAAAAATGCGAACCATTAGTTCTTGGAGACATGAAACATACAAAGTATATTTCTGCGAAGTGCCCTTGTTTCGTAGCCACATTATTTTGCCCCCAGCATGTTTTGTGCTCAAGTGGTGCTTTAAAAATGGGGACCCTCCGAATCATACTACAATGCACTTACACAGAGTTGCACAGAGGAAATACAGTACTGAGATACACAGAGAAACTATACAGAATTGATGAAAAATATAACTCGTTGCATGAACAAAACATGACATAGTTCCTGAAATGCATGTACATAAAATTACTCAGAGAATACATTTAATTTACCTAGGCAAAAACTTCTCTGTGCAACTCCGTGTTAAATAAATTGCATATAACATAGAGAATCACAGAGAAAAATGCAACACAGAGTTGCACAGAGAATGCAAGACTACCTCGCCTTTGTTGGTGTTCTTGAGGCCGACCGAGAATACTGAAATAAATACGTGGATTTACTTTTTCATAATTCCA
>CAZSUF010000237.1:0-5861 GCA_964609875.1 uncultured Bifidobacterium sp.
ATCCGCAGTAACCGAAAAGACAATCAATTGGTTTTGCCAGGGGTAAAAAACATTATAGCCGTAGGTTCTGGCAAAGGCGGAGTAGGAAAATCAACCGTTTCAGTAAATTTAGCTTTAGCGCTTGCAAAAAACGGTGCAAAAGTTGGCTTAATGGATGCTGATATTTACGGTCCTTCTATTCCTATTATGTTAGGAATCCGAAGTGAAAGACCCATGATGAAAGATGTCGATGGCAAAGGCATGATAGTTCCAATAGACGTGATGGGTATCAAAGCCATGAGTATTGGACTTTTAATTGACGACAGACAAGCAGTGGTATGGCGTGGACCCATGGCAAGTAGTGCCTTAAAACAATTTGTAACCGACGTCATTTGGGGCGAATTAGATTATTTAATCATTGATTTACCACCAGGAACCGGCGATATACATTTAACCATGGTTCAAACGATTCCAGTAACAGGTGCCGTGATTGTAACTACGCCTCAAGAAGTTGCCTTAGCAGATGCCAAAAAGGCCATCATGATGTTTGATGGACCGCAAATTAAGGTACCAATTTTAGGTATCGTAGAAAACATGGCCTTTTTTACACCAGCCGAATTGCCGGATAATAAATATTATATTTTCGGACAAGGTGGAGGCCAACGTTTAGCTGATCTTTTTGAAATCCCCTACCTTGGCGCCATTCCGATAGCTATGTCTATTCGTGAAGGCGGAGATATCGGAAAGCCAGCCTTGAATTTTGGCGACCCGATTTCTGTGGCAGCTATTGACCAAGTTGCTCAACAAATTGCCAGAAATATTTCTATTCGAAATGCCAATCTAAATCCAACTAAAGTAGTAGAGATTCAGCATTAATCATTTATTTAGCTCAAGAAAAAACATTGTGAATAAACAAGCCATCATAGATCAAATTCGGACAAAAAAATCATACTTGTGCGTAGGCCTTGATTCCGATATCACTAAAATACCTTCTCATTTATTAAAGGAAGAGGATCCGATTTTCGAATTTAATAAAGCCATCATTGATGCGACTAAAGAATATTGCGTAAGCTATAAAATCAATACTGCATTTTATGAAGCACAAGGATTGAAAGGCTGGCAAAGCATGCAAAAAACCTTAGACTATATTCCCGAGAATATTTTTACCATTGCAGATGCCAAACGAGGTGATATTGGAAATACCTCTACACAATATGCCAAAGCATTTTTCGAAGCAATGCATTTTGATAGCATTACAGTAGCCCCCTATATGGGAAAAGATAGCATCAAACCCTTTCTTGATTTTAAAGATAAATGGACAATTGTCTTGGGCTTAACTTCCAATGAAGGTGCCTTTGATTTCCAGTATTTAAAAAGTCATGATGAAGAACTCTTTAAACATGTGATCAAAAAAGTAAGCACCTGGGGCACTGATGAAAATCTGATGTTTGTAATCGGTGCTACCAAAACTGCTCAATTAACAGAAGTGCGTGCCTTAATCCCGAATCATTTTTTATTAGTTCCCGGCGTAGGCGCACAGGGAGGGTCGTTAAAAGAGGTCAGCGAACTAGGAATGAATCAGGATATCGGATTGCTTGTCAATGTTTCTCGTCAAATTATTTTCGCTAGCAGCGGCGAAGACTTTGCTATACAAGCGAATATCCAAGCATCAAGTCTACAAAAAGAAATGTCATTGTACTTATAAATTGTTTCAACCACGGTGACCACAAGCAAATCAATTCTAACCCATCTAAAAAGTCTTGAAAACAAGGCCAATCAAGAAGGCATGAAAAGATTTGCTATTGGCAATGACAATACACTAGGTATTAATTTACCTACACTCAGAAATATTACCAAGGGCTACAAAAAAAATCCAGACAGACATCAAATAGCTATGGAGCTTTGGAAGAGCAATATTCACGAAGCCATGATTTTAGCTTCCATGATAGCTGATCCTAAAAAATTAACGCCTCAAGAAATGGATAGTTGGACGCATGATTTTTATAGCTGGGATTTATGCGATCAAACCTGTAGTAATTTATTTCAGAAAACAAACTTCTTTCTCGACAAAGCTTTCGAATACTCCTATGCCAAAGAAGAATTTGTAAAACGAACTGGCTTTGTGCTCATGGTTCAATATGTGGTTCATCACAAAAAAGCACCACTGCACGAGTTATGCCACAAATTTCTTCAACGTATCGAAGAAGAATCTTATGACAATAGAAACTTTGTGCGCAAAGCAGTTAATTGGTGTTTGCGTACAATTGGAAAAAGAAATTTATATTTACACCCCATTGCAATCGAAACAGCTCAGCGCATTTTATTGAAAAACACACCGGCAGCCCGATGGATTGCCAACAATACCCTTACAGAATTAAAGCAAGAAAAGATTGTGAGTAGAATTAAACCTTAAGGTAAAAGATAAAGTCAGTATGTAACACACATTGCCTAAGTACCACCAAAAGTTTATCTCTTTCAATCGCTTTTCGACAATCTTACAAATTGAATATTACTCAATTCATCTTGTAAGAAAAAACATAGGCTTAAATTTTGTCAATATGAACGAAAGACTTCTTCAGTTTATCTGGAAACACAAATTATGGCAAACCCATAAACAACTCTTTACCACAGAAGGAAAAGAAATGTGGGTATTGCAAACTGGCACTTTAAATCATGATGCTGGGCCTGATTTTAATAACGCCAGAATTAAAATAAAAGATACGATTTGGGCGGGCTCCATAGAACTTCATCTCAAAAGTAGCGATTGGACAAAACATCAACATCAAGATGACCCGAAATACAACAAACTTATTTTACATGTGGTATTCGAAGATGATGATCAAATTTATACTCACGACGGAAGCTATTTTCCTACACTTGAATTAAAGTCTTATCTGAACTTACAAATCATTGATACCTATTATTTAATGATGAATCAGGTACAATCTATCCCTTGCAAACCTTTTCTATCAAGCATTCCAGACATGATTGTTCATCAACAACTCGATAATATGTTGATTGAAAGATTAGAAAACAAAATTGAACATATCAAACAACTTCTTTTTACTTACACCCAAAATTGGGAAGAAATTTGTTATGTCTGCTTAGCAAGAGGATTCGGCCTGTTAATCAATCAAGATAACTTTGAAAGACTTGCTTCTATAACCCCACTAAAACTTTTTGCTAAACATCATACCTTATTTCAAATCGAAGCTTTACTTTTTGGACAAGCCGGATTTTTATCTGATCAGCCTACAAACGATTATAATCAAAGTCTGCATAAAGAATATAGTCATCTAAAAAAATTACACGCATTAAAAGGCATGGAATTACACGAATGGAATTTTCTTAGACTTCGACCATCCTCTTTTCCAACAATAAGAATAGCCCTTTTTGCCAAATTAATGTATCAATCCACCCATCTATTTTCCGACATTTTACATGCGAAAAACATCCAGCAATTAAAGGCCCTGTTTAACTTGCAAGCTTCTCCATTTTGGGATACCCATTACAAATTCGAACATAGTTCTAACCACAAAGAAAAAAAGATAGGACATAATTTTTTCGACAATCTCCTCATCAATGCCATCGTGCCTTTGTTGTTTGTGTATGGAAAAATTCAGGCTCAAGATTCAATTTGCAGCCATGCCTTGCAACTCCTTAAAGACATAAAAGCAGAAAAAAACACTTTGGTAAATCTCATGATTCAAGAAGGGTTCCACATCAACGATGCAGCGGATTCACAAGCAGTCATTCAACTGAAAAAGGAATATTGCGATCGACGAAGATGCTTGCAGTGCGCCATTGGTTATAAAGTTCTTAGACAATAAATTATTTTTTTGGGCGGCACACACGCTATCCGTTACAATCCATCTCGTTCTTAAAAACGAGATGGGATTTTCACTCCTATCGTTGCCGCAATAACGTCCTAAATTTACTTTCTGAACTTAAATTAGCCCCAATTAAATTCAATAGTTTTCTTCGTGTCAGGATGTAAGCTTAAAAAAACAGGACATGTCATGGCAGCATGTTCTAAAATCTTTTTATCCTTATCGCTATAAACATGCTCGCTTGGAAAACGAAGCTGAATCTTAATTTCTCCAATTCTTCTCAATGGATCTGCCACCATGATTTTTTCTACATCTACCTGAGTACCTTCTACATTCATACCATGTGTTTTACTGGCTATACCCATAATGCTTACCATACAAGCCCCAAGCGCTGTGGCTACTAAATCAGTTGGACTAAACCTTTCACCCAATCCTTGATTGTCTTTAGGCGCATCAGTTTCAATCACAGTGCCACTTTGAAGGTGGGTACAGGTTGTTCTTAAATCTTTGGTATATAATACACTAGCCGTCATAATTTATTGAATTTTGGTAAAATTACGTTAGTTTTGATATCTAGTGAAACGCATACCAGTCATATTTGCCATGATGTGCTTTTTTGGTTTAATACTAAATGCACCAACCGTTCTTAGCCAAAGTCGTGCAGATTCGATAAGACAAGCCAATAAAATTAAAACAGATTCGATTCGTTTAGCAAATCAACAAAGACTGGAACTCCTTAAAGCTGCCCAACAAAAAAAACGGGATTCTTTGGCGGAGGTAAGAAACGAAAGAGAACTTGCAAGGAAAAAAGCAGCAAAAGCTAAATCTAAATCTAAAAAAAATGAGCCTTTAGAAGACTTTACACAAACGGATTTTTCTCCAGCCGATTCTGCCCGAACAGCCAAACTAGATTCCTTAAAATTAGCACGTGAAAAAGTGTTGGCAGAAAAAAAGAAATTAGCTGATCAAAATAAAGCATCGGTTCAAGCTATACGCAAAAAAAAGATCGCACCCTTAACTCAGGAAATGAGTATAGGTTATCGATTAGCAAGTGATGGCTGGGGTTTTATAATCAACAGAGGTTTTATTCATTCAGAAGATGAAGATCGATTACATACAGGCACCATTTGGATTGACCTTTCAGAAAAACACCATCCAAAAGAATCCTCTAATTTAAATGAAAATTTCAGCGTGGTCAATCCCGGTGAAATAAAACCTGTATCTTACAAATATGGCAAAATCAATAATTTTTATCAATTCAAATTTGGATACGCCAATATGAAACCTATCACGGGCAAGCTAGATAAAAAAAGTGTAGTCATTCATTGGGTTTATGGCGCGGGTATATCCTTAGGTATTCTTAAACCTTATTACTTAGATTTACTTGTTCCTGAAGGGAATGTATATGTTAGAAAATTCGCCAAATACTCAGAACAAAATAAGGAATCGTTTCTAGATACAAAAAACCAAGGCACCATAATAGGCGGAAGCAGTTTCACAAAAGGCATTGGAGAAATCAAATTACAACCTGGCCTTGCATTAAGATCTGGATTTTATTTCGATTACGCGCCTACACGAAAAACTTTTTTAGGCGTTGAAATTGGCGCATCTGCAGAACTCTATACCAAAGAAATTCCTATCATGATTAATGCAAAAAACAATGCTGTGTTTTTAAACATTTATGCGGATATTAGATTTGGTAAACGATGGGAATAAATCTTAAACAGTCGATTGTTTAGATAAATTTACAAACCCTTAATAGAGCATGATAGCAAACAACTTGATACGCTGATGGTAAAACACAAAGCAATAGTTTCTATCCTAAATGCACTTAAGTTACCTCTTTAATGGTATAGTGAGAATAAAAATAGGAATTGGAAGTTTTAAAAAGAAGGTTGGTGGTGCTTTTGGATTTTTGAAACATATAGGTATATTGGTAACTTCTTGTTGCCTAATGTTGGTCGCTCCATTTGGGGTTCAAATGATGAAAAATTAAGTGAATATAAAAGATATTTTAAAAACCAAAACCAGTAATCTATGGAAAACATTCAT
>CAZSUF010000237.1:5871-6267 GCA_964609875.1 uncultured Bifidobacterium sp.
ATAAAATAAAGTGGTTAAAGAAAGCAGAACAGTTTTTACATACAAATACGACCAGTACATTTCCGCCAATCTCGCATGAATATATGCAATATATTAAGCTTGCAGAAAACTTAGCGGATCTGAATCTGTATTCTTATTCGAGAGAGATTCTTTATAAATTATTGGGGTCGAACACCCCTACTTCGGCATGGTCAGAAAATGATTGCCAAAGAATTGCGAAATATATTTATAAAGACCCTGCCTTGTCATCAGAAACAAAGTATGATGAGGCGTTTCTTTGGTTGAAAGGCTTTATTGCAAAAACAACTGAATGTGAATCCTGCGGTATCGTAGGTGCAATTTACAAACGTAAGTGGTACTACAATAGAAATCTTTCTAATTTGTATGTAGCAAAGT
>CAZSUF010000238.1:0-1600 GCA_964609875.1 uncultured Bifidobacterium sp.
GAAATAAGTCAAAAAACCCTATGGAACAAAATCATGTTTGGAAGTCTCATCGCAGTTTTTGTACTGATGACCATCATGAGTTTTTCTTATGGACTCAGTGGAGATGAGGTAGACATGAATGAATACGGCAAAGCCATTTTAAAATACTTTCTAAGTTTCGGAAGCGACCAAACTGTATTTAACATGCCCAAAGAATACAATCGTGATGGCGTGATTCAGTATTATGGCGGTTTATTTGATTTGATATGTGCTATGGTCAATTCATTTTCACCCTTTGAAGAATACACAACCAGACATATATTAAATGCTTGGGCTGGCTTCTTGGCTATTTTCTTTACAGCCAAAATCGCCAGACATATTCTCAATGAGCAAGCTGCTACTATAGCCATTTGGATGATGTTTGCCTCTCCTTTCTTTTTAGGTCACGCGATGAATAACCCCAAGGATATTCCATTTGCGGCGGCTTATATCATGGCAATTTGGAATATCATCAGGCTATTCAACAAATTACCTAACGCGAGTAAATGGGATTATGTATGGGCCATTTTAAGTATCGGCGCTACCATCAACGTGCGTGTGGGTGGTATTTTATTAATCCCTTATTTGTTTGTCTTTGCTGGAATTATTTATTACAATCATGTATTCGTGTATAAGAAATATGTCATGATATTTTCTTTTGCGAAGCCCGTGTTTATTGTAGCCATTGCTGGATACTTCTGTGGCTCTCTCTTATGGCCTTATGGATTACAAAGTCCACTCAACAACCCATTAACTGCACTCTCAGAAATGAGTAATTTCAAAGTAAATATTCTTCAACTGTTTGAAGGTACTAAAATATACTCTGGAGAATTACCCAATTATTATTTACCGAAAAGTATTTTAATCACAAGTTCTTATGCCTTACTAACTGGACTAGCTTTAATGGCCTTTTTTATTTGGTCTTTTAGAAAATCTCCCCAATCATCTGCTTTTTATTTTGTTGTATTCACAGCTATTTTCCCCTTATTTTATATCATTTACTCCAAATCAAATGTGTACCATGCTTGGCGTCATATTTTATTTATTTTCCCTTCATTGATAGTCATTGCATGTTTTGGGTGGGAAAAATTATTAGAATACCTAGACAGTAAAAAAATAAAATTGGTGGGTTATGCACTCTTAGGCTTTCTTATTCTCGAACCCTCCTATTTTATTATACAGAGTTTTCCAAATACAATTACTTATCATAATCAAATGGTTGGTGGTGTAAAAGGTGCCTACACCAACTACGAAATGGATTATTATTATAATAGCCTTAAACAATCTGCAGATTGGTTTAAAAAAAATGTCTCCTCTAAACTGAAGCCTGGCGATACAGTGGTGGTGCTATCGAATGCTGCACATTTACTTAAACATTATTTCGAAAAAGAACCCAATGTTAAATTAGATTACGTTAGATTCTTAGAAAAAAACCAAAAACCTTGGGATTATGTTATCATGCATATTGCACTCATTCCCAATCAAGAAATCAAAAACAAATCTTGGCTTCCAGAAGGCAGTACATTATTTACTGCGAATATTCAACAATGCGCTTTATCAGCCGTCATCAAAAGACCTTCTG
>CAZSUF010000238.1:1739-6234 GCA_964609875.1 uncultured Bifidobacterium sp.
TTGGTATAGTAAATAAAAATCTAAAAAAATTATTATTTGAAAAAAGATCCAAAAAGTAGTGTGGTCTTAAATACATATGGCAATGTTTTATTACAATTAAACCGAATTGATTCAGCTTATGGTATCATCACGCGATCTTATTTAATTGATAGTACCAATATGGAAACCAGACAACTCTTTGGTATGGCAAGTTTGCAAAAAAACGATTTTGCTCAAGCTCAATCCATCTTCAGTAAATTAGTCGAAGATAATCCCGAGTATCCTAAAACCTATTTTTATTTAGGTTTGGCACAAATGGGCTCAGGTCAAATTGATGCGGCATTGATGAACCTGAGCAAATCTTCTCAAGACCCAGAAATAAAATCAATGGCATTTAAATACATGGGCGACATTTACATGAAACAAGGCAAACAACAAGAAGCCATGAAACTTTATCAGCAAGCTGGAATTGTTCAATAAACTTATCTTACTTTTGAAACATCTTAATCAAGCATATTCATGAATGACAAAATTAAAAATCTAATTCTTTCCTCGATAGAAACAAAACAAAAATTAGCTGCAGATGAAATCATGATTCAGCGTTTGCAAACATGCAGCGAATTGATCACTGCAGCCTTTAAAGCTGGAAAGAAAGTTTTATTTTGTGGCAATGGAGGCAGTGCAGCCGATGCGCAACATTTAGCAGCAGAATTTAGTGGGCGTTTTTATACAGATCGAGAGGCATTGCCAGCAGAAGCTTTACATTGCAATACATCATATTTGACAGCGGTTGCCAATGATTATAGTTATGATGTTGTGTATGCTAGATTAATTCAAGGAATTGGTCGAGAAGGAGATGTATTAATTGGATTATCCACGAGTGGAAATTCAAAAAATATTCTAGAAGCCTTTAAAGTAGCCAAGACTAAAAATATGATTACAATTGGCTTTACGGGTGAAACAGGTGGCGAAATGAAACATTGTAGCGACTACTTGCTGAATGTACCAAGCAATGATACACCTCGCATACAGGAATCTCATATTTTATTAGGTCATATTATTTGTCAATTAGTAGAAGAACAATACTTTGGATAAATGCAAAAAGACTGTATAATTCTAGCAGGTGGTTTAGGTACTAGACTTCAATCGGTGGTTAGCGAGCAACCAAAATGCTTGGCTGATATTGCAGGAAAACCTTTTCTATATTATCTATGCAATTATCTTCAACCATTTCAACTCAATAAAGTAGTTTTTTCTGTAGGCTATAAAAAAGACATGGTAATTGAATTTATGAATCAAATAAAGAATCAATTCAATTTCCAAATTGAGTTTGCAGAAGAATCAGAACCTTTAGGCACTGGTGGCGCTGTACTAAATGCCCTTGAATATTGCAATACAGAAGACTTTTTTGTTTTAAATGGCGATACCTTATTTAATGTGGATTTAAAAGCTATGTTAGATTGGCAACAAACCCGCATGGCAGATTGCACCCTGGCTTTAAAACCTATGACTCATGTAGATCGTTATGGTATGGTGACTTTAAATGATGACGGCTACATTACTGCCTTTAAAGAAAAACAAGAAAACTCAAGTGGATATATTAATGGAGGCGTTTATTGCCTTTTTAGAAACTCTTTTCTCAATATCCCTTTCGAAAAAAAATTCTCCTTCGAAAAAGACTACCTAGAAAAATATTTATACGAAAGAGAAATAACAGGTTGGATTCAAGATAAATATTTTATTGATATTGGCATACCAGCAGACTATCAAAAGGCCCAAACAGAAATTCCACAATTATTTGTTACATCATGATCATATTCAATCAAATTGATACACAATGGAGCCTTTTTTTAGATCGTGACGGCGTGCTTAATCTTGAAAAAGACCAAGACTATATTCGTCATCATGATGAATTTATTTTTTATCCCAATGTTCCAGAAGTTCTAGGAGAGCTTTCTAAGTTTTTTAATCGTATCATCATCGTGACTAATCAAAGAGGTATTGGCAAAGGGCTAATGACTGAGGATGACTTGCACTTGATTCATCAAAAAATGCTTCAAGCCATTGAAAATCATGGAGGAAAAATTGATAACATATATTTCGCACCGGATCTAGATTCTAATTCACCCAATCGAAAACCCAATACTGGCATGGGTTTGCAAGCCAAGCAAGACTTTCCTGATATCGATTTTTCTAAATCAATCATGGTGGGTAATAATTTATCTGATATGGCATTCGGTAAAAACTTAGGCATGAAAACGGTGTTTGTCGAAACCACTTCATCCTTGCCAGACTCACATGAATTAGTAGATTTAAAGCTTACTCAATTTACTGATTTATGGCAACAGCTCAAGCAATCAAAAGTTTCATAATGGTATGAAGCATGTAAAAAGAATATTACTTGTTCTACTTTTTTTCTTTCAACAAGAATTAAACGCACAACAATTTTTACCTTGTTTAAAACAAAGCCCCTATCCTTCTCAGTGGTCATTTCTCGGTCCTTTTAATGAGTTAGATAAAATCAAGGATCAACATTTTGGCGCCGTAAATTCAATCTCTGTCAACCCACTTGATTCAAACGAAATCTTTATAGGCGCCATGAGCAGTGGACTCTTTCATACCCTCAATCGAGGTAAATCCTGGGAGTGTTTAACTGATCAATTCGAATTCCCTGTTTTAGGTGTCAATGATATTTGGATTGATTATAATAAAAAGCCCTACACAATTCTTTTAGCAACAGGCTCTACCAATTCATGGTACGATGCCATCAATTTAGGCATCCTAAAATCATTGGATGGCGGAAAAACTTGGCAAAAACATTATACAGAAAAACCTGATCTATTCACCTCTATCGACTTACAAGGAATTAGATTTGATAAGCTCCATCATATCTTTTACGCTTATGGCAAACGCAAAATTATTCGATCAGTAGATATGGGAGAATCCTGGGAAGACATTTACTCTAAAGAAATTTTCCCCTCAAGTTTTTATGACAATGATTTTGAAATTATTTCATTGGAAATTTCACCCAATGGAAAACAATTATTTTTTACAACCTATGCAAATCCAATATATACACCCAACAATGATTCTTTGTTGAGAGAAAATGATTTCAATGTATTGAACCAATGTGAGGGCTCTAAAAACCAAATCGAATTTAAAAAATTAACTTCACTACTAAAAAGTGCTCACCCTATGGATTTCTCTAATCCAACTTTTGCACTTAAACTCACTAAACAACATCCAGACAGTCCATACTTATTCATTGATCGAACTTTTCATAAATCATTCGAGCATCTAATGTATACATTTGACATCAATGAAAATAAAGTCATTCATACTGTTTCTCCCAATCGAGGTTCTTTAATTGAAGATATCTATTGGCGCGCCGGATTAAGAATTCATCCCTTCAAAGCGGCTATAATGTACTTTGCCGGAAATCAATTTTACAAATCTATTGACTCAGGAAAAACATTTCGTGCTTTATACGATTATAGCTTAGGCGAAAATAATACCCCGCATGCCGACATTAGACATATTTATTTTTCTTCATTCTCTAAAGATGGATTACATGATGAAATCTATTTAGGCACTGATGGAGGCTTATCATTCTCTAAAAATAGTGGAGCATCCTTTCAGAATTTAAACGGCACTTCATTACCCATTACTCAATTTTATGGATTAGGTGTTTCGCCTTTTACAGGAAATATAAGCGCAGGTTCACAAGATAATTCTATCATGAGTTTCTTGCCTAAAACCAACACATGGATTACAGAAATCCGAGGCGATGGATACGATGTAGAATATAGCAAAAGATTTCTTTATACTGCCTATGGCGAATACAATGCCAACCGCTTGCATAAAACCACCAATGACAAAGCCCCCTTTGATCAGTATTGTCACCCTAATAATGCGACAGGCATAAGCAATAAAAAATCAATCTTTACACACAGCAATGGCAATGTGTATTTTGCAAGTAACCAAGTACATATCTTGCATGCTTCTAATGAAAAATGGTCTAACCATATAACAGGTGCGCCGAATAATTTGTTAGCTTTAGCTGTAGCAGAAACAGATTCAAATATCATCTATGCTTCAAGCTATTGGAGTGGTTTATATAAATCTACTGATGGCGGAAATTCATTCCAAGATATATCCTCTTTAGTACAAATTGAGGGACAAGCCAAAGCCAATACCAGAATTCATAGTATCTGTATTTCGCCTTATGATGAAAATAAAATATGGATTACCTTAGGATACTTTGGCGACTATGCAGATCCTTGTAAACAAACACCAAGAGTCTTATTCAGTGCGGATGGCGGATTAAGCTGGAAAGATTATTCAGAAGGACTTCCCGTTTATTATCTCACAGATTTAATCTTTCTAGAAGGTACAGATGAAGCCTTGTTCGCCTCTTGTTTCGAAGGCGTATTTTTTCGAGAATCTTCTTCAACACCATGGACTTTATATTCTACCAACCTTCCTAAATCCATTATTTCAGAATTGAAAATTAGTT
>CAZSUF010000239.1:0-6221 GCA_964609875.1 uncultured Bifidobacterium sp.
ATCTATCATGATTACCTCATAGTCAAGATGATTCTTATCCATCACAGTCTCTATCCAGCTTATTAATTCAGGGATAGATTCTTCTTCATTTAAAAAAGGGATAATAACAGAAATTAATGACATTTATTTTTTTGTAAAAGTTTTAAAAATATAGGCGCCAAATAAGGAAGATAAGGTTCCACTTAGACCATACGAAAATAAGGTTTTCATGATCAAAAAAGTCAATTGTTGCAACATATCCTGACCTTTTGAAAATATAAAGAATAACAAACTGTTTCCGATAATCACTAAAATCAAAATGGTGGCCACTGTTTTCATCCCATGTGAAAAGGCTTCAATCAATCGAATGTCTGTATAATGCTTAAATAGTAAAAACAAAGAAACCATCACACCGCCAAATAATAATAAAAATTGAAGCAAATGCAAAGGTGATTCAGCAGCAAGTTGAATTTTAACTAATAGGAGTATGAAGGATAAAATCAGTATCCCCGTGATGAATCCTACTCTAGTTGAAATTGTTTTATTCATGAATATACATCTCTTGATGATTTACAATGGCCACTACTTTTCCCTTCACAGTCTGATTGAGTAATGGCGTATTTTTTGATTTGCCTTTTAAAGTTTTTTCAGAAATTTCCCAAGGCTGATCTATGTTGAAAATAGTTAAACAAGCTTTTTCCCCCACGTTGATATTCCTTGGGGTGATTCCGAATATTTCTCTTGACTTGTTAGTGAGCATACCGATCCAATGCTCAATAGGTATGCTTGAACTTACTTGTAAAAGCATAGGCCATAAGGTTTGAAGCCCAATCATTCCATCTTGTGCATACTCAAATTCTTTATTTTTAGCGTCCCAATCTTGAGGCATATGATGAGAAGCTATACAGTCTATAGTGCCATCTTCAACCGCTTTGATCAGGGCCTTTCTGTCTACTTCAGTTCTTAAAGGCGGGTTTACTTTATATTGGGTATTATAACTTGCTAATTTGTCGTCTGTAAATAATAAATGATAAGGGCTAACAGAACATGTTACTTGAAGACCTTCCTTTTTGGCCTTTCTGATTAAATCAATCGCAGATTTTGTACTAATTCCTGTAAAATGAATTTTTGATTCTGTATACCTTACTAATTCTATGTCTCTTTGAACCATCATCGATTCTGCAATGCTAGGCTTTCCCTGCAACCCTAATTGAGTCGAATTTATGCCTTCATGCATGAGGCCATGTTTTGAAATGGTTAAATCATCAGGAACTTGAATAACCACCCCGTCAAATGTTTTTACATATTGAAGTGCTTTTAATAAAAGACCTGCAGATTGAACAGACTTGATACCGTCGCTAAAGGCAATAGCCCCTTGTTTGCGCATATCATACATTTCAGCCAACGTTTTTCCTTCCAAATTTGCAGACAAACATCCAATAGGGTGTAGGTTTACAATGCCGCTTTTGTTTCTGATATAATCTATAGATGCCTTATGTTGAACAGATGGTTTAGTATTAGGAATCAAACATACATCTGTAAAACCGCCTTGAGCTGCAGCCTCAGAACCAGTGATCAAATCTTCCTTGAATTCTTCGCCTGGATCGCAAAAATTTGCAAAAATATCCATCCATCCTACACTTACATAAAGACCTTTTCCTTCTATCACTTTTGCCTTATTAGCCGGAATTTGATCAGCAATTTTTTCAATCATTCCTTCACGAATCAGCAAATCTTTTTTCTTTAAATGAAATGGACTTTGCTCACAGAGTATGGTTGCTTTTTTTATCAGAATGGGCGTCATAGGTAAATCTTCAAAAGTTATTTCATAAAGCGAATCAACAATATTTCTATCAATAAAAATAACAGGGCTAAAATAATACAAACTTTCCAAAGTGGTAACCCATGTTGTAATTCATTTATAGAAGTTCCAGCGCTCGGCTTATCTTCAAGCCAAGATGCATTCTTGATTTTTGTTTGTTTGCTCAACTCATCCATGGTCCAATATTGCAAATCAGATTCCATTCTGTTATAATTTAAACCAGTAAAAGTTGTATCCTTACTTTCAGGTAAATAAATACCATACACACCAGATTCTTTCACGGCATTATTTGTATTAATTTGAATATAACTTCCTATAGCTCGTTGCTCTGGAATAGCGTCAAAGGTGCCTTTATTAATATGATACACAGTTTTGTCGCCAATCTTCGTATTATTAATATTGATGCTGGCATTTTTACCTAGCGTTAATCCCTGTATACTGTTTTGAATATTTGTAAATGCCATTTTGTAAATCAATGGAAGAAACCAATATGACTTCGGAAAACTACTTGCACTTGCTTCAGCACTCGAAGCACATACATACATTTTGCCATTCCCAGTTTTATAGGCACTTAAAAATGCATCGCCATTTGAAAAAGTAAATAATTTTTGTTCACTACTCATGGCACTTTTATTGAGAATGAAATGCTTATTTACACTAGGTAAATCAATATTTTCAGGCGTTTTTGTAAAAAGATCTTTGAACAATTCATGGGAGCGATTATAACCAGTCACAAATAATTTGCTTGTATCTATATTCGCAAAACTGCAACCTGCTACTTTACTTAAAAATGAATTTAAGTTCCCTGTTTGCGGAGTTTGAGGTGCAAATACCAAGATGCTGCCTCCTTGTTGTAAGAAATTACTTAAGCCTTCTATTTGAGCTTCAGATATTGTGGTAACTCCATTTAAAATGACTAAAGAATAATTTTTAAGAATTTCTGTATTCAAGGTTTGAATCTGATGATTATCCATTCGGAATTGCAGACCTGGCTTAAACACAGAACTTAAATAAGCATTGGCATTGCTTTGATTTAAAACCATCACCGCATAATTCGAAACAATTTTTCCTGAAACAAAAAAAGTATCATCAAAGGTTACAGGATAATCTTGAATGAAGAACTCCATTTTTTGATTACCAGCTACCGCAGTAGTTAAACTCATTTTTTCTACTTGAACACTTCCCGGTTTTACTGTTGTGTTGACCACACTTTTTAGCTGATCATTGACTCGAAGTGAAATGGAGGTACTTCTCTCTTCAACGCCACTATTTTTCAATTTGATGGTGATAGGATTGGCTTCTTGAATCAATAAAGACGGCGAATCGAAATAGACAGTATCAATTGAAATATTATTGACGGCTTGGGCCTGAACTTTTAAAAAGAATTTCTTGATAGAATCTTCGAAAACAGTTTGAAGAGGAAAGCTATTTTTTTGAAAATCAGAAATATAAATTTGTTGTTTTTGATAACCCGGTTCGGTTTGTAATAATTGTTTTTGCTTTTCCAATATCACTTGCACAGTTCTGCTTGTAGAAGAAACACGTATATTACTCAGCGCTCTTAAAGCTTCTTGTTTTTCTAAAAATTTATTTTCATGGTAACCAAAATCATTTGTCAATATTTGTATTTGGTCTGAGGTTCCATAGCTTTCTATAATTTCTTTGGCTTTTCCTTTTGCCAAATCAAGCAGAGACAAACTGCCTTGCTCAATGCCCATACTAAATGAATTATCGATATAAATACTCACCGCTCTAGGACCTTGATTCATTTTGTCGGCATCCTTAGAAAAAAAGGGTTGCATGAAGGCGAAGACTAAACTTAAAATGGCTAAAATTCTACTAGCCAAAATAAGTAAATGCTTGAGCTGAGATTGTTTTTGAGTTTGCTCTTTCAGTTCTTTTAAAAAACGGATATCAGGAAAAAGCACTTTCTTATATCGTCTGAAATTGAATAGATGAATTAGAATTGGAATCACGACAGCCAATCCAGCAATCAGAAATAATGGATACAGAAAATTCACGATCGCAAATATAGCTTCAAAAAAAGCAAAATGGAGGGGTAACTCTTAGATTCATATATTCAAGAGAAGTAAATAATACATTCTACACATCCTATGAAACCGGAAGGCCGTGGCAAGGATTGAACGGATACCCCGCACCCACGCTTGGCTTCGGCGTGGGGTGGAGTAGCAGTGAAAGCCTGTCCGCCACCCAAAAGAAAATAATAAAAAACAAGATTAGCTGAACGAATATTTTGTGCTGAAAAGTGTAGTTATCTTACATTTGATCATCCTTTTTTATGGGCATACTCGAACTTGATCCACATCGTTTGCATATATATATTCGTGCACATATTTTTTTATATGGCACAGCTATCGATGAGGCCTTGGCAAAACGCTTAGAATTTGAAATTAATTCTATGTGGAATGAGCCCCGGGCTTTGGTTTGGATGCATCGAAATCCTTACTTAGTGATGTTTCAGGTAGGCGTGAGTCTGTTTCCTGAACTAAGCCCAGAGGACGTCATTCAGAATCAAAATCCAATGAATAATTATTTTAGGGTAGAGGAATTTGTGCTTGGGAATATTTCTTTTGTAGATGGTATCGGGTGTAATACGGGATTTTTTAAACTCGAAAATTTATATCCAGGCAGCACCACAGCGGCGCATGAATTTGGACATACACTTGGACTTGTACATCCGGATAATATCGATCATCGCGGTCGGGGCACTCCAGGCATCATGTATCCACGTGGCACTTTGGTAGATGCCTCCTTGCAATATGATGCACAAGCAAAGGCAGGAATGGCTGGAGGCACCATGCATCCGATGTTTCGAAAAGTGCAGCAACAAGATATCGATCAACTTTATTTGGCAAATCTGATTCGCCAAGACAAACAGGTGTTAGGAAAATTTAGTTCTGTTTACCACATGCCCCATGATAATCCTGAAAGTGTAGCATGAAAGGCAAGTTAATCGGTCCTATTTATTTTTGGCTTTGGGGATACAAGCTTGGGTAGGTTCAAATCTTTCAGTAATATCTCTAACCACCCATGAGGCCATATGCAAGCCGAATAATGCGGGGATGTATGAAATAGTACCGTAAAACGATTTTTTAAAATTAGTACCATCCGTTTTTTTGATAGATTCTTCTATAGGTTTTTCATGAGAAAAAACAGCCATCACGCCACTATTGATACCTTCTTTTCTTTATCGTTTTCTGATATAGTAAGCAAAAGGGCACATATGTGTTTTGGAAATATCGGCATAATGAATTTTCATAGAATCTACTTTGCCTCCTGCGCCCATACTACTGATGATTTTGCAACCTGTATCTTTGGCAGCTTTAATCAAATGCAGTTTAGGGGTCACTGAATCTATGCAGTCTAATACATAATCATAGTCTTGTGCATTCACCACTTCGGCCGTTTCTTCTGGATTAAGAAATTTCGCTAAGGTGGTCAGCTTTAAATCAGGATTGATATCTTTTAATCTTTGTTCCATCAGCGCTGCCTTAGAAACTCCAACTTGGGAATGCGTGGCGGGCAGTTGACGATTTACATTGGTGATATCTACCACATCGCCATCAACAATAGTCATGTGGCCAATACCAGCGCGTGCCAAAAACTCTGCGGCGAAGCTTCCTACGCCTCCAATTCCTACTACTAATACATTAGATTCATGTAATTTACTAAGGTCATCTTGGCCTATTAAGAGTGCAGTTCGCTCTAACCAAATGGGAGTTTCAAACATGGAGCAAATGTAAAACTGAGTCTGCATAAAAACTAATTCTGCTGCATCTAGCTTCATTTTTATGCCCCCGATTTTCAGAGTATTTCAAACGACCAGGCGTTTCGGGGACCCTTTCGAGTGTCGACTTCAAACATAGTCGTCTTTGAAGATAGTTGGTCTTTCAAACGTATCAAGTGGTGAGAAATTTTTCTTGAGTGATGTTAAGATTCTTCAATGTATGGTGATGATAGTTGCGTGTTGATTTTTGGATATAGCAATCTCACTCCCCATGGTTTGTGTCTTGCGCTGTTCGAGATGTTAGCCCTGCGCATCTCGTACTTTGAATAAGACAGATTTAAATCTGTTTGTATATATTTCACCAGTTCTTATAGATATTTAAATTACATAAAACAATTACTCCCCATGTTTTGTGTCCCCACAAACCATATAAGGATCATGCGGCAAGAAATATTTCTTGAGTGATGCTAAGATTCTTCAATGAATAGTGATGATATTGGCGTGTTGATTTTTGGATATAGCATACTAATGTTTGGCTTGTGTATCCATAATTTTTGACGAAGCAGAAGAGGGGAAAGCGGGACGCTATTCAATAATCGGAACAAGCGGGACGCTTGCACCATATGATTGGATGTGAGCAATCTTGAAACTGGAGTGTACCTTTATCAAATT
>CAZSUF010000240.1:0-6130 GCA_964609875.1 uncultured Bifidobacterium sp.
TCTACTTCTGCTTGATTACTTCCGTAAGCTTGATTAGCCGCTGTGGTGAAATCATAACTAGAATTGGCGCTAATCATCACTGGATTTGTACTCCACGTTTCAACTGAATTACGATGTTTGACAACCACATAATAATATTGACCAATTACTTCACTTGGAAAGGAGGCATTTATCACGCCATTCGTTTGTAATTTACCAGTAAATGTGTACAATGCATTAAATGGCGCTATACTTTGATGCAACTCAATAGTGACACTATCCACATCTGTAATGGCAGCGCCAAGGACTCCTTGATTATACAAGACGTTTTGCATCGTCGACGAATTCAAATAATATCCCTGAAGGAAAGCCGACACTTGAAGATTGATCACGCAAGAAGTTACGATAATTGTTTGAGTTGCCGTGCTGGTGCAGCCATTTGCAGATACACCTGTAACGGTATAGGTTGCTGTGGATGAAGGAAAAAATGGAATGCCATCCGTTATTCCACCTGTCCAAGAATAGGAGTTAGCCCCGGCACCAGTTAGAATGGTTGATGAACCTTGGCAAACTGTGTTTGAAGAAGATGTAGCCGAAACAGCTGACACGGTGAATGGTGCACTCGAGATTCCAGTTCCATTGGAAGTAACTATCTTCACCAAACCCGTTACAGCCACACTCGGTAAGATCACCTCCATTTCGTTTCCGGTATTGGTGACTATACTCCCAACTGGTATATTCCCGATGGTTACATTGGACGGAAGTGCTCCTGCGAAACCGGTTCCATGAATGATTAGTGATTGTCCTGCACAGGCATTCACTTTATTGAGGCCGGTGGGTGGCGATGCGACAAAATTAGAAGTAGAACCAAGCAATAAAAAATTGTGAAGTGTGTGCATGTTTGAAGGTGATATTAAGTCAGGAAAACTTATTAAACTTGTATTATTGCCCGCAGCATTTCCTATATTCATATCTATCAAAGAAATCAAACCGACTTGTGGATAGGAGGTGGTTATCGTGTTCGCAGAAGCAATCTCTGTAGCCGTGCGAGCATAATCCCACAATCTTATTTCATCTAAACTGCCTGGGCCAAAATTAAATGTTGAACCAACACCTCCGATAAATGTATTTGCATTACTTGTATTTAAAAGTAGATTGGTGCTAATTTGTCCTATGGCGGCTCCATCTGCATAAAGGGTTAGTGTTGTTTGTCCATTTTGATGGTGCCAAGTTGCGGATAAGTGATGCCAACTATTGGCGGCAAAGCCTAACGAAACATTACTAGAAATATATGTATTGCCTACTTGATTGATTCCTCCATAACGAATATAAAAACCCACATTAGGATAAAGTCCTATATTGAATGCATTTGACGATGAAGTATAATTTCCATTGCTATACAAAATTTCTTCTACCGCTGAATTCCAATTCGCCTTTTGTACCCAAGCCTCCCATGTGCCGCTCATTCCGTTAAATGAAGTGGCTTGCTCTATATAATCATTCAACCCGTCAAAATGTAAGATATTATTTTGCGGATAAATTTTAGTGGTAGAAGGAGTTGATGTATTTATAAAATTAGAACTTGCTCCATTGAGTGCAAAATTATAAAGAGTATCCACATTTGCCGGTGACACCACATCAGGCAAATTTGCCAATGCTGCATTATTTCCGCCGGCAATACCTACATTAAAATTGTTATAGCTCACTAAGCCTGTTTGTGCATTTGCCAATGGCGAACTATAACTACCTGTAATTTGAACTGAGCTTCGTGCGTAATTCCATGTTCTGATTTCGTCCATGCTACCGGGTCCAAATTTTGGAGATATCGCATCGCCTCCTATAAATGAAGGTCCAGATAAATTTAGGTTGAGATTACATGTTGTAGAGTTTAACAGAACCCCATCGACATAAAGTTTCAGTGTGGTTGTACCAGCAAAATGATGCCAAGTGGCAGCCAGATGATGCCAACTATTGGATGCAAAACCGAGCGTTGAACTCGCGATAACATAAGTATTCCCAACTTGATTGGCACCACCATATCGGATAAAGAATCCAACTCCGGGATATAGTCCTATATAAAATGAGTTTGGAGTTGAATTATAATTTCCATTTCCAAATAATGTTTCTTCTGTTTGTGCATTCCAATTTGATTTCTGTACCCAAGCTTCCCAAGTTCCGGAGCCTCCTTGAATGGATGTGGGTCGTTTTATATAATCATCAATTCCATCAAAATGAAGTACGTTATTTTGGCCATTCAAAGGAAAGCCTGTGCATGTAGTTGGTGTGTTTGAATTGAAAAAATTATCATCGCAATCTAAGGCATTTACAGCGTAACCCGATGGAGGTTGCAACGCACTTGCGGCGCATAATTGAACAGAATAACTTCCTGCTAGCCCATAACCATCTTGATCGTTATCGATATAAAATGTGTATAGCTGATGAATGCTGCTATTATTATCATCACAATCAGTATTATTAGTAGAATATCCCGATGGTGCTACAGTAGAACTTGCGGCACAAACATTGATGACGCTTCCTATTCCAAAGCCGTCTTGGTCATTGTCGGCATAAAAAGGATAGCTGGCATGTATACTTGCATTGTTATCATTACAATCAGTATTATAAAACGAATAACCATTCATATTATTCAAATCCAAACATACATAAAGTTGACTTCCTGCACCAAAACCATCGTGATCAACATCTGCATACACATTGAAAAAATAATGCGCATTCGCATCATTATCGTTGCAATCTATATTATTCGTACTATAACCAACAGGCGGTGATGATGCATTTAATGCACATACATTGGCGACGGCTCCTGAACCAAAACCATCATGGTCGTTGTCGATATAAAATGTGTATGGCAAAATTATATTTGCATTATTATCATCACAGTCGTTGTAACCTAATACATTGTCGATAAAAACATAACCTGAAGGTGTGGATGTGGCATTTGAAAATATGGAGGTTGTAGCATTATTTGGGGCCCATTTATCTCCATCTGCATCTGTAAAATAGCTTTTATATAATGTAGCTATTGAAGTGGGAGCCGGGTCATAACTTGGTAAAATGGAAGTCCATCCTGTAGGTGGCGGAACATCCAAACCACCTGCAGGATAAGGTGCAACCTTATACAAATCAACAGGTAAAAATCCGCCTACCAAATATTCTAAAATCCAAACGTTTTGCACCAAGTTATAATAGATTTTAAAACGCCCCAACGCATGATTTGTTTCCCATGTTGGATGACCAAATAATGTACCCGTATGATAATAAAAAGGGGCATAATAAGGCCCATTACTTGGTGCATTACTTCCATTATAACCTGCCCCAATAATTTGAATATTTGACGCGGCGGTATTGGAAAAATTAAATGCTTGTGATTGTGCCTTATAACTGTTGCTGCAAAAATGTAGTGCGAACAAAAATTTTACAAAGTGTAATGTGAACTCTTTTCTCATATCGATTTAATTCTTGTACACAAATGTAGTTAACCATGAAAATAGTTTTCATAGTGGTTAACCATCATTTTAATATCATGAATTCGTTCTGTTGATCCATAAGGCGATCAAGAAAAAATACCCTACATGCAAGTCCTAGTCCTTATAAACAGATAGCAACTATTTTAGTCTGCATTCGAATACACTTTTGATAAAATACTGTACATTAAAAATTGAACCTGGACAACCTTGTTGAATTTCACGATACGCTACTTTCGCATTGCGAATTTAATTTGTCTAAAGTACAATATTAACTACGAAGCCCTAGCCCCGATTGCAGCAAGCTACCGTGTAGCGCGGAAAGCGGGAAATAGCTCCCAAAAAAAATGATTCTTTTCGATTAAGGCGTTATCACACTTACATTGTTTTGACTATTGGCATCAAACAAGGGATAATCAAAACCATCGACATAACCATCGCCGTTTAAGTCCGTAGTAGCATAAACACCCGATACATTATTCTGAGAATCATTATCAAAATCTGGATAATCGAAACCGTCGATATAACCATCTTGATTCATATCGCCGCTGAAGAAGGCAAATACCCCGGGTTCTACTTCTTTCTGATTATCGCCAAACACTTTGTTGGCAGCCGTTGAAAAGTCATAAAAAGTATTGTCAGTTAATAGCACCGGATTTGCACTCCATGTTTCGAGATGATTGCGATGTTTGATGACGATATAACATGATTGTCCAGCTGAGGCCAAGCCACTATAACTCACGGTTCCATTGGTTTGAATAATTTTTTTAGAGGTGCTGATCAAATTAAAAGGCGACGCCGATTCTCGTAATTCAATAGTGATAGAATCTGTTTCATTGCCGGGATTTAAAGTTACGCCTTGATTATTTAACACATTCGCCATCAACCCCGAGCCTGCATAATAACCTTGAAGAAAAGCTTTTACATTCAGTGTCAGTTTATAAGGCTGTTGAAAGCCTTGTGTGAGCATATGTGTTGCAGAAGCTAATGTTTGTGTATTGGTTTCGCCGATGGTAAATGAGAGTGATCCCGTTGCATTGGCTTGATAACCTCCGGCAGATGCTATCACTTGTGGGGATAGGCTTTGTGCATTTAATAAACCCATGTGCCAATTGGCTAGTAAGCCAATGAATGAAATGATTAATTTTAATTTTTTACTCATGATTATTTTTTTTATTAAAGATTGATTGGGTTAAGGAAATAAAACACGGATTAGATAGAGAAAATAGATTCTACTGAACATAATATTCTTATCTTTTTCATCTTTCAAATCCATGTTCCTTTCATGGTTTATTTTTGAGCAGTTGTTGTTGAAGTAGGTGTTGATAGGATATTTAGTCTGTCTTCAATATGCAACAGTTTAGCATTGTACTCTTCATTTAATTCTTTCAATTGAGCATTTTCCTTTTCCAATGTCTGAATACGTTTCAACAACTCTTGCGTAGCAGAAATATTTAAGGTATTGAGTGCATCATAATCTACAATTAATAAATCGTCAATATGCTTACCAAAAACAAATACCTTATCCTTAATAATTTCTTTGACTGAAAACGTATGATCATCCACCACTACAACATGTACTAATTTTTCACCTACGTCTTCTATAATTAATTTTACCTCATCACCTGTTTTAAAATCGTGTGCTTTGTTTGTTGTAATGAGGGTACTATTATTTTTTAAAGAAACATGTTTTGCCACTTCATATACATTAGGAATAATACCCTTAGTCGTGTCTACTGCCAAAGGATAGACACTATTCAATTGTTGGGCTATTACTTTTTTATGCAATTTGCTACCATTATTTATTTCATCAATATACTTATAGTTGGTTATTTCTATTTTGCTTAAATCATTCAAATCACCTTGTGTATTGGTTAGGCCTATTTTGTTTTTTATTCGTTGATCGGAGGTTGCCACAAAGCCCCCATTATTTGCCCAAAACCAACCATCGGCACGCACTTGAATAGAATTGCTGGCAGCAAAATTGGTTGTTATTGCAGATCCGTAATGGAAATAAGTTCTATTTTGACTTGCTGTTGTAATGGGAGTTCCTGCTACATGCAATGGTGCAGCTGGTGTAGCTGTTCCAATCCCCACATTACCACCAGCTGCTACAACTAATCTATCACAAGCAACACCTTGTTCGCATATTGATAGACCCGTGTTATTTACAAACATTTCCCAACCCTGAGTACCATTACTTTGATAAAATTCTATAGCCTTACTAGAGGCATCTGCTTGGGCACGCAAAATACCATTTACATGCAACTTTGCACCTGGTGTAGTGGTTCCAATACCAATATTGGTTCCATTATCAGTCATTACGCCATCTACCAATGCAGTGCCATTCCATTTAGGAATTTTATTGGTGCTTGTGCTACTTACTTGTGGGTCAGTTTCTGAATCAGGTGTTTGCCAGCTTGCTATACCGGTTGCATCAGAGGTTAAAACCTTACCAACAGCAGGATTACCCCCACTAATTTTTATAGTGCCATTTACATCTAGCTTGGCGGCAGGGTTGCTTGTGCCAATGCCTATATTGCTTGCACTATCTGTAATTGTACCATCTGTTAATGTAGTGCCATTCCATTTCGGAATATTATTGGTGCTTGTGCTACTTACTTGTGGGTCGGTTTCAGCATTAAGTGTTTGCCAGCTGGCAATAC
>CAZSUF010000241.1:0-2028 GCA_964609875.1 uncultured Bifidobacterium sp.
CAAAAAGATTATAACAATAATTTGGTTGTTTCAACATCTTAGAATACGAAACGAATGATGCGGTGACGACAGTGATAATCGGGAGCATAAAAAAAGACTGTCTAAATGAACAGTCTTGTACAAAACTTACAACACAACATTCTTTATGGAGTGATGACACTGATATTATTTTGCGCATTCTCATCGAAGAGAGGATAATCAAATCCATCTACATATCCATCACCGTTTAAATCTGTGGTCGCATACACACCTGATACATTGTTCTGAGAATCTGTATCAAAATCAGGATAATCAAAACCATCTATATAGCCATCTTGATTGATATCGCCACTAAAAAGGGCAAAGACTCCGGGCTCAACTTCTTTCTGATTATCACCATAGGCTTTATTGACAGCTGTTGAAAAGTCATAGAATGTATTGTCTGTCAACAACACAGGATTTGCACTCCAAGTTTCAATACTGTTTCGATGCTTTATTGCAATATAATAAGATTGACCTATTGAACCCAATCCTTTGATATTAATGGTTCCATTTTGATTGATTCGTGTTTTGGTTTGAAAAACCATTGCAAAGGGCGATATTGATTGATGCAAGGCCACCGTGACGCTATCTGTTATTAATGTTGGACTGCTATAGACCCCTTGATTAAAAAGCACATCTTTCATTTGACCCGCTCCAACATAGAAGCCCTGTAAAAAGGCTTTAATGTTTATTTGCAGATCGAATGGTTGTTGAAAGCCTTGAGTCAGCATGTGCGATGCAGCACTTAGAGTTTGTGTGTTGGTTTCACCTATTGTAAAGGAAAGTGAACCTGATGCGTTGGATTGATAACCACCTGCGGTTGCAATTACTTTTGGGGAAATGCTTTGTGCATGTAGCAATGTGCCAATGAATACAAATATGCCAATGAGCCAATATGCCAATGAGCCAATTCTCAAATTAAAAATTATTAATTTATTTTTCATTATACTTATTTTTTTAATTTCAATTTAGTTGTTGCTGCAATAAAGTGTGCTTAAATATTCTACGTTTTATTCCTTCTTTAAACAATGAAGTTACCTAATTATTTATTGAATAATACCAATATTTATCGAAAATGGTTGAGGGAAGAACTCTGCTGTCGTACCATTATTTCTATAGGTTACCGATACCACTCCATTGCTCGGTATATATTCATAATCAATACTAAAATTTGTAGGCAAAGAAGTAACAGGGGACACAAATACAGCACCTGATGTAAGTGCATTCGGAACACTATAGGTTCGTGTTAATGTTGTACCCGCTGCAACTATAACTAAGTTAAGTTGAATAGATGATTTTGTATCTCTAATAATGGCGGCAACGGGTGTGCCATTTACACCAATTTTTGCATTGGTATTTACATCAAAACCTGTTGTAGGTGTTGAAGTTGCAATACCCACATTGCCACCCAAAGGATTGATAACCATAGGATCGGCAGAGCCTTGAAATCCAGATTGCATCCATCCACTATAAGGAGATCCGCCCATCTTTCCAAAATCAATCCCTTCTTGATTATTAATTGCTATACGAGCTACACCCGTAGATGTAGCACCTGGAAAGGTTGGATTACCTGCATCACCTTGAATGGTCAATTTACTCGGAATAGCATTACCAAGGTTACCGATACCTACATTCCCATCATTGCGAACTACCATGGCATTGCTTCTTGATATAGTTGATGCGCCATTGCCTATTTCAAATAAGGTATTCGTAATGGTGGTATCATTATTTTGACCAATCACTAGAGAATGGTCATTGCTCGCTTTTGTATTATAACCCATAGCGGTACTATTTAATGCACTTGCTTTGGTATTTAGGCCAGTTGCTAATGATGCATAACCACTTGCCTTGGTGCCTTCACCCATGGCAGTTGAAGTTTGATTACTTGCTATCGTATTTAGGCCAGTTGCTAAGGAAAGTAATCCACTCGCTGTTGTACCTTGCCCAATTGCAACCGAACTTTGTCCAGACGCAATTGTACTATAGCCTGTTGATACGGAATGGTCT
>CAZSUF010000241.1:2038-3944 GCA_964609875.1 uncultured Bifidobacterium sp.
TAATGTATTGAGCCCCGATGCAAATGAACGATACCCACTTGCTATAGTATTTAATCCGGTTGCGAATGACTCTGAACCACTTGCTAATGTATTGAGCCCAATTGCGAAAGAATTTTGTCCAGATGCGACGGTATTTAAACCCATTGCTGTAGAAATATCACCAGAGGCTTTTGTACCTTCACCCATAGCTACTGATTCGTATCCAGTTGCTTTTGTATTAAATCCAACAGCATAACTTCGAATACCAATACTATCATTGTCCCATTGATTGCTCTGGATTTCACCAGCCCTAAAAGCACCTTTCTTAGGATTAAAAAACATGCGAGTACCTGCTCCCGTAATGGTAACATCTTCACCTGCACCAAAAGTGCCTGTGGATAAAATATCGCCTGCAACATGTAATTTACTGGATGGTGCATTAGTTCCTATACCTACCTTACCATCATTTCGAGCTACCATAACATTGCTTCTTGCAACGTCGGATGTGCCATTACCAATAATAAAGAGAGGGGTTGTTGTTTGCATACTAGCTTGCGGTGCAACTATATTATCATTAAAACTGCCTATTACCAATGAGGCATACCCATTTGCTTTATTGTCTTCACCCATTGAGGTAGAATATCTTCCAGCAGCAGTTGTGGTGAAACCCATGGCAGTAGAAAAATCGCCAGTGGCTGCAGTGTTCGAACCCATAGCTGTTGAACGATCGCCACTTGCATTTGTTGTATAACCATTTGCACTCGAAGCAAAACCCGAAGCTGTAGATGCGATTCCCCATGCACTAGATCCAGGAGCCGTTGCCTTTGAAGCAAAGCCTGCACCAAAACTATAATCTCCAATACTGTCATTATCCCAACCATCACTTGCCACATACCCAGCTCTAAAGGCAGCTTTTTTCGGATTAAAAAACATTCGTGAACCAGAGCCGGAAACTCCTACATTGTCGCCTGACCCATAAGTCCCTGTAGATAAGATATCACCGGTAACATGTAATTTACTGTTGGGTGGATTGCTTCCTATACCAACATTAGCACCATTATTAAAAATATTATTTGAACTAACAACCCAAGTTGTTCCATTCCAATAGGGTGTATTACCTGCTATTGTACCGTTTGGCAGTAAGCCACTTGTGCCAGCTGCGCCTGTTGCACCTACATCGCCAGCAATACCAATATTCCAAGAAGTAAATGTACCTGAACCTACAACTCTATCCACATTGACTACTAATACATTCGTTGAATAGGATGTTACAATTCCTTCCATATAATTAGAGGCAGAATTTGCTATACGCACTCGCATATTGGGTAAATAAGCTAAACCAAGTTGAGTCGCCATTGTTTTACTTCCAGTCGTAATACTATTGCTGGTTGTTGATGTGGCAGTATAACCTGCACCTGTTGCTCCTGTTGCACCAGTTGCTCCTGCAACCCCTTGTATTCGTTGAATACCTTGTGCGCCCGTTGCCCCCTTTGGGCCTGTTGCTCCTGCCGCACCTGTTGCACCAGCAACTCCTTGTGCACCAACATCACCAGCAATACCTATATTCCAAGAGGCGAAGGTGCCTGAACCAACAATTCTATCCACATTAATCACTAATGAAGTGGCTGAATACGAAGTAACGATTCCTTCCACATAATTAGAAGCACTATTAGCTACTCGAACTCTCATATTCGGTAAATAAGCTAGACCGCTTTGCGTAGTAAATGTTTTACTGCCTAGTCCAATTAATACAGATGATGTGGATGTCGCTGTATAACCAGCACCTGCTGTACCTGCGGCACCTGTTGCTCCTGCAACTCCTTGAATACCTTGTGCCCCCGTAGCTCCAGTTGGGCCTGTTCCACCTGTAGCACCAGCCACTCCTTGTGCACCTACATCACCAGCAATACCTATATTCCAAGAGGCG
>CAZSUF010000241.1:3980-6130 GCA_964609875.1 uncultured Bifidobacterium sp.
AACCACTAATGAAGTAGCTGAATAAGAGGTAACTATTCCTTCTACAAAATTAGAAGCACTGTTAGCTACTCGAACTCTCATATTGGGCAAATAAGCCAAGCCAGTTTGTGTCGTAAATGTTTTGCTTCCTGTTCCTATTACTATAGATGAAGTGGATGTGGCTGTGTAACCAGGTCCTGCTGAACCGCCATTAGCAGCAAACAAAGCATATGGTACACTTCTAAATTGTTCGGTGCCCATGTTGATATAGGTGCTACCTCCCGTTGGGTCCATTTCGGTTTGAATGAATTTAGATCCTGTTCCCCAATTGATGGTTGCAAATGTGCCAGAAACTACAGTACCTTGCCCGATATTTAAGGTAAATAATCCGAGTGAATTGGTTGTAATGGCATGTGTTTCCTGGTAAAGGATGGTGCCACCTGCAGTGAGGTTGCGTACACTCATTCGAATAGAAATAGCTTGATTGACAAGCGTGTTTCCAGCACTATTTCTTGCGATTGCCTGATAAGGTATGGCTTGTGGTGCTTGGGCAAATAGGTTTCCGAAGATGGCGAAGGAAACAATAAAGAGTAATAAAAGTTTTCTCATGTTTGGTTAATTTAAAAAAGTGAGGGTGAAGAAATTTTGTTCAATAAATTGATTTGGTTAGGGATTAAACTATCTTTCTTTAGGATACAAAGTTGGTTGTTGTAAGACAATTGCACAATCACCCTAAAGGGTGAATTTTTTTGAACTACATTATTTTGAGTCGAAGGAGGTTGAAAGGGCTAGTCTTTATTTTATATAACCCTTAATGTATTGGGCGATAGCTTCAGATTTGTTGTTTACCTGCAACACTTTGTATAATTTTTTAACATGGGTGCGAATGGTCTCTACTGATAAAAACAATTCTTCACTAATACTCTTATAGCTCATCCCAAGCGAGAGTCTTTCTAATATTTCCTTTTGTCGATCGCTTAAAATAGTTGCTTTACTTACGCGTCCTCCCATTAAGTGATTTACAATTTCGCGCGCTATGGATGGCGACAAATACGAGCCTCCAGCTTGCACCACTTCTATGGCTTGCAATATTTCCCCTAAGCCAGCTTTCTTGGACACATAGCAGCTAGCACCAGAACACAAGGCTTTTACAATTAAATATTCTTCTTCAAAAATGGTAATGATAATAACATCCATATCCGGAAATCGTTCGCGAAGTTCGGGTAAGGCATCGATACCCGAAACGACAGGCAAACCAATATCTAAAAGTAATATCCTTGATTCAAATCGTATTTTGGCATCTACTTTTTGATAAAAGTCTTTTATAGAGTAGGCCTCTATTTCCACTTCCATATTGCTTTGCATATTAAGATACAACACAATATTTTTTCGAATTAGTTCCGTGTCTTCAATAATACTTATTTTCAACTTGCTTCCTTCCATGCTTATTAAAATTCGAGAGATACCGTATAACCGTTACTTGTATCAATGTTTAATCTTCCATTGATTGTTTTAGCTCGTTGCTCCATGCTTAAATTCCCAATTCCATCTGTATTTTGGACACTTTGATTGGTGCCATTATCTGAAACAATCAAGATCGTTTTTTCATTAACGCGAAAGATACGAATTGTTACAAAACTTGCATTACTATGTTTAATAATATTTGATATAATTTCTTTAAAAATGAGGTACACATTTTGTCGGACTTCTGGTGAAATATCTTCAAACTTTTCTTCATCCTCAATGCTAAATTGGTGATCAATATTTTTTAAATGTAATTGTTGCTCTGTAATTATTTTCATACGAGTAAAAAGATTTTCAAATTTATCTTTTCGGCTATCGATGGTCCAAACAATATCCCGCAAATGGGTCATGGCTTCTCTGCTGATATGGCTAATTTCTTCTAATGATTCTTTTTGCTGACCGGTAGAGCTTAAACTTACCATTTCACTTTGCATGGCTAAACCGGTAAGCATGGTTCCTACTTAATCATGCAAATCACTCGATAATTGGTTCCTAAATTCTTCTTTTTGCTTTCTTAATAATCGGGCATTTTTTTGTCTCATTCGCTTGCGATAATTCCAATAAAAAATCACGGAGCTTATGGAGGTAAATCCAAATAAAAGCCACATCAATTGTTGTCTGCTCCGTTCTTGAGCACTCTTCAATTC
>CAZSUF010000242.1:0-6117 GCA_964609875.1 uncultured Bifidobacterium sp.
TTGCAACCCTAAAAGCATTTGAAAGGTTGGATGTGCATTGATTTCATTTCCCAAGAGTCCAATAGATTGAATACTCGAAAATTTCAGTTTAGTTGAACTAAAAACTGTATCACTTTTTCTAGCATATAAAGAAGAAAAAGAAATAAGACAAAAGAACAAGATAAGTTGCTTTTTCATAACTAAGCTTATTTAGAAAGTTTGCTTAACAACTTCATATTGTTTACATCCGAATAATCGAATTGATAGATGCCGTCAGCTGCCGTTACAATAGCTCGGTTTTGATAAGCGATTACATCATAGGTTTCAGTCATTGGTATTTGGGTGATTAATTTCGCGTCCATGATATCGGTCACATCATACACACGCAACCCATCAGCCCCATCGCATATAAAACAAAGATTTCCATCTTTGCTTAAGCCAGGAGGGTTGGTCATTTTAAAAGTGGCCTTCAACACTGGAGTCGTAATTTGTTGAATGTCTACAATGTTTAATTCGTTGGTAAATCCTTGACAAGTTGTGCCGCTTCTTAAGGTGATATAAGCATACTTATCATCGGCAATTACTGGATCGCAAAGCGTGGCATGACGGAAAGTACTTAACTGAACAGGCGAACTTGGATTGGCTATTGAATAAATAAACATTCCACTCATAGACCCAATAAATAATTTATCTTTCAATTGATAAATGGTTTCAATATTCCAACCTAAAGAAACGCTATTGATAAACTGAGGTGATTGGGCATTACTTACATCAAACACCCTGAGTGTAGATTGACTGACTGTATACAAATATTGATTGTTGTATAAAGTGAAGCGTGCCATAGAACCGCTTAATCCATTGGTTGGTCCGCCACTTCCTGAAGTCGTGGTGCCAGGCGAAAACCCATTAAAGGTATTATCAAAAGAGGATTGATAATTTTGATAACTCGCGACAGTCATGGTGGTATCTTTAGTGATCCAAGAAGTAATAATGTTTATGGAATCTACTGTATAACCATTTACAAATCGTCGTTCTGGAAAAACGTTTGGGGTAAACTTTATCAAATCAACATTTGAAGGATCTGTAATATTAATCGATAACAGATCGGTATAGCAATCTGCTAATAAAATATTTCCCTTTACTGTCATATCCTCCATACCTGGAATGGCAATAAAAGATTCGTTGATAGGCGCGCTTGGATTACTATTATTAATTACATGAATTCCTTTTGAAGTTTCACTCAAATAAATATACTGTCCAATGATAAATAATTTACCTGAACTGCTGATGGGTTTCGGTGAAGAACTCTGAATCTGATCATACACTTCAGATTTTAGTTTGTACTCAGGTCGCGTGATGGTGTAAGTGCGTGTAGTTTTATCTTTTACACAGGCAAGGAAACCAATACACAAAAGAAGGGCTACTGCCACAAGGGCTTGTTGAATCTTGAACATAAAATGAGGATTTGCCTACTAGACGAAGTAAAGATAAAAAGCCTTGGAAGAAATTTTAAAATGAATTCAAGGTTGATTAGACATTGTAATACAGATTGTGAGTCTGAATGTCCAATGTTGAACGAAACTCGGGTGAGGGATTGTCGCGGAAATCCCATCTCGTTCTTCAAAACGAGATGGATTGCAGCAAAAGCCCGACCGCTTGCCTGCTGTATTTTTCAGGCAAGGGGGCACACCCAAATCTTGACAAGTATATTCGAACAAAATCTTCAGAACAATAGGCTAAAATCAATATCTTTGCGCGCACAAAAAAAGATAATGGATAACAAAAATTATAAACTCGACACTTTATTGATACATGCAGGCGTAGAACCTGATCCGACCACAGGCGCCATCATGACTCCGATTTATCAGACTTCCACCTATGTGCAAGAAGCACCTGGAAAACATAAAGGTTATGAATATGCAAGAACGCAAAATCCAACAAGAACGGCTTTGCAAAACGCGTTGGCTGCTATCGAAAAAGGAAAACATGGTTTGTGTTTTGGTTCTGGACTTGCAGCTACAGATGCCGTGATGAAATTATTGAAACCAGGTGATGAAGTGATTTCTACCAACGATTTGTATGGTGGGACCTACAGAATTTTTACCAAGGTGTTTGAACCTTATGGAATGAAGTTTCATTTCACTGGTTTAGCTGATCCTGATTCTATGCTTCCATTTATTAATGAGAATACAAAAATGATTTGGATTGAAACGCCAACCAATCCACTCTTAAATATTATTGATATTGAAGCTTGTGCAGCCATTGCTAAAAAACATAATTTAATTTTAGTTGTTGATAATACGTTCGCTTCTCCCTATTTGCAAAATCCATTAACCTTGGGTGCAGACATCGTGGTGCATTCTGCTACCAAGTATTTAGGCGGTCATTCTGATGTAGTGCATGGTGCCTTGATTTTAAACGACGATCAATTAGAAGAGCGTTTGAGATTTATTCAAAATTCTTGCGGAGCAGTACCTGGTCCGCATGATTGTTGGTTAGTGCTTCGCGGTATTAAAACACTCCATGTGCGTATGCAAAGACATTGCGAGAATGGGGCAAAAATTGCACATTTCCTTCGTGAACATCCTATGGTAGAAAAAGTGTATTGGATAGGTTTTGAAGATCATCCGAATCATGAAGTGGCTAAACGTCAAATGCGTGGCTTTGGTGGTATGATTTCTTTCATGTTAAAAGGCGATAATATGGATCATGCCATGAAGGTGTTGAGTGGTACAAAATTATTTTCTTTAGCTGAATCATTAGGTGGTGTAGAAAGTTTAATCGGACATCCTGCGAGTATGACTCATGGCGCAATCCCACGCGAAGAGCGCATTAAAAATGGCTTAGCGGATTCATTAATTCGATTGAGTGTAGGTATTGAAGATGTGGATGATTTAATCGAAGATTTGAGACAAGCTATAGGATAATGAAGAAGCATCGACTTTTGTCTGATACCCAAAAGTTTCTAGATCAAAAAGTTGATGAGTATAATCGTCCGAAATTTATTGAAAAGGATCCAATTTGTATTCCACATCGATTTAGTCGAAAACAAGATATAGAAATTGCAGGTTTTTTTGCAGCGATATTGGCTTGGGGTAATCGAACGACCATCATTCAAAATGTAAATAAAATTATGGCAGCCATGCATGAGTCGCCTTATGATTTTATCTTACATCATCAAGACAATGATTTAAAAAGGTTTTTGGAGATTAAGCATCGAACTTTTCAAACAACGGATTTATTATATTTTATTGAATTTCTATCGCATCATTATGCCAAGTATGAAAGTTTGGAAGATGCTTTTTGCTTAGATGATGCGAAAGATGTAAAATCAAGACTGAGTAAATTTCATCATTATTTTTTTTCTATCGAACATCCCGAAAGAACCAGAAAGCATATTTCTACGCCTGAGAAAAATTCAGCTTGTAAACGCTTGAATATGTTTTTACGTTGGATGGTTAGGCAGGATAATCAAGGAGTAGATTTTGGCATTTGGAAGCGTATATCCATGCATGAATTGATTTGTCCCCTGGATGTGCATGTTTGTCATGTTGCCTATAGGTTAGGGCTCATAGATCAAAT
This sequence comes from uncultured Bifidobacterium sp., assembly GCA_964609875.1. Lineage (GTDB taxonomy): Bacteria > Bacteroidota > Bacteroidia > Chitinophagales > Chitinophagaceae > OLB11. The sequence continues at coordinate 3,562 of CAZSUF010000242.1, forward strand.
AAAAGCAAATTGGAAGCAAGCTGAAAAACTGACGGACGTGCTTAAAACATTTGATATTCAAGACCCTTGTAAATATGATTTCGCCTTATTTGGATTAGGTGCCGAGGAGAGAGTGAGATAAGGAATTGATTCTTTCTTTCATCCGTTATTATTTCAAGTAATTCATGACCTCTTGTGTTTTCTTGAAATTCAATTGACTGAAGTTGAGTGCGAAACTCATGTTACGTAGAAATCTATTTCGAGGGTAAATTTGTTTGCTATAATCTTTAAAATCTTTACTTAAAATGAAAGGCGCATAGATGACTAAAAGATCTTTGAAAAGATGCAATTCGAGGCCTGCTTCAAAGACAGCATTTTGTCCACTTGGATTAAGTTTTTTTGCATTTGCAAATGTGGCGGCATCTACAAAAACTTGAAGTTTTACAGGAGATTTAATCGGGATATCACTTCGTAAATTAACGGCAGCTAGCCAATTATCATTGAGTCCAATCGGACTCGCATATTGCAGGGTGCGCATTTTAAATCCACCTTCTTGCATACTAACTTGTTGAGAAAGTGTACTGATTTGTTCGTTTCTGGCAACATAGGTTTCATCATAAGCATAATCGCTTTGACCATGATAAGTTGTATTTAAATAGCGTTGTCGCAAATTGAAATAATTTGTTGAAGTCTGAAAATCTACAAATTTGCCCCCATAAGCTCTTACATAGAAGGCTTTGTTTTTGATATGATAGTCAATGCGGCTTTGTAAGGTGAGTCCAATTTTCATGAATTCATGATTGCCTTCTACTTGCAATTGATAACTAAATGGATTAAAGGTTCTGTTGTTTTCATGTAGATACTTAATTCGACCTATTTGAGTAATTGATTTTTTATCTAAAGCTGGTCTGTATAAACTATCAGAAGTATTGAAAATATACTTGAATTGATCTTCTATGATATGTACATATTGAAGAGATAAGCTTCGGTGAATAGCTGAAGTGGCAAATGGTTTTTTAAATTCCAAATTTACTGTGGGCGCCAAACGTATATGTCGAAGATATTTGGGATTAGAAATATTTAAAGTGCTTCGTTGGTGATGATAGCTATTTCCTTGAATCGAAAAGGTAATTTTTTGTAGGCTATTTTTAGGGAAAATTGAATAAGCCATAAATCCAGTTCCCGTGAATTGTTTGGTGCCAAAGGCATACATGGGTGCAAGCGCAAATTGAAATGGGAGATTCGGAATTTGTAAATTATGTATGCTGAGACCAAGCATGGTTTTGTCGTACACATTGTAGCCAAAAGCTGGAAGCAAGTATAAGTTATGGCTTTGACGTATGCCTAAACTGCTACCTAATTTTAATTTAAAAGAGGTTTTTTTGAACAGTTTATTTGTATGATAAAAATTATTTGAAATTTTAGATTCTGGGAGAATTTGGTCTTTATCTATTTGATAAGAATTCGCCTGAAGTTCATTTGAAAAAACAGCAGGAGAGGAATAGGGGTATTCAATCCATTGGGTAGCTACAATCTTTTTGTCAAGGCATGCTTGCACGGGAATAGGACCTTGGAATGTAGTTTTGGAACTTACATAGACTTCGGTGTTGGTGGCCAACTTTTTAATTGACTTCAATTTGAAATCAATTTGAGTGGTGGAATTGATGCCTTGATTAAAAAACCATGCAAGTTGTTTGCCACTTTCTTGCTCAACTATTTGTTGAAAATTAGAAGGATTCGGATGTTTGAACTGATAGGCTTGATAATATTTTTTCATGCATTGTTCAAAAAGAGTTTCGCCAAGATAAGACCTGAGATAGAGTAAGAGTGCAGAAGCTTTTTTATAAATGGTGCCTCCATAGTTTAAAGAAGTGAATACCTCAGATGGATTATTGACAGCTTGATCTTGGTGTTGGAGTGCAGATAACAGATAAACAAAACTGCCATTCGTTGTTTTTTCTAGTTTTCTAATTTGTTCAGGAGTTGTGTTTTTATTCTTTGAATTTATTTCTTAATCAATTAAATTTTCATACATAGAATTGATGCCTTCATCTAACCAAGGATTATCTCTTTCATTATTTGCGAGAATACCATAAAACCAATTATGTCCAATTTCATGAATGATCACAGTTTGTAATTCTGATTTAGAGTTTACATTTCCAATTAAGGTAATCATTGGATATTCCATGCCACCACCGGCGAGTAATTTTCCATCCACAATACTTGCATGAGAATAGGGATATTCACCCACATGAGTTGAGAGATATTGAATAGTTTGGGCAATAATTTCTGTGCTACCTTGATAGAGTATTTCATTTTTAGGAAGTACATAGCTAGTACAATTTATCTTTTTATCAGCTATCTTGATTTCTTTATTTTCTATCAAGTAATCTTTGCTGGCAAACCAAGCAAAATCGTGGACCTTTTCTTGGGTGAATTGTATTTTTTTGTAAGTTGTATTTGATTGATTAGTTACATTTTTTTTATCAATGACTTGTTGAATAAATTGCTTTTCCGATTCCGTTTTTAGTTCTCCTGTAGATGCTACAATATAAGATGAAGGCACTTCTATATTCA
>CAZSUF010000243.1:0-2390 GCA_964609875.1 uncultured Bifidobacterium sp.
CGATATCGCGGCAACGATTGCAGTGAAAAGCCCGCATCCCGAGAGGCTTCACGCTATGAGTTTGAGGGAAAAATTATCAAAGCCGATTCGGGAGAGGACTTGCAACGAAAAGCGTGTCTGCCGCCCAAAAAATAGGTACTAAACAATCTAACTAATTTCTTTTACCCCTTATACTCGCCCCATACCTTCCGCAAGCAATGCGCTATTTCGCCTAAAGTACAATGTTGTTCCACCGCCTCTATAACTAAAGGCATTAAATTTTCGGTTGTACTCGCCGCATGACTAATCTTTTCTAAACATGTATTCACTGCCTGTAAATCTCTATTGGCTTTAAATGCTTTCAATCGATCTACTTGTTGTTTTTCAATGCTGGCATCAATTTTCATGATGGGTGTACTTACTAAATCTTTACTCACATACTTGTTCACCCCTACAATAATTTTTTCATTACGCTCAACGGCTTTTTGATATTCATAACTTGCCTGCGCAATTTGCTCTTGTACAAATCCTTGTTCAATGGCACTCACCGCACCGCCCATGCCATCAATTTTAGCAATTAATTCAAAGGCATATTCTTCCATTTCTTTGGTCATGCTTTCGATAAAATAAGATCCAGCCCAAGGATCTACCGTATCACAAATGCCACTTTCTTCAGCTACAATTTGTTGGGTACGCAAGGCAATCATGGCAGCTTGTTCAGTAGGCAAACTCAAGGCTTCATCATAGCCATTGGTATGCAAACTCTGGGTACCGCCCATAGTAGCTGCCAAGGTTTGAATAGCCACACGTACTATATTATTCATGGGCTGTTGGGCAGTCAAGGTGCTTCCGCCAGTTTGGGTATGAAACCTCAATTTCTGTGCGTCAATATTCGTGGCGCCTAATTCTTGGGTAATTTTTGCCCACATGCTTCGTGCTGCTCTAAATTTAGCTACTTCTTCAAACAGATGATTATGGGCATTGAAGAAAAACGACAATCGCTTGGCAAACACATTGATGTCTAAGCCCGTTTCTATGGCTGCTTTCAAATAAGCCTTTCCATTGGCCAAGGTAAACGCGAGTTCTTGCACAGCCGTACTTCCTGCTTCACGAATATGATAACCCGAAATCGAAATGGTATTCCACTTGGGTACATGCTGAGCGCAATACGCAAAAATATCTGTAATCAAACGCATGCTTTCACGAGGTGGATAAATATAGGTACCTCTTGCAGCATATTCTTTCAAGATATCATTTTGTATGGTGCCTGTTAGTTTGGAAATATCCGCGCCTTGTCTTTTTCCTAAAGCAATATACAAAGCCAATAAAATAAATCCGCTTGCATTGATTGTCATCGAAGTACTCACACTTTCAAGCGGTATGCCTTTAAACAAGCGCTCCATATCTTCGATCGAATCTATGGCCACCCCTACTTTTCCTACTTCGCCGGCAGACATCACATCATCGCTATCATACCCAATTTGGGTGGGCAAATCAAAAGCCACGCTGAGTCCAGTCACGCCTTGCTTTAATAAAAAATGATAACGCTCATTCGAAGCTTCGGCGGTACTAAATCCAGCATATTGACGCATGGTCCAAGCCTTATCTCGATACATGCCTTCATGCACGCCTCTGATAAATGGAAATTGTCCAGGCAATTCAGGATGTATGCCGTTTTCCGTATATATTTTCTTAATTTCTATTCCCGAATCGGTGTATCGTTTATCTGACATATTTTTTTTATTTGAAGCTAATCCCGCTATCCGCTGCTATCCATCCCTTGTTTTGAAGAACAAGGTATGGGATATCCGCTACTATCGGGGCTAGGGCTTTCGGGTGCAAATATACAAGTCGAGGTCCGATTGATTATACTAGACATCAAATACTTTTAATTAAAAGAAACTCATAATTCACATCGCTATTAAATTAGTTCATCGTGCTTTTTTCACGCTTCATCAGGGTGCATAAATTCGCTTTTTGTTAAGAAAGGCCGCTATCTGAATAATCAGCTCATCATCTTGTAAATTGCGCATGCAAAAACTTTTTTATGAAGAAATATCTACTTAGCTTTTTATTTATTGGCCTATCTGTAGCTGCCTTTGCTCAGAAAAATGCCTCCACAGGGGTTATTTTACCCTCTGAATTTCATTTAACCAAGCCACTTCGAGAGATTTTCAAAGATTATCCTTTGGAAGGAAATGGAGAAGAGTTGAAAAAAAAGAAGGAATCGGGTGATAGAAAATGGAGAAAAGCGCAAGAATTTAAATTTACTGTCAATGATGGCCCTCAATATGGCAATGATCCTGAAGTGATGCAAAAAGAAATGGGTAAAGTCGAAGCTGCAAACAATAAAGTAGCTTGGAGTGGACAAACAGCAAGTGGCTTCAGACCTTACGACCCTTCTGGTGCTG
>CAZSUF010000243.1:2400-6073 GCA_964609875.1 uncultured Bifidobacterium sp.
CATTATGTGCAAATGATCAATTCAACTACCTTTCGCATGTACAATAAAACTGGGACTGTGTTGCTTTCTGGCACCTTAGGTAATCTTTGGAATCCTGTGACAGGTAATGCTGGAGATCCTATTGTAATGTACGACAAAGCTGCGGATCGCTGGTTTTTGGCTCAATTTGGAACAAGTGCAGACAAAAAAGTCTATATCGCTGTATCTCAAACCAACGATCCTACAGGAGCTTACTACACCTATACTTATGTATCACCGGCATTTCCAGATTATATCAAGTTCGGAGTTTGGAGCGATGGTTATTACATGACCTCAAATCAGGCTCAAAAGGTTTTTGCCTTTGAAAGAAATGCTATGCTAGTTGGAACTCCAGGAGCAAGATCTATTTATACAAGTTATACCCCACCACAAGGCAGTGGCTTTTTTTGTCCTATGCCCGGTGATGCAGCAGACGGAGATCTTCCACCATTAGGAACTCCTTGTCCAATATTTTCTTATTCTGACAATGCTTGGGGAGGCACTAATATTGATGCAGTGCATGTATACCAAATGGCTGTTGATTGGGTACCTACGACACCAACTGCTATCATCACTTCTGCGGCTGTTGTTCCTACTGCTGCTTTTGATGCTTCTTACAACTCTTCATGGAATGATTGCGATCAACCAGGTACTACCCAAAAATTAGATGGTATCGGCGGTATCATCATGTATCGAACTCAATGGAAAAAATGGAATGGCTATAATACAGTCTTGGTGAACTGGGGGGTTAAATTAGCTGGCACGCAACGTAGTATTAAATGGGCGGAACTTCGTCAAGATCAAACAACCAATGTTTGGAGTCTTTATCAAGAAGGGATTTATACCCCAGACGCAGCAACCCGCTGGATGGGAAGCATCGCCATGGATAATAATGGCTCTATTGGCTTAAGTTATATTAAATCGGATGCAACCTCCATTTATCCAGGTTTATATTATACTGGTCGTCGAGTGTGTGATCCTTTGGGTACCATGCCTGTTACAGAAGTTCAAGTTGTAGCGGGTACTGGATATCAAACTGGGACTAATCGTGTGGGAGACTACTCTCATTCTACACTAGACCCTTCTGATGGGGTTACTTTTTGGAGCACAAGTGAATTTATGGGAGGTACCTCTGGTGGAAGTGCAGCAAGAACTCATATTTTTTCTTACCAAATCACACCTTGCGGCAATGGCGCTTCTGTAGCCATTTCGCTAACAAGTGGTACGAATCCTAAATGTCCATCAGATAATATAACTTTTACCGCAACACCTTATAATGGAGGAAGCGCTCCAAGTTATCAATGGCAAATCAACGGAACCAATGTAGGAACTAATAGCCCCACTTTTACAACGAACTCCATTACAAATGGCCAAAATGTCACTTGTATCATGACTTCAAATTTACCTGGAGTTACAGGAAGTCCTGCGACCTCTTCACCTTATACTGTATCTGTAAGTCCTGTGGTTACTCCCTCTGTTTCCATAGCTCAAACAAGCGGAACAAACCCAACTTGTACAGGCTTGAATGTAACGTTTACTGCCACACCAACCAACGGAGGGACAGCACCATCTTATCAATGGAAAGTAAACGGAACGAATGTAGGTACCAATAGTCCAAGTTATTCTTCAACGAGTTTAACGAATGGTCAAATTGTTACTTGTGTATTGACTTCCAGCGCCTTATGCACAACTACTTCAACTGCTACTTCAAATGGAATTACGATTAATATTACCACAAATCAAACACCATCTGTGAGCATAAGCCAAACTTCAGGCAACAATCCAACTTGCTTTGGTAGCTCAGTTACCTTCACAGCAACTCCATCCAATGCCTCAAATCCAACATTTCAATGGCAGGTAAACGGATCTAATGTTGGAACAAACAGCGCGACCTTCTCTAGTAATACCTTAAATAATAATGACCTAGTCACTTGTTCTATTTCAGCTCAGCCAACTTGTCCTAGTATTTATACATTAGGTACAGGAACCACCACAAACTCAACAACCAGTGATGCAGGTGCGGCATATCCAACTTATTACGGAAGTGGCAGACAACAATACCTGATTAGAGCCTCAGAATTAACAGCCTTAGGTATGACTGCAGGCAATATAACGGATTTAGCTTTTCAAGTAGCTGGAACAGTTGGTAATCCATCCACCTTAAATGGATATACCATTAAATTAGGAAATACAACTGCGACTGTAACTACAACAAGCTTCCTTGCTCCTTCACCTGCATTTACCACTGTTTTTGGCCCTGTGAATTATACACCAACACTAAATAGTACCAATACACATACCTTAAGTACACCTTTCAATTGGAATGGCACATCAAATATTCTTGTTGATATTTGCTTCTCCAATGGAGTAACAGGGATTACAGCCTATCAAACCTTTCAAACTACAAGTTCATTCTTTTCCACCACCTATTATCAAGTAGATGGCGCTACTTCGACTGCTTGTACACAGGCAACTGGGACTCGAGCTTCGGTTCGTCCTAATATGATTTTCACCAAAGGAGTCAATTTGACTGCCAGTTCAAATACCATCACGATGGGTATTACAAACTCAGTGACTCCAACTATATCAATCGGTATCACTTCTGGAAGCAACCCAATGTGTGCAGGTAATTCAGTGACATTTACTGCAAATGCTACTAATGCAGGTAGCAGTCCAACCTATGTTTGGAAAAAAGGCACAACGGTAGTTGGAAACAATTCAAACACATATACTACAAACAATATCAATAACTTAGATAATATTACTTGCACTTTAACTTCAAGTGATATTTGTGCAAGTCCTGCCACTGTAGCAAGTTCACCTATCGTAATGAATGTAAATAATTTACCTTCAGTTTCTGCTAGCAACGTAATTGGTTGTGCAGGAAGCGCGATTGCTTTGATAGGAAGTCCAGCTGGTGGAACATTTAGTCAAGCTAATCCTTACACAGGACCAAGTACCACATACACTTACTCATTTACGGATGCCAATGGATGTTCAAATACAAGTAGTGCTGCATCAATTACAACCAATGCCCTACCTACAGTTTCTGCTAGCAATGTAACCGGCTGTGCAGGAAGTGCGATTACTTTAATTGGTAGTCCAGCAGGTGGAACATTTAGTCAAGCTAATCCTTACACTGGACCAAGCACGACTTACACTTACTCATTTACGGATGCCAATGGATGTTCGAATACAAGTAGTGCAGCTTCAATCACAACCAATGCCCTACCTACAGTTTCTGCTAGCAATGTAACCGGCTGTGCAGGAAGTGCGATTACTTTAATTGGTAGTCCAGCAGGTGGAACATTTAGTCAAGCTAATCCTTACACTGGACCAAGCACGACTTACACTTACTCATTTACGGATGCCAATGGATGTTCGAATACAAGTAGTGCAGCTTCAATCACAACCAATGCCCTACCTACAGTTTCTGCTAGCAATGTAACCGGCTGTGCAGGAAGTGCGATTACTTTAATTGGTAGTCCAGCAGGTGGAACATTTAGTCAAGCTAATCCTTACACTGGACCAAGCACGACTTACACTTACTCATTTACGGATGCCAATGGATGTTCGAATACAAGTAGTGCAGCTTCAATCACAACCAATGCCCTACCTACAGTTTCTGCTAGCAATGTAACCGGCTGTGCAGGAA
>CAZSUF010000244.1:0-6045 GCA_964609875.1 uncultured Bifidobacterium sp.
TTAAGGGAGAATACATGATAAGTGATAGAATTGGGATTGGATTTAATTCGTCTTATAGCAAATCAAAAATAACCTGGATGGATACAGGCTACGATACAGTGCAACAGAAGTATCGAAAATTTGAATTTGGCATTAAGGCGTATGAGCTTTCTGGAACTGTTAGAGCCAATTATCATTTTTGGAAAAGAAAGAGAATAGATTCTTATGCGGGTTTAGGCGTTGGATACGGTATGATACATATGTGGTCCTATACCTTAGCGCATACCACCCAATTTAGTATTGTATATGATATTCCTCGTCCTTTGAGTTTAGAATGTACTTGGGGATTCAGGTATTTTGCAACAAAAAACCTCGGTGTATACACCGAGGTTGGAATTGGAAAAAGTTGGATATTGTATAATAAGTATTTTATCCCAGAAGCTTTGATTCAAGCAGGTATTACATTGAAATTGTAATTAGTGTTTGCCTATAGAGTAATGAGTCTGAGGAAGAATGTTCGAGTTCAAGGCGTTCGAAGACTTGAAATATAGTAGTTGACTTAGGTCAATGCCTGTCTTCCAATCATGGGAGGACTAGATTTTAAGTCAAGAAGAACGAAGAAATCGAGCATTATGGACAGGCTCTAATTAAGGCATAATAGCTGTTACCTTAAATCCATAGTTTACACGGAATTTAGTGGCAGCGGCCAATCCTTGATTTTCTTGGGTTCTAAATCCGACAAGAAGCTTCATGTAATCTGCGCGGAAATAATCTTTAATATCAACTGGGTCAACAGTTAATGTTAATGATGAAGTGCCCGGAGTAATACTTTGTTTAAAAGCTACCTGAAGCGGTGTTGTGCCATTAAAGCTATCTACATATACACGTATACTTGTAAGGGTATCTTTGATAAAATCAAAAGTTTGTCCTGGTGCATTCTCAAGCACAATGTTTAAAGCAGTCACTTCAACTTTAGTGATATCTGATTTTTTAAAGCCATAAGGTGTGATGTATTCATCTACTTTGGTAGCAAAGGTGTCGATTTGCACTGGTGTAGTTGCAAAATCGAAAGACACTGCTAAGGGGGGAAGGCTTATCGGAAGAGAGGTTGTGTCTGAGCGACTAATTGGAACTTCTATGGTAGATCCAGAGCCTCCGCCGTTGCCGCCTCCGCCATTATTTCCACTTCCTTTCTTTCCGCATGAGGAAAAGCCGATACTGATGATGAGTAAGGCCAATCCAACTAATTTTACTTTAAGCATAATGTTATTGATTTTTAAGTGTTAAAATTAAATCTTTCTTGGTCATTTTAGCTTTTCTGGCAAGAAATCTTAAGAAAGATTGTAACCTAGACGAAGCATGTATTATATTTGTTAGCTAATTCGAAAAAGAGTGAAGAAAATACTTTTAGTCATTCTGGTCATTTTTGGTGCAATTTCCACTTATGCCCAAGAAACATATACCATGGGTTATGAGAAAGCAGACATCGAAATTATAGATGCAAACTTTTTCTCTGAATATCAGTTTCCAGGTCAGGAGGCTTTATGCGGGATTTATGATAAGGCCTCAGAAACTTTCTATACTTGTGATTACATGACCTATCGATATGTGGATGAAGATTTTGTTAGACAAGAAGGTAAGTTATGTTGCGACAAAATAGATTTTGACCCATCTAAATATTATGGAACCTTAACCTTACAAGGAGTGATTGATTCTGTAGAATGGGATGCTATGGTAGTTCATTTTATTACAGATAAAGCTCGACTTACTATCCGCGTCGATGAACGTGAAATAGATGCTTTGTATAAAAAGTTTTATAAAAATAATTATCCAGGTAAAATACATCTAGTACTTAGGTTGAAAACTTATGATACTCCCAAAGAGAATGTATTAACTTATAATAAAATTGTGGAGAAGAAGCCTAAGCCAAAGAGAACTTTTACGAAGATTCTAAGTTGGTAATTCATACAAATGGGATCAGTTAAAATTCTTGCGATTGAAAGTTCTTGCGATGAAACAAGTGCCAGTATTTTGGTAGATGGCAAAATTCTTTCTAATGTAATTTATACGCAAAAAATTCATGAGCAATATGGAGGGGTAGTGCCTGAATCAGCCTCTAGGTTGCATTTAAAGCATATAGTTCCTGTAGTTGAGGAAGCCTTTTTGCAAAGTGGCGTATCAAAATCAGCCTTAAGTGCCATTGCATTTACACAATCTCCTGGATTGATTGGTTCATTAATGGTAGGTGTTTCATTTGCAAAATCTATGGCTCAAGCATTAAACATTCCCACCATAGCTGTGCATCATATGCAAGCGCATGTGTTATCTAATTTAATTGAAGAGCCTATTCCTCAATTTCCCTTTTTGTGTTTAACTGTTTCTGGCGGACATACACAAATCGTGAAATGTATGAGTCCATTGGAGATGGAAGTTATCGGGCAAACTATTGATGATGCCGCAGGAGAAGCGTTTGATAAGGCTGCCAAAATGATGAAACTTCCTTACCCCGGAGGCCCTTTAATAGATCGTTATGCGCAAGAGGGGAATCCTTTAGCATTTAAATTTGCAGAACCTCAAATTCAAGAGTTGAATTATAGTTTTTCAGGATTAAAGACCTCTATTCTTTATTTTTTACAAGCTTCATTAAAGCAAGATGAAAATTTTATTCAGAATAATTTGAATGATTTATGCGCAAGTATCCAACATACTATCATTAAAATCTTGATGAAAAAATTAGTGAAGGCAAGCAAAGAAACAGGTATAAAACATATTTGTATTGCTGGGGGAGTAAGCGCTAATAAAGGTCTAAGGGCTGCATTAATGCAACATGCCGAAAAATATCATTGGACCTATTCTATTCCAAAATTTGAATATTGTACCGATAATGCCGCTATGATTGCAGTAACAGCTTACTATAAGTATTTACAAGGTGATTTTGCAGATTTAAGCACGGTAGCTTCGGCAAGGTCTTCGTTTTAAATCTTTAAAGTCCATAAAGACTAACCATATACACCATCGCACTCATAGCAATAGATCCAAGACAAAGTTCTCTGCGATGTACATTTTCAAACACATCATTATCACTATGATGCACATCAAAATAACGTTGAGAATTAGGCAATAGTTCCATCATGGGAGTATTGAATTTTCTGTGTAACGGTCCAATATCAGCCCCGCCACCTTCGTGACTAAAATTAGTTACACCATATTCTTCAAAAAGCGATTTCCATTGGTAAACTTTTTCTTTTTGTGCAGCATCCATAGTCATAGAAAATCCAAGAGGGACATCACCACCTGCATCAGATTCAATGGCTAAAATATGCTTTTCATTATTTTGTTCAGCTAACTCTGCGTATTTAACCGCACCTCTTAAACCATTTTCTTCATTCATAAAAAGCACGGCTCTTATCGTTCGTTTGGGACGTATGCCTAATTTTTTAAAAGTTCGAATGACTTCTATTGCTTGCACAACGCCCGCGCCATCATCATGAGCGCCTTCACCAATGTCCCAAGAATCTAAATGACCCCCAAAGCAAATAATTTCTTCAGGTAATTCTGAACCACGTATTTCACCCACTACATTATATGATTTTACATCAGGAAGCATTTGACAAGTAGTCAATAACTTAATTTGAATTTTCTTCGAAGTTTTTAATTGAGATTCTAAATTATCAGCATCTACATTGGAGATAGCCACAGCTGGAATGGAAGGGTATTTAGTGTCGTATCTCATGCTGCCCGTATGAGGTTTATTATCATAAGCAGAAGAAACAGACCTAATGATTACAGCTTTTGCGCCAAGTTTAGCAGCTTCAGACGGTGCTCCCCATCGATAATACACACATGGACCATAGCTTTCAAACGTATTGACATTTGTTTGGTTAAATCTGTAATTAAAAAAAACAATTTTGCCCTTGATTTGATCGGCACTTGTTCTTTTTAAATCTTCGATATTGTCAAATCGGATTACTTCTGCTTGCAAACCTGATTCCCCTGTACCTACAGCATTCCCTAAGGATGAAATTTTTAATGGGCTTGATTTTCCATTGGTAAAAATTATCGAGGCTTCTTCTTTGCCTCTAACCCAATGTGGCACCATCACTTCTTGTAAGAAAACTTTATCACAACCCGTTTTTTCGAGAACAGATTTAGCCCAATTCACCGCTTGGGCTGCTTGAGGAGATCCGCTTAAACGATGACCAATTTGCTTGCATAAATCATGTAAATCTTGATAGCATTGGTAATTCGTCAGGATAGAATTAGACATCCGTTTGAGGTTTGCACTATCAAGTTTAGGATTTTGACCTCGGGCAATTTGAAAGAAAATAAGACAAATGGAGAGGATAAATATTTTTTTCATTGAAGTATTCGATCTATTTTAGAGTTTAAATGTAAACAATCATGAAACAATTTTTCATATTTTTTGGCTTTTGTATCACAATTTTATGGGTGAATTGCTCACCCAAGGTTGCAAAAACAACTGCAAATACTAATTCTTCAACCTCGGAAACTAGAAAACCTGCTGACAATCCACCGAGTTTAAGTATTTCTCCTCAAGCAGATCAAAACAATACCAAAGCTGATGAAATAGTGATGCCCGCCAGTAATGCTCCTATGAGTGATGAAGAAAAATTATTTATGACTGTGGGTAAAGGGAAACATTTGTGGGCTAGCTCTTGCAAAAAATGCCATGAATTATATGAACCCATGAGCAGAACAGCCGAAGAGTGGTCGCCTATATTAGAATCGATGTCTAAAAAAGCCGATTTTAATCAAGAAGAAAAAGAAAGCGTCCTTGCTTTTTTCAATAAATACGCAAAAAAATAAATTCGTATCTAAATAGGGATTGCTGATTATCTCATAGGCGCTTCAAGTACAAGGAAGTGGCAATGGGATAGTACTGGCGTACACACCTTTGACACTGACGAAGTAATTGAAGATGCATATGAGAAGTTGATAAATTGAATTTTGACACCAAGGTATAGAGTGAGTTGATTAAATAGACTGGCACTTGTAAGATTTGAAAATAGCTGATAACTGAAGACCTTTCTTGCTTTTGACGTTAATCAGCAATCACAAAAAAAAATCCATGTTCAAGTTTATGAATCATGGATGGGTTTTAGCAACATGTATGTAGGCTAAATTAAGCTGTTAAACTTTATTTCTATATTAATCTGAAGATAATTCAAACTCATCTACAATAAGCTTTGGATTCGCAGGACTTAAAAATGAAAAGATATTTTTAAGTTGATTTTTTGATGCCATTTGATGCGTAATGGGCTCTGTTTTTTCAATTTGTGTGTTTTGTGTGTTTTTCATGTAATTTCATTTTATGAATTGTGTATAGTCAACAAACATGCCAAATGCCACAAGTTTTATACATTTTAATTCAAATTATTTTGGAATATTATTTAAAAAATTAAAAATAAAAAAATTAAAAATTACAAAAAATAAGCATGTAATAAAAATAAATATAGCATGGTCACGAAAATGCAATAATTACGGAGTCTTATCGCAAACATTTTTACAAACTTCGCTCAAATATTATTTTATTGTTACCTTAGAAGATTGGTAATTAAATTCTGATTCATGATTCGAAAGTTATTTTTTGCAAGTCTATTTATTTTAGTTCATGTAATTGATAGTCAAGCTCAAAACTATGTTTGGGCACAAGGGTTCGGTAATACCAAGAGTGATAAAGCCATTACAGTTCGAACAGACTCATCAGGTTATATTTATACATCTGGCTATTTTAGCGATACAATTACCCTAGGTACCAATGCCTTGTTACTTGGTTTTACTGCAAATGCAACAAGTAAGGAGGCTTTTCTGGCTAAATATGATAGTTTAGGATTTTGTCTTTGGGCAAGAAGTGGAGGTGAACATTTTGATGATAGGGTATTAGGAATGGATGTAGATGATGAAGGTAATAGTGTAATCACTGGAACCTTTTGGCAAACGGGAGCTGGCTTTCAGATGGGCACAGTGAATGTAACAGGTGCAGGTTTTGGAGGATCCGATCAGTGTTTTATTTTAAAGCATTATAAAAATGGCAACCAACTATGG
>CAZSUF010000245.1:0-344 GCA_964609875.1 uncultured Bifidobacterium sp.
AAAAATTTTCTTCGGAGGTTACAGGCAATAGTTCAGAGGGTTGCCAATTGGTTTCCACTGGACTTAAAAAAGTATATCCAATACGATCTATTTCTTTTTCAAGGAATAACATAACCTCCTGTCTTGAAGGCGTAAGGGCCTGATGCATGCGCAAAATTTGAGTAGGGCCAAAGATAATTGCTAATCCTGAAAGCGCCTTAAATATGAAGCTAAAATTTGCCGTATTAAATTCAGATAATATCGGCCATTGAAGAAGAACATTTTTTTGTTGTCTTTTTTTGGGCGGCATACAGGCTTTTCGCTGCAAGTCCTCTTCCGATTCGGCTAGAGCATTTCTGGTAGAA
>CAZSUF010000245.1:354-4929 GCA_964609875.1 uncultured Bifidobacterium sp.
TTCGCTGCAATCCTTGCCGCAATACAACTTGCTGCAAAAAAAAAACGTCAGTAGTTTTACTGACGTTTTTAGATAAGTTGATGTAATTTTTAGCTGCAACCTGTTGTTGTACCACAATTTGGACACATATAACAAGTTCCATTTCGTAAGGTAATGTTTCCACAAGATCTGCAAACTGGCGCATCGGCACTAGTTCCAAGCATTTTTTTCTTTTCTGTTTCAGACATGCCTGCAGAAACTTCTGCATACTTTTTTGGAGCTAAATCCTTTTCTGCTGGAGAGGGCTTGGCAGACAAAGCCGTTACACGAACATTAGATAATTCATTATCTTCTGTGGGAATATCCCATTCGTCCATACCTGTATTGCCAATGGCTTGCACATGTACCAAGTCTGTACGGCCTAAATAGTCGTATCCTAATGCACGGAAAATATAATCAATGATGGAGGTCGCATTTTTGATATTCGGATGATCTACCATACCTGCAGGCTCGAAGCGAGTAAATACGAATTTATCAACGAATTCTTCTAATGGCACACCATATTGCAATCCGATACTAATAGAGATGGCGAAGCAGTTCAATAAACTTCTCATGGTAGCGCCTTCTTTGGCCATATCAATAAAGATTTCACCTAAGGTGCCATCATTGTATTCTCCCGTTCTTAAGAAAACTGCTTGACCACCTACTTTAGATTTAGTTGTATAACCTCTTCTTCTTGCAGGTAAAGTTTTTCTTTCAACAATTCTTGATAGTTGACGTTTAAGCTGAGTATCAGGACTAGCTTGAACTCTTTTGTTTACCTCTTCTAATAATTCGTCGATGGTTAATTTGCCTAAGTCGTGAATAACTGCATCATTATTAGCTTCGGCAGCAACATGTTCTTCTTTGTTGTCTTCTTCTTTGTTCTCTTTAACTTTTTTGTCGCTTTTATTACTAAGAGGTTGAGACATTTTGCTTCCATCTCTATAAAGAGCGTTAGCCTTTAATCCTAATTCCCAACTTAATTGATAACATTCTTTGATTTCATCTATGGTTGCTTCGAAAGGTAAGTTAATTGTTTTTGAGATCGCTCCAGAAATGAAAGGTTGAGTGGCGCCCATCATTTTGATATGACCAGAATGATGAATAAATCTTTCACCTTTTCTACCACATTTATTGGCTGTGTCAAACACGGCTGCATGTTCAGGTTTTAATAAAGGGGCACCTTCTAACATCATGGTTCCACAAGCATAATCATTGGCTGCTTCGATTTCTTCATCTTTAAACCCTAACTCATCAAGTAGTACAAAACCTGGGTTCATATATTGTTCAGGTTTGAAACCTAAACGTTGCAAGCATTCTTCGCCAAGCGCATAATGATTGAATACAAAAGCAATATCAAAGGCGCTTTCAACTGCAATATCTAATTTGGCAAGTTCTTCAGCGATGAAACCTTTTTCCATCAAGGTTTGATGATTGATGAAAGGCGCTCCTTTAAATGTGCCATGCCCTTTAGCATATTTCACAATGGCATCAGCATCTTTCTCGTTATAGCCTAAATTTTTCAAGGCTAAAGGAATACTTTGATTGATGATTTTGAAATACCCACCTCCACTTAATTTTTTAAATTTCACTAAAGCGAAGTCTGGTTCTACGCCGGTTGTATCGCAATCCATCACAAGTCCGATAGTACCTGTTGGCGCAATTACAGTGGCTTGTGCATTGCGGTAGCCATATTTTTCGCCGAATTGAACTGCATCATCCCATGCCTTGGTAGCTGCGGTTAATAAATAATCTGGACAATATTGGGCTTTGATACCTTGAGGTTTAATTTCAAGTTGATCGAAAGCGTCTTGTGCATCATAGGCCGCTGCACGATGATTGCGCATAACACGCAACATATGTTTTTTATTTTCTTGATATTTGGAGAAAGTGCCTAGATATTTGGCCATTTCAGCAGATGTTTTGTAAGAAACACCTGTCATAATAGCGGTTAAGGCGCCTGCAATTCCTCTAGCTTGTTCGCTATCGTAAGGAATACCTTGAATCATCAGTAATGAACCTAAGTTGGCATATCCTAATCCTAGCGTTCTGTAATCGTAACTTAATTGAGCTACTTCTTTTGAAGGGAATTGAGCCATCAATACAGAAATTTCTAGAACGACTGTCCAAAGTCTTGTTACATATTCGTATCCTTCTACATCAAATTTATTCGTGTCTTCATTATAGAATCTGCGTAGATTCATAGAAGCTAGGTTGCAAGCAGTATTGTCTAAAAACATATACTCACTGCAAGGATTGGAAGCACGGATGCGTCCACCTTCAGGACAAGTATGCCATTCATTAATTGTAGTGTCGTATTGAGTACCTGGGTCTGCACAACGCCAAGCGGCATAGGCAATTTGTTCCCAAAGATCTTTGGCAGGCACAGATTTCATGACATGGCCATCTGTTCTTGCTTTTAATTCCCAATTGTCGCCATTTTCTAAGGCTCTGAAAAATTCGTTAGGTACACGAACAGAATTGTTTGAATTTTGTCCACTGACTGTGCGGTAGGCTTCACCTTCATAATCGTGACTATAACCTGCTGCAATAAGTGCTGCTACTTTTTGTTCTTCTTCAACTTTCCAATTGATGAATTTTTCAATTTCTGGGTGGTCTAAGTCGAGACAAACCATTTTAGCTGCACGACGTGTGGTACCTCCACTTTTGATAGCACCTGCTGCGCGATCTCCAATTTTAAGGAAGCTCATGATACCGCTTGAAGTCCCACCACCACTTAGTTTTTCTCCTTCGCCGCGAATATTAGAATAATTAGTTCCTACGCCAGAACCATATTTGAAAATTCTTGCTTCACGCACCCATAAGTCCATGATACCTCCATCATTTACTAAATCATCATCCACACTTAGAATGAAACAAGCATGAGGTTGAGGGCGTTCGTAAGCATTTTTAGATTTTGACAATTCACCGGTGATAGGATCTACATAATAATGACCTTGCGCTTTTCCTTCAATGCCATAAGAAGAATGTAATCCAGTATTAAACCATTGTGGTGAATTGGGTGCACAACTTTGATTCAAGATTGAATACACTAATTCATCATAAAAAATTTGTGCATCATTGCTGTCGTTGAAATAATTATATTTTTCGCCCCACACTTTCCAACAATCTGCCATTCGATGTGCAACTTGTTTGATAGACGTTTCACGACCTAAAGTACCGTCCTCTTGCGGAACACCTGCTTTTCTAAAATATTTTTGAGCTAAAATGTCTGTGGCAATTTGGCTCCAATGTGAAGGAACTTCTACATTTTTTAATTCGAATACAATTTCTCCGTTTGGATTACGAATAATAGAAGTTCGATAATCGTACGTAAATTGATCGTACACTGAAGTGTCTGTCTTGGTATAGTGCCTTTGAAACTGAAGGCCTTTAGGGGTGGTCTCTTTTTTACTCATGTGTAGTGTGGTTTTACTGAATGAATTTTGATGGGTTTAAACTATCGGGGTCTTTGTTGATGTCTACTATACTGATCAAAATGGATGAGTTGTAGAAAAAGCATTAAACAACAATAATTTAAGGTGATTGCGGTACGAAGATATTTTTTTAGAACTTAAAGCGTCTTACTCCTTTTCCACAACTTGTGTATATTAACAATAACAATTGACAACATGCTGTAAAATCAGGTTGTATATCATTGTGTATAAATTCAAAATATTTTTTCTTGGAAATTGGTAAAAATTACATGTCTATTTTAACGTAGAAGTTTACTTACAATTCCGTCAATTATTCATCTGAAAAAAATTACATTCGCACAAATCTTTTCTCGCTGATGCATTTTCCTTCGGTAAGTCTGATCATTCCTTGTTATAATGAAGAATCTCGCATTCCTCTTTTGGTGCATGGAATTCAGGAATTTGCAGATCAATGGCAAGGTGATTTTGAAGTGATTATTGTGGATGATGGTAGTCAAGACAGAACCTTTGCGACATTATCACAAGATTTATTTCTTTTGAATTTAATTTCAGATCAAAAGCTGAAAATTATTCAACAAGCCAATCAGGGTAAAGGAGCTGCTTTGCAAAAAGGAGTGTTAGCAGCTAGGAAGGACTTTATTTTAACCTTAGATGCAGACATGGCTACTTCGCCCATTGAAATTATTCAGTGGTTGCAGGTTAAAAAAAGTTTTCAGTCTAATGAAATACTGATTGGTTCGAGAGAAATGAATAGAACCCAAGTAAAAGATCATTGGCATAGAGAATTTGCTGGCCACATGTTTAACTTAATTCTACGAAAAATAACAGGGTTGAAGATAAAAGATACTCAATGTGGGTTTAAACTATATCCAACTCAAATTGGTAAAATGATTTTTGCATCTCTTCAAACACCCGGATGGGCGCATGATGTAGAAATATTAAAACGTGCTGAAAAGAAAGGATTCATCATTACGGAAATGCCAATACATTGGGAAGCAGTTGCAGGAAGTAAAATTAATTTACTGAAAGACAGTTTCAGGATGTTTGTAGAGGTTTGTAAGATATCTACGATGAAAATGGAACCTTAAATTACTTTAGATATTTTAATGGTATTGGT
>CAZSUF010000245.1:4971-6038 GCA_964609875.1 uncultured Bifidobacterium sp.
ACGGGTGTGCTGCCTGTATTAATAACCACATCACCTTTTCGCAATAAACCTTTCTCTTTTAGAAATAAAATTTGATCAGCAACCATTTCATCTAAGCTGTTTTCTTTATCGTAAAAAAACGCTTTCACACCCCAGCTTAAACTAAGTTGATTGACTAACGATTTGGTTTGAGTAAATATAAATAAAGGTGATTTTGGTCGGTAGCTCGATAACATAAAGCCTGTATATCCGCTTTGTGTCATACCTATCATGGCTTGAGCATCAACATCTTCTGCAATTTTACAGGCATTATAACATAAGGCATCGGATAAAAAAGAAGGTGAGTGGGGTTGAGGGGTTAAATTTTTATTATACACCAATTCTTCCTTTTCTACTTCTTCTACAATTTTAGCCATGGTTTCTACCACCAAAGATGGGTGCATGCCTACGGCCGTTTCGCCACTAAGCATAATAGCATCGGCACCTTCTAATACAGCATTAGCTACGTCGGTAATTTCACTTCGATTAGGTTTTACGCGATCTATCATACTCTCCATCATTTGTGTGGCAATAATGACAGGCTTAGCACGATGAATACATTTTCGAATGATGGTTTTTTGAATCATCGGAATTTTTTCAACGGGCAGTTCAACCCCCAAATCACCACGGGCAACCATGATGGCATCGCTTGCTAAAATAATTTCGCGAATATGTTCGACGGCTTCTGGTTTTTCGATTTTGGCAATAATTTTTGCATTGCTTCCTTTTTCTTTCAACAGTGCTCGTAATCCGAGAATATCATCTGGGTGACGAACAAATGATAGGGCTATCCAATCAATATCTTGTTGAATAATAAATTCAAGGTCTGCTAAATCTTTTGCTGTTAAAGCAGGTAAGGATATTTTAGTTTCGGGTAAATTAATTCCTTTCTTAGAGGATAAAATTCCGCCAGTAAGAATGAGGGCTGTTACATCATTATTAGGATGTATATCTTTAATTTGAACTTCGATTTTTCCGTCATCGATGAGTATTTTTTCGCCCACTTTGACATCATGATGAAAGTCGGGGTAGGACATATAAACCTTCTC
>CAZSUF010000246.1:0-6020 GCA_964609875.1 uncultured Bifidobacterium sp.
GAAATTGCTTTAGTCTCTCTAATGACTCAAACAAATATCCTGCCAATTCTTCTTTGGTCAAATTTCCACTAAACAAATCAGGGCGGCCCACGTCACCTACAAACAAGGTATCTCCTGTAAATATAACTTCGGGTTCATCTGCTTCATCCTTCAATAAATAGCAAGTAGATTCTAAAGTATGGCCTGGTGTATGCAGCGCTACAATATTGATTTTACCTAATGCAAAACTTTCATTGTCTTTAGCTGAATATTTTTCAAATTCTGTTTGAGCATTTGGTCCATAGATTATTTTAGCCCCAGTTTGATTTGCTAAATCCAAATGACCACTAACAAAATCAGCATGAAAATGGGTTTCAAAAATATATTTGATCCTTGCATTTCTTTCTTTCGCCATTTGCACATAACGATCTGTATCACGCAAAGGATCTATGATCGCAGCTTCACCTTCAGACTCAATATAATAAGCAGCTTCTGACAAACATGAGGTATATAGTTGTTCGATATACATAAAATTCGGTTTTAGTTGTTATTTCTAATTAAATGATTGGCATTGGCTTGTGTCAAACAAGTTAAGGTTAAATCATTGATACAAACATGAGCTGGCAAGTTGCAAACATAATAAATGCTATTGGCGACATCTTCGGGCGACAAAGGAACAAATCCTTCATATACTTTATCTGCCTTTTCAGCGTCTCCTTTAAATCGAACTAAGGAGAATTCTGTTTCACAGGCTCCAGGATTAATAGCGGTGACTTTTATGCCATGAGGCAAAAGATCTATACGCATACTTTTACTTAAGGCATCCACAGCATGTTTACTAGCACAATACACATTTCCATTAGGATATACATCTTTGCCTGCGGTAGATCCAATGTTTACAATATGTCCAAATCCCTGATTCTTCATAAGGGGAATGATCTCTTTGGTCATATACAATAAGCCTTTGACATTGGTATCTAACATTACATCCCAGTCAGCATATTCACCTTGATCAATGGCACCAAAACCAGCTGCTAAGCCAGCATTATTGACAAGTACATCAATTGTCGAAAAAATATGCTTATCGATGGTCGATATTGCATTTTGCACTTGTTTTAAATCACGAATATCAAAGGCAAGAGTTTGAATCTGAATCCCATATTCTTGTTGAAGACTTTCTTTTAATGCTTTAAGCCTTTCTTCTCTTCTTCCTGTTAAAATTAAATTCCAATTGTTTTTTGCAAATAACAACGCTGTACTTTTTCCAATCCCGGATGTTGCTCCGGTAATTATTGCATGTTTACTCATACTTTTCCTTTATCTTAATAATGTAACATCCCCTTTTACTGAAACAGATTTCCCATTCATATCTGTGGCAGTAATTATCCAAAAATAAGTCCCTATTTCACATAGTCTGTCATTCAAATATCCATCCCATCCTTTTCTAAAATCAAGGGTAGAAAACACTTGCTTTCCCCATCGATCATACACTTTAAAAGAATTTAAACGTTTATATCCTGCTGCAAGAATTTTAAAAAAATCATTGGTACCATCGCCATTTGGAGAAAAGGCATTTGGCACCGTTAAATAGGGTCCATTTGCAACAGTAATTACAAGGGTATCATTTCCAATACATTTATTTGAAGTAATTCCTTGTAAATAGTATACGTATTTTCCTGTATCAGAAAAAACAGCTACGGGATTAAAGGTATTTGTATTGCTTAAGAAATCAGGTGGCGACCAAGTATAATCTTGTGCACCCGTGCCATTTAGGACTATCGGCGTATTCTTAACAATGATCGTATCATTTCCGGCAAACACATTAACATCAGGAATGGGCAGCGTTAATTTTGCTGTATCTCTGCAACCAAATTGATTTCCCGAAATCATAGTCACTTGATAATTTTTAGACACATTGGCAAAAGTGTGAGTCGGATTTTGCAGCACACTTGTACCTCCATCATCAAAGTTCCAATTCCAAAAATTAATATTATTGACCGTTGATGTTGATTTATCAAAAAATGAGATTTCGGCTTCTGGGCAAAGCAATCCTTTGTAGTCGAAATCTGCTTTAAAATCAGGATATACTTTAACAAGCCTAGTGATGCTATCTGGACAAGTTGATCCGGCATTTACAACCAATTTTACAACATAAGTTCCGGTATCTGGGTAAGTATAAGTAGGTTGAAAATCTGATGAAGTATCTGTGCCTATTCCGATCACGCCAAAATCCCAAAAATATCTAAATCCACCAGAACTCTGATTCACAAAATCAACCTTGTATGATTTGCAACTCACAATATAAGTATTGGGTTCTTCTGAATATTGAGGAATATTTGCAATAACCGCTTTAGAGCAATTGGTAACAACGAATTGAAATTCCCTAGATTCAGTATTAATTTTTACTCCGTTACGCCACTCAGAACAACAAACATTTACTACAAAACGCCCTTGTATATTGGGTGTTCCAGTAATCAAACCTGTTTTAGGATTAATGGCTAAAGTTGGATTTCCTCCCATCGGAATTAATGAAGTAAAAGGAGAACGATAATTTACTGTACCAAACGACGGTATGCTGCCACCAATTAAAATGGGTTTAGGTTGCGAAGGATCAGCACCTTTAAAGGCATTACAAAGTTCATAGCTTAATGAATCTCCATCGGGGTCCGTAGCAGAATGATCGTATACAAACGGATTATTAATACAAATAATTTGTGGAGGATATTTATTAAAAACAGCACTGCTATTACAAACAATATTACTTGGAGGTATTACACATGAATAGGTGGCACCAGTTGTACCCGGTGTAATAATATTATTGATTGTTTCATTTCTGCAACAACGCTGATATATCATGGTATAAGGCTGACTGCTTGGGGGTAAGTTTTTAATTAATTTAAACTGTAGTCTATTGATACAAGTTGCAGGTGGATTATTGATACACTCATTGGTAAAATCAACAGGAATAGTAAAAGAACTTGCAGCAAAAACAGAATCAAATGAGTAAAATGAAGTTCCATTATAAATTGTCAAATAGGCCGGATCATCTGCAAGTAAGGCTGATGTATTTCCTCCACCTTGAGAAGGAGGCAAACAATCACGATAAATACTGACGGTGAACTCATAAGTACTTCCGCCAAGACAAGTGTAACTGATATCTCCCCCTACTATATGAGAGGATCTTGCAGGTAAAAAACCTAACAAGAAAATCGTAATCAGTATAGGACGTAACATCGGGTAAAATTAAGCTATTTTAGTGTTTAAAACCTCATCACAAAAATTTATTAGACTCTCATTCAATTCATCTGGACATTCATTCATACTGGTATGCCCAATTCCCTTAAAAATTTTCACTTTACTCACAGCTGGCAAATGACATTGTTTTAAGGATTGAGCTAGTGGTATTACCTGATCGTCTTCACCTATAACGAATAAAACTGGCAATTTCGTATTCTCAAGAGTTTTACTTCTATCAAGACGAAGTATCATGGCCTGATAATAGGCAATAAGTACTTTTGATTCAAGATTAAGGCTCATGGCCAGGTGCGACTGAATTATTTCTGGAATTAATTTTCTGGACTGCTCACTATATAAGTTGGGGATCATTGCTTTTAAAAAAACATCTTTCCCATTATTTTCAATGAGTTTAATCGACTTTCTTCGATTCTCGATTTTGGCCTCATCATCAGCAAAGGCAGTCGAATGTAATAACCCAAACGCCTTGAGTCTTTCAGGAAAAAGGTTCGCAAATGCCAAGGTAATATAGCCACCCATAGAATGACCTAACATAATCACCTGGTCTAAGCCTTCTTGATCAAGAATAGCCAAAAGCCATTCTGCCAATTCATCTATACTTGTTGTAGCATTTAATAATTCAGAATTACCACTTCCAGGCAAATCAGGTCTGTATAATGTATATTTCTCACCGAGTTTCATTTGATTTTCCCAAATTCGGCTATCTTCCCCAAAACCATGTACTAAAAACACAGGAAATCCTTGCCCACTTCTATGATAAAAGGTTCCTGAAAATCTTGGCTCACTTAATTCATTATACATTGTATTCCCTATTTAGAAAAGGCAAGGTACTTAACTTGCTTTGAATAATTTCCTAATCTCAAATAGATCAAGATAAGTAAAGGAAATATTTCTGCCATGTATTTTTGATCTGCCATTAAATTTGAAATTACAGCCAAAATCAATAGCCATGAAGCATATTTCGCGTAATTCTTTACTTTATCCGAACCCTTTGGAATCAAGGCTGCAAAAACAACATGGAACGGGAATGCCCATAATAGATTTCGATTCCAAGTACAAACCTTATGCTCTGTACCAAACCACATAAACAACATTAAACATCCTAACAGCCCTAATAATAAAAATAAAAGCACATCCACATACATCAAAAAGGGTTTTATTTTTTTGATTTGAGAAAGTAAAAAAAACAAGCCCAGTAGTAACCACAAATACAATTTGGGTTCGTTCAATCTGTCTTTAATTTCCTGTTGACGAACTAGGATTTCTTTTGTTTCTGACACAAGCTTATTTCCATTCAATGTTGCCTTATCAAATCCTTTGGCGAGATAATCAGGCAAAAACATGGCTTGCTCGCTTTTCATTTTATCATCTACCTGTTTACTCATCAACAAATTGATACCGAATCTTTCCCAATGCAAATTTCTTTCATAATGATTCAGTATAGTTCTAAAACTTACACTATCATTTGCCATGATATGCCCCCACTCGATCTTATCTCCAAATATTTTAGATACCCCATCGCGAATACTTGGGGAACAATTATCAAATAAAAAATCATACCGATAATACTTATTTTCTTCCTTCAAATTTTCTTCCAAAAATGTTCGAATCGCATTGGACTCCGTTTGATTTAATTTCAGTACTTGCTCACTGATACTTCTGCCCTCTTGAACATAAGTCTGAATGAATCCTAGAAAATTTTCATCATTCAGGTAATAAGGCAATTTTCCTCTAGTAAATTTTGAATAAAAATCAGGATCTCCAAAATTGAAGGTGCCATAATTATATACAATATCAGTGCCCTTGCACTTATCCTGAATCCGTATGGCCGAATGACCGTAACTAGCATACAATTCTTCTCCAACCCCACATGTAAGCAAACTAATTTTTAGGGCACATGAATCTTGCGCTTTACTTAATTTAGGTACAGATACAATACTCAATACCATGACTATCCCTAAAACGATATACCTGTTAATTGACTTCATAATATTTTTTCTTTCTGCAAAATTCTTCGATGCTACAAAAGAATCTCTAGTGTATTAACGAGAATAATTAGGAGATTCCTTGGTCACCACCACATCATGAGCATGACTTTCGCGCATGCCCGCATTGGTGATTCGAACAAATTTAGCTTGTTGTAAGGCTTTGATATCTTTTGCCCCACAATAACCCATTCCTGCGCGCAATCCTCCAATAAACTGATGAACCACTTCATTCAAAGTGCCTTTATAAGGCACTCTACCTACAATGCCTTCTGGAACTAATTTCTTAATATCATCTTCTACATCCTGAAAATATCTATCCTTGCTACCTTCTTGCATAGCCTCTATACTTCCCATGCCACGATAAGATTTAAATTTTCTTCCTTCAAAAATAATCGTTTCTCCAGGGCTCTCTTCTACACCAGCAAATACAGAACCTGCCATCACCGACGAAGCACCTGCCACCAAGGCTTTTACTAAATCACCTGTATATCTAATTCCTCCATCTGCAACCACTGGCACACCTGTCTTTTTCAAAGCTTCACATGCATCCATAATAGCAGTCAATTGTGGGGCACCGGCTCCAGTCACAATACGTGTGGTGCAAATTGAACCTGGACCTACGCCCACCTTCACCGCATCGGCCCCTGCTGCCACCAAAGCTTTAGCACCATCACCTGTAGCTACATTGCCTGCAATCACTTGTATATCTTTATTGAATTTCTTTATTTTTCTTAAGGTATCAAGCACACCCTTCGAATGGCCATGCGCACTATCTAAAGTTACCACATCCACACCCAC
>CAZSUF010000247.1:0-4173 GCA_964609875.1 uncultured Bifidobacterium sp.
GGGCGCTAAAAGTACCTGTATAACAAAAGGCTTCGAGTACATCAGCACCTTTTACAATATGCTGAATTTCTCTTCGATTATCTTGTTGATCTAAAAAGTAACCTGTTTTTTGTCCTTTCTCAATGTCTACTATAAACTTCAACCCATTTTCATTAATCACAATCTCTGTAGGAAAAGGTGCTGATAAAAATCCTTTCTTTTGTTCCAAGCCTTCAAGTTCGCGCACCGGCACATCATTTCTTTCATAAATTCCTTTGGGTGTAAATATTTTATTCAAGGCATTTACAATCGCATCTTTCCATAAATCCATCCCTAACGACATCGTCTGCAACACAAAATAATCATTGAATTTATCAATAATCAACGAAGGTAATCCATCAGCTTCACCAAATACGAGTCTACAATTTTCTTCGTAGCCCAATTGTTTTTTATAATGCCAACATGATAGAATTTTATTATAAAAAAATTCATCATTAATCTCTTCTTGCACATTACGCGTCAACAAACGAACTTGAATTTGTGAAGCTGGATTATAATACCCTCGACCAATAAAATTTCCTTTGGTATTAAATACATCTACAATATCGCCAGCCTTAGCCCGCTTATCGGTTTCATGAATTTCATTGTTATAAATCAACGGATGCCCTTTGGCAATTCGATCACTAATTCTTGTTTTGAGTACGACTTTTAACATGTTTGTATTATTGAATTATATTATTTTATTTTTTTTGGGCAGCAGGCGCGCTTTTCGTTCCAAGTCCTCTCACGCGAGGCGCGTAATGCGGGCTTTCCACTGCAATCGCTGCTGCAAATCCCGTTTCACCTTGAGTGTAGTCATCCAAATGAAATTTCAGTTTCACCTGAATTATTTGGATGCTTACCCTTCATTATCTTTTTACATACAGCATGAATTTTTCTTTAAAAATATCTTCACGAAAAATATCATATAAATGCCACATCATAGGTCTGCATCCACTCGCTGAAATTTCCTCATGCAAATCGCCTCCTTTCAAACAAATTAATCCATTTGAAAATTCGGCTTGACTTGCCTTACGTATCAAAGGACTAGCCCATCGCCACAAATCGCCCAAGGGAGCAACTGCTCGACTCACCGCAAAATCAAAGCTATTCTTTTGTGGTATATCTTCTACCCTGCCCCAATGTGTAGTTACATTTTTTAAACCTAAGGCACTCACCACTTCTTCAACTACTTTGAGCTTCTTACGAATACTATCTGCTAACACAAATTCTACTTCAGGAAACAAAATCGCTAAAGGAATTCCAGGAAAACCGCCACCTGTGCCAATATCAAGTACACGCTGTCCAGCTTGAAATTCAAAGATGGCTGCAATCGCTAATGAATGTAAAACATGTCTTAGATACAAGCTATCAATATCCTTTCTCGAAATGACATTAATTTGCGCATTCCATTCTTTATATAAAGGATCGAGCTGCTCAAACTGATGCAATTGTTCAGGGGTAAAATCGGCAAAATATTGTTGAATTATTTCCAATGAATATTATTTTTAAAAAAGATAGAAGGAATACTGCGAAGATGATAAAATAATAACCAAATATCAAACACCCAGATATAAGGCACCAAATCGGGACTTTGCAATTTTTTGAACGAAGCCCGAAACACAATGCCTTGCACAATCCAACGTACTGCAAAACATACAGCCGTCCAAATGATTAATTTGTGAAATACTAAACAAGCAATCAAAGTCAGCCAAAATCCAAAATGACTCATGGCATACAACCCTAATAAAACTTGGTGCTTCATTTTATAATAACGCCCAGTACTTAAATGGCGCTTCTTTTGATAATGCCATTCTTCCGTTGTTTTCTTAGGTTCAGAATAAGTCATTCCTTCTGGCGCAATCGATATAGTTGTATTCTTGCTGTTGGCAACTTGATTAATAAATAAATCATCATCTCCAGATAGTATATGATGATGCGAAGAGAATCCTTTATTCTGATTAAATAAATGCTTTTCATAAGCCATATTCCGACCAACACCCATATAAGGTAAACCAGCTAAGGCATAAGATAAATACTGAATCGCTGCATGCAAGGTTTCAAATCGTATTACTTTATTCAACCAACCTTCGTGCTTTTCGTAAGGACTATAACCTAAGACTATTTTTTTGGAATCACTAAAACCTGCAACCATATTAGCCAACCAAAACTCACTTGTAGGCACACAATCTGCGTCAGTTAGTAAAAGTCTTTCAAATCGCGCCGATTTAATCCCCATTGATAAAGGAAATTTCTTCCCTGAAATTAATTTGGCTTCTTGCGTTAAATTCACCACATGCAAATGCGGATATTGCTCATGCATGCGATTTAGTAAGTAAAAGGTATCATCCTGCGAATTATCATTCACTACTACCACCTCAAAAAAAGGCTCTCCATTTTTATGATATTGTTGATCTAGCCATAAAGGAAGATTTTTTGTTAGATTTGCCTCCTCGTTAAAAGCACAAACTATAATTGAAACAGGTTTTTGTGGTTTTTCGAGTGGATATTTTTTGTTCTTGTACAATGCAAGACGACTAAAAAAAAACAAATAATAAAATAATTGTAAGAACGTAAAAAAAGCAAGAATAGAAAAAAAGACGTAATCAGGTAGCATTGGCATAGCGTTCAAAAATAAGCAGTAAACATGGAATTTCAACAAATAGCAAAAGATAAACATTCAAAAGCCAGAGCAGGCATCGTAAAAACAGACCATGGAGAGATCGAAACCCCTGTATTTATGCCTGGTGGCACTATTGGTACTGTAAAAGGAGTTAATCAAGAACAATTGAAAAACGACATCAAAGCCCGAATCATCTTAGGCAACACCTATCATTTGTATTTAAGGCCAGGTACAGACATTCTTGAAAAAGCAGGTGGACTCCATAAATTTATGAATTGGGACAAACCCATACTGACTGATAGTGGTGGGTTTCAAGTGTTTAGTCTGAGTGAAATTAGAAAAATAAAAGAAGAAGGTGCTGAATTTCGTTCTCATATTGATGGTAGAAAAATGATGTTCACCCCAGAAGGTGTTATGGATATTCAACGTAGTATTGGTGCAGACATTATTATGGCCTTTGATGAATGTACGCCCTACCCTTGTGATTATGAGTATGCTAAAAAATCTATGCAACTCACCCACAGATGGTTAGCCCGTTGTGTAAAACACAAAAACGAATCTGAGCCTTTATATGGACATCAACAGAGTTTATTTCCCATTGTACAAGGAAGTACCTATGCCGATTTAAGAAAAGAAAGTGCCGAATTTATTGCGTCCATGGAATGCGATGGTCATGCTATAGGCGGACTAAGCGTTGGTGAACCTGCAGAAATGATGTATGAAATGTGTGAATTAGTGTGTGATATTTTACCGACAGACAAACCAAGATATTTAATGGGCGTAGGTACACCAGCCAATATCTTAGAAAATATAGCTTTAGGTGTAGATATGTTTGATTGTGTAATGCCCACAAGAAATGGAAGAAACGGCATGATATTCACCACACAAGGCATTATCAATATCAAAAATAAAAAATGGGAAGATGACTTTTCTTGTATAGATCCTGGCTTGAGTAATTTTGCAAGCACCAATTATTCCAAAGCCTATCTCAGACATTTGTTTTCAGTGCAAGAATTGCTAGGATTAGAATTGGCAAGTATCCAAAATTTATCATTTTATTTATACCTGGTAGATGAGGCAAGGAAACACATTATTGCTGGCGATTTTTCAACTTGGAAAAATCAGGCGGTAAAACAATTCAGTCAGAGATTATAACGTATTTTTACTTTATGAGATTTTTAATCTGTATTGTTTTAAGTCTATTACTATTGCACAGCGAGTCATGGGCACAATCAAAAGAAGATTTAATTCGACAACATATCGACAGTATTGGTGGCGAAAAAAATTGGGCTGCAATTAAGTCGATTCAAATACAATCGACAATTTCCAATGAAGGCGAAACAATCAGACTGAATAAGCAAATAATCAAGAATAAATCACTCAGACAAGATATTACCTTCAATGGAAGAGATGCAAGTGCAAAAGAAATGAAATACTTTGTTCTCCTACTCGAAAAGGAAGGCTGGAAAATGCTTCCTGATACGGATGAGAAAGTAGTCAAGATGGGAGAAACAGAATTTGTAACTATGCAA
>CAZSUF010000247.1:4285-6015 GCA_964609875.1 uncultured Bifidobacterium sp.
TTTTGGGAGTCTGCTTCTATATTTTCAAGTAATTTACTGCCTTTAGAATATATCGGTGACAATGAATATTATAAGTTCATGATGCGATATCCTTCAGGGAAGGCTGAATATATTTATATGGATAGCAAAACCATGTTGATTTCTCAAAGAATAAAAATTGGCACCGAATATGAGTCTTCCATTCAATACGAACAATATGAAAAATTGAAAGAAGGGATTGTGATATCTAAAAAAAACATGTCCACTATGGGAACGACCTTGGTTAATAAAATCGTCATTAATTCTGTAATACCCGCTTCCTTATTTGACCCTATGAAAATTTATAATTACAGATAATTCACAAAAATAAAATTACCATGAGTGTAAACGCAAAACACATCGCTACTTTTTTACTTGGTGCAGCCGCTGGAGCCGCTATCATGAAATACCAAAGCATGACACCTGAAGAACAGGAAGAATTAATGACCAAACTGAAGGATCAAGCAAATAATTTAAAAGATGAAGCTGAAAAAGCAACCGAAACTGTAAAATCTTACATGACTGAACTCCAAGAAAAAGGCATGGCAAGCTTGAAAGATTTTATGGGCAATGCAGAAAAAAACATGGGTGATATTTTCGGGAAAACTGAACCGAAAGTATAAACTTACAATTTCCTTAGTTGACTAGCCAAAGATGATGTATATCTAGCATCATGATTCTGCTTTGCTATCAAAAAATGCAAAGTCATACTTAAATTTCAGAGGGTCCTACTTATTGACTTGCTTAACAAGTATAATTCATTGTGCTCGTTTTCTTCTTTACCGGGGTATACTTAGCATGTAAAATCTGGAATTTCTACAAAATGTTATGTCTTACATTCAGAAAATAATTTTCTACACGTAGAAGATTTTTCATCAATCGACATGTCCGTTTGTCAATGAATTGTTAATAAGGAAAACAATTTATAATTAAAATGAATATCCTGCGTTTAAGTATCAATGAATTAAAAATTTACAAAATGCACAAATTTACAAACAACGACTTATTATTGTACATCTTCAACGAAACAACCCCAGACCTCAGCCGTAGCATCAACAAAGCCTTAAATACACAACAAACTCTTAGAGACGAAGCCATGCAACTCAACCTTATTATGGATGATATTAGCCAATTCTCTTTAGAACCCAATCCTAAATCGATACAATATATTATGGATGCGCTGCACCTTGAAGATAGCATTCAGATTTTGTAGTCTATTCTACAATTTCTCCAAGAAGTGTTCCTGAAGTACAAGACAAAATTTTCACCTTCACATAATCACATTTTTGTGTACTGCCTTTTGGGAAAATAACCATTTTGTTTTTGTCATTTCGACCACAATGATCTTCTTTGTTCTTTTTAGAAGGGCCTTCAACCAAAATATCAAACACCTTGCCTACATCGGCTAAGTTACTTTCGTGACTAATTTTTCTTTGCAATTCAATGATTTCGGCTAGTCTTCGTTTTTTATCTTCAGCAGGCACATCGTCAGCGTATCTTCTAGCCGCTAAGGTACCTGGCCTTTCACTGTATTCATACATATAGGCAAAATCAAATCGACAAATTGAAAAGACATCTAAAGTCTCACGATGATCTTCTTCTGTTTCTGTACAAAATCCTGTAATAATATCAGTACTTAACCCACAACCCGGAATGATCTCCTGAATACGTTTTACCTTATGTAAATACCATTCTTTAGTATAAGTTCTATT
>CAZSUF010000248.1:0-719 GCA_964609875.1 uncultured Bifidobacterium sp.
CATTTGTTTTTAACATAGCCGTGGTGCTGGCAACCAAAGCAAATGAAGTCACATCATGTAATTCAACTATAATATCATCTACATTATTCATGTCATTGCCTACTCCTTGATTCATTAACACAGGCGCCATCGTACTGCTTCCCGTATAATATCCTTGTATGAATAATCTAAGATTCACTATGGTGCAGGCACTCATTGTTATTGTGGCAGGTGCTGATGTAACTGTACATCCCGTATTATCCGTATAAGTATACGTATACGTTGTTGAAGGTCCAGAATAAGGATTTGCCAAACTAAACGTTCCTCCTAATGGACTTCCTTCTAAATTAACCGGCACCCCATTGCATCCATTGATAGCTGTTGCAGCAACTTGAATTTGTGCAGGCTCAGTGATAGTCAATGTAGTAGTGGCGATGCAGTAGTTTGCATCACTCACTTGAACAATATAGGTGTTTGCTGATAAACCTGAAAATACATTTGAACTCTGATTAGCTCCACCGTTTACGTGATACAAATAAGGAGCCGTGCCGTTCATGGCACTTGCTGTCAAGGTACTATTTCCTCCAAAACAAGCAATTGGCGTTGAGATAGCACTCACAGATAGAGAACATGGTATAGTTGAACTTGCTTTTAATTGCACGTTATCAATTCTATTATTGGCATTTGAACTTAAGGCCCCATTGAAAGTAACTCTTAAATAGGCATTCGTAGCATTGTCT
>CAZSUF010000248.1:729-5963 GCA_964609875.1 uncultured Bifidobacterium sp.
ATATTTAATGATTGTGCTCCAAACGATGTTGGTATGGGGGTAACTGTTTGTACACTATTCCAACTTGTACCATTTACACTATACTCCCAAAGTTGCGAATCAAAGCCAGTCGCGGACTTCTGTGTGGCATAAGAAACAGATAAATTTGTATACCCTAGCATACTAAATTTAAATACGATAGACTGTCCATTAGCCGATTGATTCACTAAGGCTAAGGCACCTAAAATTGGATTGGTAGAAAAGCCTGCCTCTGCATTTATTGTAGTGCCATTGAATGCAGTTAATTGATTATTCGTAGAAGCAGTTACCCAGCTACTTGATCCATTGGTTCCATTTAAATATAAAATACCATTTCCAAAATTCGATTGAAAAACTGTCGGACAATTTGGCGATGCCATGGCAACTGTTCCTCCAGTTGAAGTGGTTTGAAAATCCCATCCTGCTAACAATGTTTGATTAATTACAGATTGACTTTGAACTACATTAGCAGCCGCCGAATAATTCGAATTCCCAGCTTGAAAGGCTGTGATATTAGCTATCCCTGTCCCGTTCACGGTGGCAATATTTCCAGAAATGCTTATCACCGAAGTATTATCACTTGTAAATACAATAGGATTACCAGAATTTCCGCCTGTTGCACTTAAAGCAAAAGGGGCTGTTCCAAGATTAACTATAGGTAATGTATTAAAAACAATAGTTTGGGTCGCAAGTAAAATATCACCAGTCAAACTAGGCGTCGTTAAAGTGTATTTGTAATTATCTGCACCTGTCAAACTAAGCACCGGATTTACTTGTATTCCAGTGCCCACATTGATACTCAAATAAGTGCCACTTCCAATAAAATTGACCACATCATTTCCCACTAAACTTACTAAACTTGCTCCACTAAAGTCTAAATTAGCCACATTGGTTCCATCATACATTTTGGGTGTAACCGTAATGCCTGAAACAAGTAAATTTTTGGGTGCCACCGAAAATGATTGTGCTACATTGGTAGCCGCATTGTAATTTGCATTTCCACTTTGAGAGGCAGTTATAGATACATTTCCAGGACCAACTATAGTCATTACATTTCCAGAAATAGTAGCCACATTTGTATTTGAGCTTGTATACGTAATTGGCAAACCCGCGCTTGATGTGGCTGATAAATTAATAGCCCCATCGCCATAGGTCATATTAGACAATGCTCCAAAAGTAATGGTTTGAGTACCTGGATTTATTGTCAAGGCTAAACTTCCATTTCCCGTACCAGAACCATTCGTAGCACTAAGTGAAATTGTTCCTGAGAAAGATGCTTGAGGTGTGCCAGAAATTACCCCAGTGTTTGATACTAAACTTAATCCTGCAGGCAATCCCGTTGCAGTATAACTTGTTGGCGTATTAGTGGCTGAAATCGAATAATTAAAAGGTATCCCTACAGTTCCTGTAGAAGAATTACTTGTTACAACAGGTGTTAGTGCTACAGGTGTTGCATTAAACTGAACATTATCTATTCGATTATTTCCATTGGATGCCGTGGCCCCACTCACGGTGAGTCTTAAGAATACATTCCCTTGATTATTCAAAGCCGTAATTGTATTCAATGTTTGTGTAGCAAATGAGGTTGTCATCGTACTTATTGTTTGAAGGCTAGTCCAACTTGTTCCATTCAAACTATACTCCCATACTTGGCTATTAAATCCTGTGCTTGTTTTTTGCGTAGCATAACTCACCACTAAATCAGTATACCCTAACATACTAAATGCAAAAACTAATTTTTTATTATTGGCGCTGCTATTCACCAAGGCCAATGCACCTAAACTTGTATTCGTCGAAAATCCAGTCCCATTATTAAGAGTTGTTCCACCAAAAGCTTGAGCCATTGCTTCCATTTAAATAAATTGCCCCTGATCCAAAATTAGCATTCAAAGTAGTAGCAGTGCTAGGTGCAGCAGCTATCAAGGTTCCGCCGTTACTTGTTGTTTGAAAATCCCAACCAGCTATTAATGTTTGTGCCTGAGTAATAGTAGGCAAACAAAAGATCATCAAAATAAATAAATATCTCTGATAGAGAGAAGGTAGTAGTAGCTTTTTCATAATACAATATTGAATGACTTTATCGAGCAAAATGAAGCGATTCCTTGAACATTCAATTTACGAAAATAAGGATTTTGCTATTACAAAGGACAACTCGATTCTTGAATAAATCGTTATTGAGGAGATATTCATTCGAAGTTAAATGCAAAAATAATTCTATTTTCACTTTACGAAATAATTAAAAACAGCCCTCACAAATCTAAATAATCGTTCGTCTTTCTGAAAGTGTACCGTCGAACTCTCACAAAATTTATGCCTTTTATGAAAATTCAATCCAAAAACTTCACTGCCTTTTTTACACTCATTGTTACCTTGTGTCTTTTTTTCTGGGTAGCCTGCACCCAAAAATCTACTAAAACAATTCTTGGTTATGCCCCAGTGTATATTGATCCGTCAAGCAGCCATGTCATTACATTCGACTCACCTCAGCCCATTGTACATGCTGGCAAAATTTATCAATACAAAAACCTAACCTTTCAAATGGAAACGGGCAAAGGCATTCATATAATCAATAGTACCAATCCCGCTTCACCACAAAAAACAGGATTTATCAATATCCCAGGCTGTAGCGAAATTTCTGTAAAGAATGATATTTTATATACAGATAATTTTCGCGACCTCATTGCAGTAAACATAAGCAACCTTACTCAACTCAGTGTAACCTCAAGAATTGAAAACGTTTTCCCTGAAACAAATCAACTGATGCCACCTCATGAAGGCGTATATTTCGAATGTGCAGATCCTTCAAAAGGTTTAATTATTGATTGGAACGAACAACTATTAGAAAACCCTAAATGCAAACGTTAATGAAACATTTATTTTATATATTAGCTCTCGCTATAATTTGGTCAGCTTGCTCTAAAGATAGTTCTTCAGGAATTTCAAATGGAGGCGACATCACAGGACAAGGTGGTTCTTTAGCAAGATTTACAATTGTTGGCAACTATTTATATACAGTTGATGGAACTACTTTAGGTGTTTTTGATATTAGCAATGGGCAAGCTCCAGTGTTTAAAAACAAAACAGAAATTGGCCGTGGCATTGAAGCCCTTTTCCCATATAAAAATAAACTATTTATTGCTTCAACATCAGGCATGTATTTATATACCCTTGATAATCCTACCCATCCAGTCGAAGAAAGTTATGTGCAGCATTTAACAGGTTGCGACCCTGTGGTGGTCAATGATAGTATTGCTTTTCTTACCATTCATGGAGGCAATCGATGTCGATCAACTATCAATCAGCTGCAAGTGTATGATATTCGAAATATTCGATATCCCGTTTTTATTTCCTCGCTCAACTTAACCAGCCCATTTGGCTTAGGCCTAAAAGACACTGTTTTATATGTGTGTGATCAAGGCGTTGGTTTGAGGTCTTTTTCAGTCAAAAATCCTTATAATTTAAAGGAATTATCCATCGAAACTAGCGAAAATTTTAAAGATGTCATTCCTATGGACACCACCATGGTTTGCATGCTTTCAGACGGGATTGCCTTTTATAATATTAAAAATCCAGCCCAAATTCAAAAATTATCAATCGTCAAGAATTAATTTTTTTTTAGAAGCTATTCCCGCTATCCGCTGCAATCCGTCTCGTTTTGAAGAACGAGACGGGATTTCCGCTACTATCGGGGCTAGGGCATTCGTTTTCAAAGTTTCATAGTTCAATATTATACCCATGTGATTTGTGTCGCAGACCAAATCATACAGTGGTTTATGACGATGGTTATTTTGTTAAGAACAATTTGAGGTACGAAAAATTGGTCTGTTACAAAATTCCAATCGGAATTATTTTGATGAATACAATATAAACTAAGAAATTATTTTGTTTATCAGAAAAAAAGAAATTACTTTTGCCGTCCTAAAAATAAAGGTTAAACATGCCTACAATACAACAACTCGTTAGAAAAGGAAGAACTATTATTCGTGCTAAGTCTAAATCACGTGCTTTGGACGCTTGTCCGCAACGTCGTGGCGTATGTACCCGTGTATATACAACCACACCTAAAAAGCCGAATTCAGCTCTTCGTAAAGTAGCTAAAGTTCGTTTAACCAACAAAATTGAGGTTATCGCTTACATTCCTGGAGAAGGTCACAACTTACAAGAGCACTCTATCGTTCTTATTCGTGGTGGTCGTGTGAAAGATTTACCAGGGGTACGTTATCATATTGTTCGTGGTAGCCTTGATACTGCGGGTGTGAAAGATCGTAAACAAAGTAGAAGTAAATACGGTACAAAACGCGAAAAAGTAAAAAAAGCTTAATTTAATTCATCATAAAGATTGATGTCAGAGTAAAGTGGTAAAACTTGAAGAACCTGACAGCACATCTTCTCTAAAAATTACACAATGAGAAAAGCGCAAGCCAAAAAAATTCCATTAGCACCAGATCCAAAATTCGGAGACATATTGGTGACTAGATTCGTTAACTGCATGATGTGGGACGGAAAAAAAAGTATCGCATTACGTATATTTTACGATGCCTTAGAGAAAGTTGAAAAAAGCACTAGCGAACCAGGTTATGACATGTGGAAGCGTGCCATGGCTAATGTAGCTCCTGCAGTGGAAGTAAGAAGCCGTCGTATTGGTGGTGCTACTTTCCAAATTCCTTCTGAAGTTAGACCCGATAGAAAAATCTCTTTAACTATCAAATGGTTGATTCGCTATTCACGTGATCGTAATGGTCGTACTATGGCTGATAAATTAGCTAATGAGATCATGGCAGCAGCTAAAGGTGAAGGAAATGCAGTGAAGAAAAAAGATGATACACACCGTATGGCTGAAGCTAATAAAGCTTTCGCTCACTTTAGAATCTAACAAATTAATTATTTTCATACAAAGGCCATCGAAAGATGGTCTTTTTTTGCTCTTCAATATTCCTCAAGGTTTACTAAAGAGCAACACATCTCTTATACCGGTTTGCAGTTACCGGAAGTGCGAGATTATGAAAACTTCATTAACTTAAAAATTGATGATTCTATTACTTTTCAATGTTTGTAAGAAGATTAAAGCACGCCTTTTGAGTGGGTGCTGTTAATGGTTGGGGTTTATTAAAATTCATTTGTTTTCATTTCATAATTTGTACTTCGACCGCCTTTTTCACTCTTTATCAAAATTCTTTTTTCAATTAAATCTTGAATGTCTCGCAAAGCAGTGTCTT
>CAZSUF010000249.1:0-5894 GCA_964609875.1 uncultured Bifidobacterium sp.
TTCCAAGTAGTTGCCAAGTTGGCTTTTAAATCATTAAAATAATTTTCTTTAAAATAAAAATCTTCCTGGCAATCAAAACCCGCTAAGATTAAGGGACTAGCTAGATTCTTTTGAGCATGAATGTATTGAATGAGCGGTTTAAATTCCTTAGTTTCGGACCAAAACGCAAATACACTTTCTTTAATTGGACTATTAAAATAATCTTGATCTTGAATAGTATTGTACGCATAATAATTATCATATAATCCGCTTTCAAAGCAAAGCAAATCAAAACCCAACTCTTGATGTAGAAATTTTATCAGCTTCACTTTTGCCTCAAATGTTGCTCCATCCCCATGGCTTTGTTCGCCCAGCATGACTATTCTTTTATCCTTTAATTTATCCTTAAGAAATTGCAAATCCATAAAGCTTGTATCCCTTGCAGCTAAATTGGATATTGGAAATACCTCACATTGATCTAAGATAGCTGAGTTATTTTGGCCAAATAGTGTTGTAAAACTGCCTAGTAGAAAAAATATATACAGAAGGGGAATCCGCATTTGATCATGTTTGATAATAAACGCATGAAACACTAATAAATTATCCTAACAAATTAGAAGATTCAACCATCATTCTTTGAAACCCTTATTTTTAGAGGGTTTCATGGGAAATGCAAAATTTAGTATGTAATATCTGTGTCGTTCTATGTAATAAGTGTGTACAATTAATCTAGCTTGCCTATAAAATCATCTTTCTTCCGACTAGATACTTCTAAGGATTTTCCATTCTTTAAAATAACATAGCCGCCTCGACCACGGATATATTTTTCTACATAAGATAAATTTACAATATAGCTATGATGAATTCGAGCAAAACCTTTATGTTCTAATTCTTTTTCATATTCGCCTAAATTTTTTGACACTAAAAGTTTGGTACTATTATTCAAATGGAATCTCGAATATCTTCCTTCAGATTCAATGAAAACAATTTCATTTGTTTCAATAAAGAGTAGCCCTTCCATAGTTGGCAAAGACAGCCTTGTTTGAGTTTTCTCAGTAGTTCCCTTCTCAACAGAAGCTTTCTTCTCGTGTATAATTTGAATAGCATTTTCCACTGCCATCAAAAGCTCTACTTTATTAATAGGTTTAAGTATATAATCTAAGGCATGCGCTTTTACAGCATCTATGCCAAATTGACTATGTGCTGTTACAAAAATCACTTCGAATTTTTTTACTGTACATTTCTTCAGCAAATCGAACCCGCTTTCTCCACCAAGTTCAATATCTAAAAATATCAGATCAGGTTTTAAGGTATAAATTTTTTCTAAAGCATCATCAATATTATTTGCTGTGGCAATAATTTCAATGTCAGTACAATTTTTTACAAGCATGGCTTTTAAATGCTTAGTAGAAATTGGTTCGTCATCGATTAAAATTGTTTTTACTTTACTCATAATTGTATTTTAAGTTTAACTAAAGTGCCAGATGCTTGCGAATCTTTATATAGATCGATTATATCTAAGCTAACTTCCTTTTTCCGTATTTTTTTAAATATCTCTAATTTTGAATTTGATAATGATTCCCCTTGTGAAGTATGAATAAGTTGACTATTCTTATTTAATTCAGCTGAATTTTTTCGACCAATTCCATTGTCTTCAATCTCGCAATATAAATTACTTTCGTCTGCGCTAAATCGAAGAGTTAATTTTTTTAATCCTCCCTTTTTAGGTTTTAGCCCATGCCTAATGGCGTTTTCTATATGTGGTTGGAGAACCATGGTGGGAATTTGTGTGTTCAAGAGGGATGTTGGAATTGAATTTTCAAGAGTATAGCTAAAGTCATCGTCAAAACGTAGAGATTCTAATTCTAAATAGGTTCGAATATATTCTATTTCATCTGAAAGATTAATCGACGCTTCATTCGAAAAGTTAAGTGTACTTCGAATGAGCTTCGACATTTTATTTAAATAATTATCTGCCTTTTCGTTTTCATCATTCTGAATAAAATATTGAATTGCGTTTAAGGTATTAAAAATGAAGTGGGGATTGATTTGTGCTTTTAACGCCTTCAATTCAACTTCCGTGATATGTTTTTTAAGTTCCTCTTCCGTTAGCTTTTTTTGATATTGTCTATTCAGAAAAAACTTAGTGATTAAGTATATAAGCAAAATGCCAAATAATGTAATTAACCATTTAAATAAAATATGCTGCCACCAATATGGGAGTATATTAATTTTTAATTTCGCTGGATGTACACTCCATAAATTTGTTGACCCTAAAGCATAAACTTCTAACGTATATTGATTAGGTTTCAAACGTTCAAGAGTAAATATTTTCGAGGGGGATTCTTTCCATTCACTAAATAGTCCTTTGATACGATAAAAGAATCTCATGTTTCCAAAGCTTTTATAATCAATTCCTGACACTTCTATTTTTACATTATTCGAATCTGGCGGAACAAAAAGTTCATGCACATTTGTTTGAACATTTCTATTATTCATGGAAATTTCTGAAATATAAATTTCAGGGTGATTACTATCCGCTGATAAAATATTTTCTGGAAATTGAAGTATCCCTTTTGAACTTGCTGCATAAAAATAGTTTCCTATTTGATTTATGCTATTAATATTATTTGTTGTAAGGCCATTAAAGGTTGTTATTTTTTCTAAAGAAAAATCATGAATAGAATTTTTAATCTTTATTTTATTAATTCCCCTTGTTGTAGATACCCATATGTTATGAGCTTGATCAATAAACACACTTTTGCAATTATTATCTGTTAACCCATTCTTGGTAGAAATGTGCTGGTATTGATAATTTGAATATAAATAGATTCCAGATTCTACAGTAGCAATGACAAGAATTGAGTCTTGCTTTTGAATATCAGAAATAGTTGTATTTTCTAACGTAAATGAATGTAGCAATTTAATGGAGTCCGTATTTCCATGAATTGGATAATAAATTTCTTGTATCTTATTTACGCTTCCTGCAAGTACAATTTGATTATTTATTCTTTTTATACAAGTCTGTCTGCTTTTGATAATTGGACATAATTTGTTTCTTGCTATATCATAACTACAAACGCTGCTTGACATCGCCAAAAAAATATTGTTATCACAATCAGCCTCAATATCCTTTATGCTTCCAAGCTTATGCTCACAATGTATAGTATGGTTCTTTCTGGAATAGACAAATAAGTCCCCAAGATCACTTCCACAAACAATATAATCGTCATTGACAAATAATGTGCTAATACGACCTTTGCAATAATTTGATACATGTATATTTTTATTTGCAAATGCATTATTCTTCATTTGTTGTATCACACCATTCGTATAAAGTACAAACAACTCATCATGATTCGCATATGATAATGTTGTGTTTTCGGATACCATGCCACTGCTCTGATCGTATAATTTGATAGTTGTATTGGGTATATAATAGGCTCCATCTCCTTCTGTACCAATCCAATAACCGCCTTGTCTATCCACAAAAAAACACATCACTTTTATACTGCCTAAATTAAATTCATCTTTATGTAACAGATTAAAATTTGCATCCAAAGGACATAAAATATTATTTTGACTGATAGACCAGAGTTGATTCCCTTTATATAGTAACCTATGCTTAGAGTAATCAAATTGGTTAATTAGGGTAAGCTCAATTTTTTTTCTTCGTATAATTCCTTTATAGTTTCCTGTACTTGTTGATAAAATAAATTCATTTGATGCACTTTGTACTAATTTGTAAGGTTGTTTCTTTAAAAAGTTAGTATCCAAGCTATCTAAAACAGTATGATGAGTATTTGTAAGTATCAACTCCTTAGTCCTGTACTTTATGTAATAATCCCCCAGATTCAAGATGCTGAATAAAGATTGAGTTTGAACTATTTTGCCATCTTGATTCAAATAATATTTGTCGCCTCTACCTCGTTCATTCACTAACAAACTCGTATGCAATTTTGACTCAAAAGTTAAATAATCTGTTACTTTAAATTTAGCTAGATTCGTATCATTGAACCTTGTGTGTACTTCGTTATTTTGAATAAAACATAGATTTCTGTTAAATGTAGAAAGCCAAACCCTATCCTTGCTATCAATATCCATCCCATATAAATCATTATCCGGTAACCCATTAGATGTACTAAATCGCTTAAAGGTTTGGCCATCAAATCGACAAATGCCATTATCTGTTGAAAGCCACATGAAACCTTTGCTGTCTTGGGCAATCACATATACCTTATTACACAAAAGCCCATCCTCTATTTTATAATGAATTTTGAGTTTGTTTTGTCCATAGCTTGCAATAAAGGCAAACATCAACACAAGGGTAATCAGATAAATTTGCTTTGTTGAAATCGAAAATTGCATCATTTAATTACGCAAGTTAATAAATAATTCAACTTTTTATGTTGTTGCCTTATCTAGGAAGGCGAGATGTTTTTGAAAGAAAAGTATATGTCATCATGCTAAAAACAATAGCCCGTTTATTTTTTTTTCATACTTTTACCTTCTAGTCAAAACTAATTTTATTTTCATGAAGAAACTATCTATCTTATTCCTTGCTTTGTTTGCTTTGGTAATAATAGCTGAAGCTAAAAAATCTAAGAACAAATTTGTTGAAGTCAAAACCACCATGGGAAACTTCAAACTTGAATTATTTGCCGATGTGCCTAAGCATAGCGAAAATTTTTTGAAGCTTGTAAAGGATGGTTTTTATGATAGCTTACTTTTTCATCGTGTGATACCAGAATTCATGATACAAGGTGGAGACCCAGATAGCAAAAATGCCATGAAGGGACAAATGTTAGGGAATGGAGATATTGGATATAAAGTACCTGCAGAATTTCAATTGCCTACCTATTATCACAAG
This sequence comes from uncultured Bifidobacterium sp., assembly GCA_964609875.1. Lineage (GTDB taxonomy): Bacteria > Bacteroidota > Bacteroidia > Chitinophagales > Chitinophagaceae > OLB11. The sequence continues at coordinate 4,850 of CAZSUF010000249.1, forward strand.
AAAGGGGCCTTATGTGCAGCCAGAGATAATAACCCTGAAAAAGCTTCGAGTGGTTGTCAATTTTATGTAGTAGTAGGAAAAATTTTTACTGATAAAGATCTCGATGGCATGGAAGCGCGCAATGGCGTGAAGTATAGTGAACAAGCCCGTAAGGATTACAAAACTATTGGAGGTACGCCGCATTTAGATGGTGCATACACAGTATATGGTCAGTGTGTAGAAGGACAAGAAGTGGTAGATGCCATTTCAAAAGTGTCATGTGAAGGAGCTAACAGACCTGCTGAAGACGTGCGTATTTTAAGTATGAAAATTAAGAAAAAGTAATTTGTTTGAAACGATTAGTGCGGCAGCGATTGTAGTGAAAAGCCCGCATTCCGAGAGGCTCTACCATGATTATTTTATTAAATACACTCTAGCCGATTCGGAAGAGGACTTGTAACGAAAAGCGCGCTTGCCGCCCAAAAGATTTAGTTTCCGATAGGCTATTCTTGTAATCCGCACAACTTTTTCGACACCTTGTATTTTTCAGGCCAATCTGCCCAAGCCACATCAGTGGGTCCAATTACGTAAGTTACCACTTTCCAAACGCCTTTTACTTTCTTTAATAAAGCGGTGGTGCCGTCTCCATCAAAAAATCCTTCTTTGATTTCTTTGTTATAAACAGTCTTGGTAAAATCAATATCCTTACCTAGTTTATTCTTTACTTGACCATGAAAAAAGGCCATATTGTTTTCGATATTTAAATCTTCTACTACAAATTTTACTTCCTGTTGAAGTTCTTTTTCTATTGGCTTTCTAAGCGCATTGAGGATGTTTGCCCTCTCTGGATGTTTTGTGTTAGCTATGGGTTGTTGAGCAAAAACGAATGCATGCATCCAAATAAACATACTAAGCAATATATATTTTTTCATGGGGTGTTGATTTTTAACTTTCTTCTAATCTTGGCGTACAGCCGAATTTTTCAATAAGTATATTGTCATATTCGTCTGCCTTTTTAAATAATTCTTTAAACGTTCTTGGAAATCTATAACCTCCCTTTGCAATA
>CAZSUF010000250.1:0-5876 GCA_964609875.1 uncultured Bifidobacterium sp.
ATTTCCGTTGGTCATTACCTTACTCATCAGTGCTGTATATTGGGTAGAAATATCTTTATCATCAAAGGTTACTAAGTTCGCAAAGCCCATGGTTTCTGCATAAAATGCTGACCATGTATTCATTTCACCAAGGCTTACATTTCCAACCATATGATCGATATATTTTAGACCCATATTGCTTGGATTATATTCAGATTCCCATTTTTCAAATCCGGGTAAAAAGATGCCATTGTAATTTTTTCGTTCAACAAAAATATGAACAGTGTCGCCATAAGTTTTTATGCCTGACTTGATGACTTCTCCATGATCGTCACTAAATACTGTAGGTTCCATTACAGATACAGCACCTCGACTGATTGTTTCTTCATATGATTTTCTTGCATCATTTACCCAAAGTGCGATTACTTTCACGCCATCACCATGTTTACGGATATGTTCAGAAATTTCACTCTCAGGGTTAAAAGGTGTAGTGAGTACTAATTTTATTTTGACTTGAACAACAACATAAGAGCAATATTCTTTATTACCTGTTTCTAATCCGCAATAGGCTAATGACTGAAAGCCAAAGGCTGTTTTGTAAAAATGAGCAGCTTGTTTGGCATTACCCACATATAATTCTACATAATCGGTTCCGTTGATGGGTAAAAAATCTTTAGCTTCTTGAAATATTTTTTCAATACCGTAATTGTAGTTTTCAACTTGTGTTAAGTTTGATGTATTCATTTTTATTAATTTGAATGTGTTCCTAAATAAGTGGCAATATCTTCAGCAGTTGCTTTTAATCCAGCTTTATGTTGATTCCAATTCGCTGGGCATACTTCGCCGTTGGCTTCATGAAAATTTAATGCATCTACCATTCTAAGGGTTTCGTCTATGCTTCTTCCAAGAGGCAAATCATTTATTACTTGATGTCTTACTATTCCATTTTTATCGATTAAAAATAAACCTCGATAGGCTACAGGATTTCCTTCAAAATAAAGTTCGTCTCCTACAAATGTGTAATTTCCAGCTAATACGCCATATTGAATAGCAATGGTTTTCGATAGATCAGCCACAATGGGATAAGTTACTCCTTTAATACCACCTTTATTTCTCTCTGTATTCAGCCAAGCCCAATGTGAGTATTTCGAATCTGTTGAGCAAGCAACAACAACTGTATCCTTTTCTTCGAATTCTTTTAATTTATCTTGAAATGCAATTAATTCAGTTGGACAAACAAAAGTAAAGTCCATAGGATAGAAGAAAAACACTACATTCTTTTTTCCAATATGCTGAGTGAGTGAAAAGTTTTCGACGAATTCTTTTCCGTTGACCACTGCTTCTTCACTAAAAATGGGGGCTTCTTTTCCGATGATGTTTTTCATATCTTGTATAATTTAATTGTGATTAATTTCTAATTCTTCTAACCATGATTTGTAATAATCTTTCACATCAATTTTTACTGCTTCTTCGGTAATCATTACGGGCATAAATGGATCAATCATTACGGCTAATTCATGGGTTTCTTTTTTGCCAATACTTCTTTCAATAGCACCTGGGTGTGGACCATGTGGAATGCCTCCGGGGTGCAAGGTAATTTGACCTTTGGCAATATTATTTCGACTCATAAAGTCGCCATCTACATAATATAATAATTCATCACTATCAATATTACTATGATGATATGGCGCCGGAATAGCATCTGGGTGATAGTCATATAGTCTTGGTACAAATGAACAAATGACAAAATTTTTACTTTCAAATGTTTGATGAATTGGCGGTGGCATATGAATTCGACCAGTTAAGGGTTCGAAATTGAAAATTGAAAAAGTATAAGGGTAATGATGCCCATCCCAACCTGCTACATCAAAAGGATGATTCGCATGCACATAAGGAAACATCATGCCTTTTTTCTTTATGAAAATATCAAACTCACCTTGTTCATCATGAGTTTTAAGATTGTGCGGACGTTGAATATCTCTTTCACAAAATGGAGAGTGTTCGAGCATTTGACCAAATTCATTTCGATAACGACTTGGTGTAAAAATCGGATCAAACGACTCAACATACAACAATCGATTTTCATTTGTATCAAAATGAATTTGATAGACTGTTCCTCGAGGAATTACTATATAGTCGCCATATTTGAAATCTAATTCGCCAAACATAGTGAATAGCTTTCCGCTTCCTTGATGAATAAAAATGAGTTCATCTGCGTCCGCATTCTTATAGAAATAGGGGGTAGATTGCATAGGGGCTGCTAATCCAATATGCATGGCAGCATTTACAAATAAAGTCTTTCTGCTTTTTATATAATCTTTTTCTGGTTTAATATCAAAGCCATTAAAGCTCATAGCATCTAATCCGTTTTCAATGGCAATTTTTGGAGCTACCGAATAAGCCTTATCTTTTTGTTTAACTCGGGTAGGAGGGTATAGATGATAAACCAAAGAAGACATGCCACCAAAGCCTTGAGTGCCTACAAGTTCTTCTTGATATAAATTCCCATTAGGTTGTCTGCTTACAACATGTCTTTTTGGAGGTATGGTTCCTAAGGTGTGATAAATTGGCATATGTTTATTTTATGAAGTGATAAAAATTTAAATTCTAATGGCATTTGAAAAAATCAAAAGGTTCTTGACATTCTTGACATTTATATAAAGCCTTGCAGCCTGTAGAGCCAAACTGAGAGATGATGGATGTATGTGTTGAATTGCATCTTGGACAAGGCACTTCAATGCTTTTTGGTTGAAACCAATTGATACATGATGAATGCAATGGGGCAGCGATGCCAAAATTTCTTAATTTCTCTTTCGTTGCATCACTCATCCAATCTGTAGTCCATGCAGGTGTAAGTGTGGTAATTACTTGAATGTCTTCAAATTCTAGATTTTGAAGTAGTTCCACAATATCATGTTCAATGATTCCCATAGCTGGGCACCCCGAATAAGTTGGTGTGATAAATACTTTGATCGAATTTTCATGAATTATAACATCTCGTAGTATACCCATTTCTTGTATAGAAACCACAGGGATTTCAGGATCAGTAATTTCAGCTAAATAGGCTAAAATTTCATTCTTCGAATATGTCGTAGTCGTTACCATGTTGCGTCAGGATAAGCACGTTGGAGGTATTGCATTTCAGTTAATAGATGGCCAAAGTACTCTGTGTGAATTCCCTGAGCACTGCCCGTTTGCTGATAACTAGAAGTTGGAATTGTAATGGAAGAATCATGCAGAATGGATGTGATTAAATCTAACCATTTGTTTTTGATCAAATTCAAATCAACAGAAACTCCTGATTCAAGCAATTCTTTATCAACTTCATTCATGTCAAATAATTCATTGGTGAATGACCAAACATCTTCATAAGCTTCTTGTAATTTTTCATTACTTAATGGTGTGCCTTTTCCTAGTCTATAGCTCCATTCTTTGGCATGCGCTAAATGATAGCGTATTTCTTTCAGAGATTTGTTGGCTATAGCTGAAATTGTTTCATCTTCAGAATGACATAATTCCGTATATAAATAAAATTCATAACAAGAAATGATTAATTGCTTAGCCATCGTAAATGCAAAATTTCCTTTCGGTAGTTCTGTAATGAGCAAATTATAAAACTGTCTTTCATCTCTTTTATAAACTAAATCATCTTCTGTTCGGTTCATTCCTTCAACTTCAGCAGCGTATTTTAGAATGGCTTGAGCCCGGCCAATATAATCGAGTGCAATATTGGTTAAGGCTAAGTCCTCTTCTAATAAGGGGCCATTGCTGCACCATTCAGACAATCTATGTCCATGAATCACTGCACTATCTCCTAAGCGAAGTAAGTATTTAAATAAAATCTCTTGTTTTGTCATTTGGAAATATTTTAAATTTGTTTAGCACCTTCAGGCATTACATAAAAAGTAGGGTGTCTGTATATTTTGTCATTTGCAGGGTCAAACAACATATCAGCATCTTCTGGATTAGAAGCTGTTACGTATTTTGAAGGAATAACCCAAATACTACTTCCTTCATTTCTTCTGGTGTAAATATCCCTTGCGTATTGAATAGCCATGAGTTTGTCTGAGGCATGAACACTTCCTACGTGTGCATGATGACTGCCTGATTTACTTTGTATAAAAACTTCCCAAAGTTCTAGTTGTGTATCTGTTGACATAGTTTATTTTTAAATTATTGATTAGTTATTTCTTGGTAGGCTTTTGCAGCTTCTCTCACCCATTGGCCTTCTCGGTGCGCACGAATATGGTGTTTCATTCTTTGTTGGTTACATGGACCATCGCCGTTGATTACACGTTTAAATTCATTCCAATCAATTTCTCCATGGTCATAGCCTTGTTTTTCTTCATTCCATTTTAATTGATCGTCTGGAATTTTTAATCCAATGACTTCAGCTTGTTGTACTGTTTTGTCGATAAATTTTTGTCTCAATTCATCATTGCTTTTGCGCTTAATTTTCCATGTAAATGCGTCACTCGAATGAGGTGATTGACTATCATGTGGGCCAAACATCATCAACGATGGCCACCACCATCTGTTCATGGCATCTTGCGCCATTTCTTGTTGGGCTTTTGTTCCTTTCATCATATTGGCCATGATTTCATAACCTTGCCTTTGATGAAAACTTTCTTCTTTGCAAATTCTAAACATGGCACGTGCATAAGGACCATAAGAAGTTCGTTGTAAGGAAACTTGGTTCACAATGGCCGCACCATCAACTAGCCAACCGATAGCACCAATATCAGCCCAGGTTAAGGCTTGATAATTGAAGATATTTGAATATTTTGCTCTGCCATCATGCAATTGTGCAATCATTTCTTCTCGTGAGATACCTAAGGTTTCTGCTGCACTATATAAGTATAATCCATGTCCACCTTCGTCTTGTATTTTTGCTAATAGAATCATTTTGGCTCTAAGACTTGGTGCTCGAGTTATCCAATTGCCTTCGGGTTGCATGCCTATCACTTCAGAGTGGGCGTGTTGAGAAATTTGCCGGATAAGATGTGATCTGTATTTCTCAGGCATCACATCTTTGGGTTCAATATTTAAATCTTTATCAATTTTTTCTTGAAACGTGTCTACATTTAATAGCGAATTCATGCTTATTTCTTTAAGAACACGAAAATATATCTGGCCCAAAAACTAAAATGTGATGCCTGTCACATTCATATAAAATCAAGGATATATTCGTACTCTGAAATATTGGGGAATTCAATTTTGGCAATTCCTTGTAAAACCCTGAATATAGGTATTTGCGAATAAAATAATCAACTATCTAAGTTGGAACTTAACTCTTTGTTTTGGTCTAAAAATGATAAAAATCATATACTTTTTACTGATTCATACGCATTTTAAAAATTGTCAAATCTCTCAAGTTGCGCTATGGTAAAATCATGAAAAAATTCCAGCTAGATGGTTTAATTTATTTTCATCCAGAATCATGATTTTTTTGCTTTTTAATTCGATAATTTTTTGAGATTGAAGCTCATACAAGGCTCTAGTGACGGTTTCTCTGGATGTGCCAACTATATTGGCTAAGTCTTCTCTTTTAGAAATTACATTAATGGTCTTGCCATCATCTTCAAAACCATAATTGTCCTTTAAGACTAATAGTGCTTGTGCTAATCTATCTTTCACAGGATGTTGGGCAATATGCGTGATCTTTCTTTCAGCTTCTTTAAGTTCATCCGCTAAAAGATGTGAAATTTTCATAGACAATTTCGGATTATTTTCAACCATCGTATAAAAAGGCGATTTTGGAATAAAACAAACTTGCGAATCTTCCATGGCTATGGCAGAACATGAAAATGTATCCTCGCCAAAAATAGCTCGATGGCCCATTACATCGCTATCATGTATTAAATGAACAATTTGCTCTTTCCCATCTGTGCCAACTT
>CAZSUF010000251.1:0-5858 GCA_964609875.1 uncultured Bifidobacterium sp.
CATTTTTTATTGGAGGACCTGGTTCCACAGGATTCGCCATTTCAAATCCACCTGCGCCTCAATGCGATTCTGATTTAGCCATCACGCTTGTAAATGCACCTTCTAACATAAGTGGTACTTACACAATAAATGGAGGACAATCCAAACCATTTTCGACAAATCCCTTTATCATTAGTATAAAAAATTTAACTAATCTTGATTTATTTGTAACCCCATCATGTTATGCACCAAGTTCAAAAAATATTCCATTAAACTCGGACCGTTTATTGTCTTCAGCAGGCTCAGGTTCGATTTGTCCTCCTACTGGAATTGCTTATTTTGTTATGGTAGCTTCTAATAATTTAAATAGTACTTATTCTAATGGTCCAGGACAATATATGCTTAATAATAATGGCAATTGGATAAATTATACCTCTTTACCTTCAAATATATATTCGTTAAGCCCAGGATATTATACTTTAAAGGTTAAACCGGCAGCCTGTAATAACATATATGAATCTTTGTTTCAAGTGTCTCAGAGTTCATCAAGTTCTATTTCATTAGTAGTCACAACTTCAGCGGCATGTTTGCCCCAAAATTCAGGAACAGCTACAATTAATTATTCAGTTAGTAATGTGAACACTTCTGGAACTTATTCACTAGATGGAGGAAGTCTGGTAAATTTTACGAGTTTGCCAATCCAAGCAACTGGGTTGTCATTGGGTAGTCACACCATTACCGTAAATAATTCTTGCCCTCTTACACTAACAAAGGTATTTACAATTGATACCCCAACCAATCCTTTGGTATTTCAGAATATCAGTGGTTCTGCTTGTAATATAGCCACAGGAAGTGTGTATGTGAGTTTTACAAACACGCCATCATTTACTTCAGGTAATTATCAAGTAGATAATGGACCTTTAGTTGCTTTTACAAGTATACCTTTTACTATTTCTGGTTTAACTTCAGGAAATCATGTAATTAGCATTCAGAATCCTATTTGTCCTATCAGTAAAGGGACAGTTGCCATCCCAAGTACACCGAGTGCAAATTATTTGACTTTTAGTAATCATGTTTCACCTTCGTGCAATGGTGCAAGTGATGGTTCTGTAGTAGTTTCACTTAATGGTAATGCATTTGCATCAACCGGATCCTATAGAGTAGATTATCTACCTTGGGTAGCTTTTTCAAGTATACCTTTTACCATTACAGGTTTAACTTCTGGGTATCATTCTATACAAATATTAAGTAGTGCTAATTCTTGTATTAATTCCCTTTATAATATTTTTACAATTTATCAACCTGCCTTAGTATTTCAAAATGTAATTGACAGTTGCAATGGATTGACAGGAGGAAGTGTAGATGTAAATTTTACATTTCAGCCTTCTTTTAGCTCTGGAAATTATCAAATAAATAATGGGCCTTGGATTCCTTTTACAAGTATACCTTTTACTATTTCTGGTTTAACTTCAGGACTTAAGATAATTACCGTTCAAACTTCTACTTGTCCAAATATTCAAGGTAATATTTCTATCATGGGTTCTCCCAATTCTTATTTATCTTTTAGTAATAAGATAAATCCAACTTGTTATAATGGAAATGATGGTGCAGTTACAGTAACCCTTAACGGTAATTCTTCTATAACCAGTGGAAATTATATGCTAGATGGAGGTCCACCGACTCCTTTTACAAGTATGCCATTTACTATAAATGGATTATACGCCGGAAATCATTTTGTAACTTTAGAGAATGTATGTTTATATTCTTCATATGCGCCCTATTATAATTTTTTTCTAAATGGACAACCTGATTTAATAAACTCAAATTATCAAGCTGCTTGTTCATCGTATACATGGCCTCTTACAGGAACAACCTATACGGTAAGCGGCACTTATTCATTGAATACTACCAGCAGTAATGGTTGCACAGTTAAAAATTATTTGAATTTGGTAATTACTAACAATACGCTTAGCAATGGAGGTATATTATCCTCCTCATCTCCCAATCTTTGTGTGAGCAATATGCAAAATGCAGGTAATCAGATGTATGGCTCTACAAATTGTGAATTATTGGCACAAATTAATTCTAATTCATCTTTAGGTAATACACAAGTTTGTGTCAGTTTTTTAAATAACCCAACATGGAATACCGAGCCATATTCTAATAGAGTGTATTCTATTAACCCTTCAGTTCAACCTGTTGGCGGCGCTAACGTAAAACTCTATTATTCTCCCGCTGATTTAGCCTCCGCTGGAATAAGCTACTGGTACCAATTAAGTATCACTAAAATTAGTGGAAATGGTTTGTTAGGCGGTTCTGGTGCTGTGGAAGAAATTACCAATTCCATGATGACGATTACTCAATTACCAAATGGCTATTATGAAGTCAGCTTTCCTGTGACTAGTTTTTCAACTTTTTATTTGCATTCCAAGAATTATGGCAATGCAGTTTTACCTGTTACCTATGTTGATTTTTCAGGCAGAAAAACAGGTGAGTCTGATTTGATAGAATGGACAACATCTAACGAAGAAAATAATAAGTATTTTAATTTGCAGTACAGCACCGATGCATTGAACTTTCATACCATTGCAAGTATAGAAACAAAACATGTTGCAGGGAATGCCATGAATCTTGATTATGCTTATACAAATACGGCTACTTCAAACGGACATAACTACTATCGTTTAGAACAAGTAGATATTGACGGAAAACATAGTCTGCATAGCAAAGTGGTAGATGTGTGGCATAGTGCTATGGGTCACGATATATCTATCTATCCTAATCCAGCCAATCAACTGGTTCATGTAGATTTTTATGCGGAGAAAGTGGGCAATGCTCAAGTGAAATTGACAGACGTGAGTGGAAGAGTGGTTAAACAACTTCAAGCTAAAAGTATGCAGGGCTTAAATAAACTCGAGCTTGGCTTAGAGTCTGTTGCGCCAGGCGTTTACCAAGTGCAAGTATTCATCAATAATCAGTTGTTACAAACAAGCTCTTTAATAAAATCTAAGGAGTAATTTGGGCGGCACACAGGCTATTCGCTACAAGTCCTCCCACGCCAGAGCGCGTGGATGCGGGCTTTTCGCTACTATCCTTGCCGCAATACAATCGTGTTCGAAATTACAACATCATGCTGTTTCAACTCGGTGACTGAATTTTATTGGGTCAAATGTTAATGTTGAATAATTTGCCAAATAATTCCTTTAATTTCAATTTATTAAAAATAATTACTATGAAGATTTTAAACCTAAAAAGAAAAGTGGTGTGCACATTGATGGCAACATCAGCTTTCATGATCCAAGCAAGTCAGTTATCTGCACAACATGTAAATATGTATTTTAATCATTGTGCCTTAGTAGCTCCCAATGAAATTCAATTTGATGTGGAAGTACAAAATGATGGAAATACCAATTTAGCATTTAATTCCATCGTTGTCAGATTCAATCATCAAAAAAATATAGCCACAAGTTCAGATTTATCTTGGGAATATATACAAGGGAGTAGTTCTTTAAAAGAGGCTAACTTTCCTGGTTTAGCCAATTATCGATACATCCCTGCTAAACAAATATTTACTTCAAGTTCTCAAACTACAGTGTATGATTATGCCACAGCGCCTGTGTTAGAAAAAAATGCGACCTTGAAAATTGGTCGCTATAGAGTGTGGGTTAAAAATGGAGTGTTCAATCAAGGGGCGAATATCGGCTTGAATTGGGATCCTTCTGCAGGATGTGTATTTTATGAAAATGGTTCTAAAGCAACTACTTCTTTTAACACGGCTCAAAAAGTGACTTTAGTAACACCTTGCACCTTAAAAGTACCTGGCGTTGAAGTTAGTCCAATCGCTCAATTCTCTGGGAAGGTAAAAGAACAAGGCGACGAATTAAATTGGGAAATTTCTACGGACAATGAAAACAACTTGTATAATGTGTATCAATCTAATGACGGAATCACTTATCAGTTTTTACAAAAAATAGATTCGAAAGTTACAGGATCTAGCGCTGAAAAAAATAGCTATAGCTATTTGAATACACTCGCCTCTCAAAATAGAAATTACTACAAGCTTGAGCAAGTATCTAAAAATAATGGCACTATCTTGAATAGTAAAATTGTGATTCTTGAACGCAGAGGATTAGATGCATCGTATCAAGTATATCCAAATCCTACAAGTGATGTAATTAATGTAACCATCAATGCACAAAAAGCTAATTTGTATAAGATTATTATTACGGATATGAATGGCAGACAGTTAAAACAAATCGAAGCCCATGGTGATGCAGGCATGAATACCATCAATATTGACATCGCTGATTATGCTGCTGGTTTATATTCACTTCAATTATTTGAGAATGATAAAAAGGTATATAATCAACAAGTAAATAAAATTAAATAGGTTTTATTTCTTCTGTATTTTAAATGTTAGTTTAGAAAATTTGGGTCATGCCCAAATTTTCTTATTAAGGCCTGTTTCAAATGAATTAGTAAATATAATATTTAATGACTATTCATAGGATATACCCTTAGCCTTTGCACATTTATTCTTTTATCCCGTTTAATTTACAATTCCTCAGATTGATTTATTTTTACTTTTAATTTTAATGTTTATGAGATTGAATTTAACGCAATGTATTTTATATAGTTTGTCAATTTGTTTGGTATTGCTTTCATCCAAATCTGTTGAAGCACAACATGTAACTATTTCTATGAGTAATTGTGCTGTAATTTCAAATAAGGAGGTGCAATTTGATGTAAATGTGTTGAATGATGGTACAGTGCCTTTGAAATACAATTCAATGGTCATAAGATTCGAACATTCAGCAGGTATTTATACAGCACCTACAACTTTTTCATGGGGCATGGTTGCTGGCTCTCAACAATCATCTTGGCCTCAAAATTCAGGATTTAACTTCCCAGGAAATTTAGCCACTATGTTATGGGGCTATACAGCATCTAATAGGCAATGTTCAAAATCTTTATCGAGTCCAATATTCTTTACCAATGCCAATGCCCCGAGTTTGCCGATTGGGACCAATGTAAAAATTGGAAGATTTTTCTTAAAAACAACCAACGGACATTTTACTATGAATAATTTATTGAGCTTAACTTGGGCGTCCACAGCAGGCCTCGTAGCTTGGGTTGGAACTAACACTACTGTCACGAATTTAAATACAGCAACAACACGAAGTCTAATTACGCCTTGTTCTTTCTTTATACCATATCCATTGCCTGTTAGTTTAAAAGAGTTTACTGGCAAGCAAGTAGGTCAAACTGATCAATTAAATTGGATAAGCTCCAATGAAGAGAATACGGCTTATTATAATTTGCAGTATAGTACAGATGCGCATAATTTTAAAACCATTGCGGCCTTGAATAGTCAAGCACAAGGTGGTGCGTCGAGTATTGATTTAGCTTATCAGTATCTGCATGAAAATCCTGTGGTGGGTCATTATTATTATAGATTAGAGGAAGTAGATTTAGATGGACATAGTTATTTAATTTCTCAAGTTGTGGACATAGAACATGTATCAACTGGAAATGAAGTAACAGTATTTCCTAACCCGACAGATAAATTAGTGCATGTAAATTTTTATGCTGAAAAGGAAAGTCGCGGTGTAATTCAAGTGAAAGATTTAAATGGTAGAATGCTCAAAGAAATTAGTTTTACATCGAATACTGGTTTAAACAGTATTGAAGTGGATCTTGATGAAATAGCTTCAGGATTGTATGTGGTGCAAGTATTTAATCAATCGCGTTTGTTGCAGACTGTAAGTTTATTGAAAGAAGAGAAGTAGGATTTTCTATGATTATCCGTAAAAATACCCGGTATCTTTTCCACTTTTGCCCCCGATGCTGCGATCCTATCGTGTGGACACATTTTTTAT
>CAZSUF010000252.1:0-1368 GCA_964609875.1 uncultured Bifidobacterium sp.
AAATTCGCCTTTGTGGTTTGCGATCAAAAGGGTTTCAACAAGGACATTTTTATTAGTGAAAAAAATAGCCGCGGACTTAAAACCGGCGATCGGGTAATTGTCAGAATCATCGAATGGAATGATTCACTCAAAAATCCAGAAGGTATTATTTTGGAAGTGCTCACGGGAAGCAGAATCAATGATATTGCCATGAAAGAAATTTTATTGCAACACGGATTTCAACTTCAATTTCCCCAAGCTGTAGATGATGAACTCTCTAAAGTGCCTTTGACAATTAGCGAAGAAGAAATAAAAAACCGAAGAGATTGTCGAGGTATTTTTACCCTTACCATTGATCCTTACGATGCGAAAGATTTTGATGATGCCATTTCATTACAAAAACTACCGAATGGTCTAATGGAAGTGGGTGTACATATCGCCGATGTATCGCATTATGTAATACCTAATACAGCTTTGGATAAAGAAGCATATCAACGAGCTACTTCGGTGTATTTGCCAGATAGAGTTTTGCCTATGCTTCCAGAAAAAATATCCAATGAATTATGTTCGCTCAGACCACATCAAGACAAACTTACTTTTTCAGTGATTTATCAAGTCAATGAAAAAGCAGAAATCAAAGACACATGGATTGGCAGAACGATTATTCATTCTGATTGCCGTATGACTTACGAAGAAGCCCAAGAAAGAATCGAAGGAAAACAAGATCCTTTTTACCAAGAAGTGCTGCAACTACATCATTTATCACAACAATTCAGACAACAACGATTTTCTTCAGGAGCTATTAACTTTAGTTCAGAAGAAGTTCGATTTAAATTAGATGCGAACGGTATCCCAATGGAAGTTGTTGTAAAGGAAAGTAAAGCTTGTCACCAACTAATTGAAGAATGGATGTTGATGGCGAATAAAACCATTGCCACTTTCGTGAGTGAAATAAAATTCAAACAAGCATCTGTTCCCTTTCCTTACCGTATTCATGACGCACCAGACATTGAAAAAATGAAAAATTTCGCTGCTTTTGCTGGACGATTTGGATTCAAATTCAATTTATCAACTCCGCAAAGTATTGCTAAATCTTTCAATGAAATGGTACTGGGTTCTGAAGATCATCCAGAAAAATCTATCTTACACACGCTAGGTATTCGCACGATGGCGAAGGCTGTGTATGCCACAGAAAATATTGGACATTACGGATTAGCATTCACCCATTATTGTCACTTCACTTCACCTATTCGTCGTTATCCAGATTTGTTGGTGCATAGAATTTTACAAGAATGTTTAGACAAAAAAATTGTCCCAATTAAAAACATGGAAGAGCAATGTTTGCATTGCAGTGAAGTTAGAATGCGGCATTATCTCATAATAAAAAGT
>CAZSUF010000252.1:1378-3439 GCA_964609875.1 uncultured Bifidobacterium sp.
CATTGCAGCGAACGCGAGCGCAAAGCTATGGAAGCCGAACGTGAAAGTACTAAATACAAACAAGTAGAATGGATGCGTCAATTTATTGGCGATGAATTTGAAGCCATGATCAGTGGTGTGGCCAACTTTGGCATTTGGGCCCAAACTTTAGATCACAAATGCGAAGGATTTATTTCTACCTTAGATTTGATGGAGTATGATCAATTCGAGTTTATAGAACCTGAATATGCTTTAGTGGGTGTACATACGGGCATTAAATTGCAAATGGGTAAGCCTATTCAAGTTAAAGTAATTGCGGCAAATTTAGAGAAGCGACAAGTTGACTTTGCCTGGGTCACAGACACCATTGCATCACCTAATCATACTAAACCAAGAATTAAAGTGCCGACTGTCAAGAAGGTGAAGAAGAATAAACGATAATTTTTTTTGGGCGTGCCCCCTTGGGCAATAGGCATACAGATTTCAAATTTATTGAACTGTGCCCAAGCGGTCGGGCTGTCCACTGCAATCCATCTCGTTTTGAAGAACGAGAGGGGATTTTCGTTCCCATCCCACGCAAGTTCCCTTTTCAAATAAATTATTTTTGTCTTTAAGAAATAATTATTCAAGTGACGCGTTATCTTGTTTCAATCCACTCATATGAAATCTATTTATTTCGTGGCCATCACGATCACAATTATTGGCAGCATTGCAGCTTGTAATAAATCAAAGCTTGAAACAAAAAATCCATCGATGCTGAATTTCAAACCTGGTTCGTATTGGATTTATCAGCAATACCAAACAGACTTGAATGGGGTAACAATACCTACGCAAGTATTTGATAGTTGTTATGTAGGTGCAGATACCCTCATAAATAATGTAAAGTATCACAATATACTGTCTACAAAGTATGCTCCTTATGCGAATCTATTTTTTCGTGATTCTATGGGATACTTGATAGATCAAGATGGTGAGCAGATTTATTCGCCTTCCTTTAATGGAATGACAAAAGCCAAATTTATCATTAGCGGTAATGATACTATTTCTAAACTAAGCACACAAATGTTTAATAAAGACAGATTAGTTGTGGTACCTGCAGGCATTTTCAAAACCAGTGAATGTAGAAAAACATATGATATGTTTCCAGGATTCGATCGATTATATAAAACAAGATCTATTGGTATGTTTATCAATGAAGACATAGGTATTATACAACATCTTCTTCCTTTTTATCTTGACGATCGATATGTAAAAGAAATGAGGTTGGTAAGATATTCTGTTAAAAAGTAGCCCTGTTTTCTATTGGAGCTTTAGTGAACTTTTCCAAAGTTCTTTTAACTTTTCCAAAATTCGAAACTTTGGAAAAGTTATATACTCCAGCTACATAAAATCTCAAATGATAATTCTCAATGAATTCCTTTCATAAGTATTCAGTTGAAAGGGTTCCCGACACGAAAGATCCGATCTCAGTGAATGTTCATCGGGAGCATAAAAAAATAGATAATGCTAATCGTTTGTTGCAGAAATCAACTGATCAATCGGAAGTCTATTTAAAAACGATCTAGCCAAAGTGAGCTCATCAGCATATTCTAATTCCCCTCCAAATGCCACGCCACGCGAGAGTGTGGTCATTTTTACTGGATGAGCCTGAACTTTTTTAGTGATAAAATATACAGTTGTATCACCTTCTAGCGTTGGACTCAATGCCATAATGAGCTCTTGACAATTTCCCTCTTGTACACGCCTAAGAAGACTTTCGATATTTAATTCATCAGGTCCTACTCCATCAAGTGGCGAAATGAGTCCACCCAAAATATGATATGTGCCACTATATTGTTGAGTAGCTTCAATGGCCATCACATCTCGAATAGATTCTACGACACAAATTTGTGATTTCTTTCTAGTCGTATCCGCGCAAATTCTGCATATATCTTGATCGGCTACATTATGGCATTGTTGACAAAATTTAATTTCATGTCTCATGGTAGACATGGCTGTACTGAAAAGATCGACTTGAGTTTTGTCTTGCTTAAGTAAATGAAGCACTAAACGAAAAGCTGTTTTTTTTCCAATTCCTGGATG
>CAZSUF010000252.1:3486-4243 GCA_964609875.1 uncultured Bifidobacterium sp.
TTGATTTGAGTCACATATCGCTAACGTTTATATTGCTGAAAATTCATCAATTCTGAAATTTGAGCTTGAGCACATTGATCTTGAATACTTACAAAATAGCTTTCAGGGAGCATAAATGCCGCATCGCGGTGAATAGTCATCTGAGGTGTGTAAATTACTTTTAATTCACTTTGCGCCATGTTAGTGATTTTTTCGAGGTTTATAATAATTCAAATTTTTTCCACAGCCACATCCTTTCTTAGCTTTGCAACCTGTTGCTACACTGCCTAACATCAAACCAAGTAAACAAGAATAAAAGATTTTTTTTATCATGAATCGAATTTGAACAAAAGTAAGATAAAGATACGTAAATTGGCCATTTCTTGAACAAGCCTAAAAAAATATTAGTTGTTCCCTTAGATTGGGGCCTAGGACATGCCACAAGGTGTATTCCGATTATCCATACCTTAATTTCAGAGGGTTGTGAGGTAATCATCGCAGGAAGTGAAGAAACAAATAGCTTGTTGGCGAAAGAATTTCCTGATTTAGGCATCGAAACCCTTATAGGCTATAGAATAAAATATAGCAGCCAAGCTTGGAAATTGCCCTTTGTCCTTGGTTTGCAATTACCCAAAATTTTCAAACAAATACATGATGAAAATCATTGGCTGAAGCAATTTATTGCCAAAGAAAAAATAGATGCCATCATTTCGGATAATCGTTATGGCCTTTATCACCACAGCATTCCTTCGGTAATCATGTCTCATCAACTTACTAT
>CAZSUF010000252.1:4320-4893 GCA_964609875.1 uncultured Bifidobacterium sp.
AATGGGTCAATAAGCTGCACAGAAAGCGCTTAGCCAAATTTACGGAAATCTGGGTTCCTGATTATACACAGCAAACAATGGCAGGCAAATTGTCTCAAAGCAGCTATTTGCCTCAAGTAAAACATCTAGGTAATTTATCTAGATTTAACTTCAAGACTGAGATAGAAATCAAGCATGACGTCTTGATACTTCTATCGGGACCTGAACCGCAACGTACACTTCTCGAAGAAAAAATAATGCAGCATTTTGCTTCAAGTAAATTGAAGATACTCGTGGTGCGTGGTAAGCCGAATGAACAATCCACGCCAGAGCCTATGGGCACTTTACATTTTGTCAATCACTTAGAGGCAAAGGCCATGCAAACTGCCATACTATCATCCCATTTTATTATTTGCAGATCTGGCTATTCAACTATCATGGATTTAATAAAACTCAATAAGCATGCCTTGTTAATTCCTACGCCCGGACAAACCGAACAAGAATACTTAGGAGAATATTTAAGTCAACAAGGATGGTTTTGTAGTCTTCAACAACATGAAATAAAAAACGATGCACTATTAAGTCATTTGAACC
>CAZSUF010000252.1:4903-5421 GCA_964609875.1 uncultured Bifidobacterium sp.
ACTAATCAAACAAAGTAGGCGGATTTGCATTCACTAATTCGGGGTAAATAAACTCCTCTTCAGCCTCAGGCGTATTGCCCACAGCTTCTTTACCTTTTAATCTTTTTACAGTAAATGCTTGCAACAAATTTTCATCTAAAGGAACTAATAAGTCTTGCATACATTGTATCAGTTCTTCATCATTCATTTCTTTCAACCATTCATCTTGTTTGTCTTTAGGCAAAATCACAGGCATTCTTGGCCCACTTGCTTTTGGGTGATTATGAATTTTTGCCATCATAGTATTTCCTTGCGTTGTAATCATACTCAGCGTCCTGCTCACTTCACCAGTTTCTTTATCTAGCCATTCATCCCAAAGACCCGCAATAGCCATTGGACTTTCGTCTTGCATCATGATATGATACGGAAAAGTTTTTTTATTTAAATGATGATGTTCGTAAAAAGCATCTATATAAATCACGCATCGTCTTTGTTTCACAGCTTGCCTGAAAGAGGCTTTCTCAAGCAATGTTTCGGCC
>CAZSUF010000252.1:5458-5808 GCA_964609875.1 uncultured Bifidobacterium sp.
GCGATTTCTTTGGCTTGTTCTTTATTTTTTACCCAAGAAGGAATAAGTCCCCACTGCATGATTTGCGGTTGATATGGTTGATCTTGCGTAAATACTAATAGCTTGGGATGTGCAAATCCATTCACATGATACATCGCCGGAAGATCTTGTATCCATTTATCTAATTCCTTTTCCAAGGCAGCAATATCTTCCAACTTTTCTCGACGATGTTTGGCATATTTCAATTTATGTTTGGTGGCAGAAGTTACATCGTAGCACATAGGGTAATAAAATGCAAATATAGCATTTGTAGCATATTCCCGCTATCCGCTTTTACTCCTCGCTTCGTCGTTCCTCCTCGCTGTGGGGTA
>CAZSUF010000253.1:0-1581 GCA_964609875.1 uncultured Bifidobacterium sp.
CACCTTCTTTTTCTTCTTCAATCACTTGCTCCCAAACTTTTGAATGAGAAACCATGATACGTTTTTCGTTACGATCAAATTCTAAAATAATAAATTCATTCGTTTCGTCCACTGCAATCATTTTTTCATCTTGTTTCTTCAAATGACGTGTCGGCGCAAAGGCTTCTAAACCATATTGCAATTGAATGATGCCGCCTTTTTCTTCCTTGCGAATCATCACACCATCATGCTTAGAACCAATTGGGAATACAGATTCAAAAGTATTCCAAGGATCTTCTTCAATTTGCTTGTGACCTAAAGATAATTTACGTGTTTCTTTATCTACACCAAGAACAATTACTTGTAAGTTTTCACCTACTTTAGTAAAGTCGCTTGGGTGATTGAAACGCTTAACCCAACTTAAATCAGAGATATGTATCATACCACCAATGCCAGATTCAAGCTCCACGAATACACCATAAGGAGTTAAATTTTTCACGACACCTGTGTGCTGAGAACCTACAGCATATTTGCTTTCGATTTCATCCCAAGGATCTTGAGTCATTTTCTTAATAGAGAAACTCATTTTTCTTTCATCCTTATCAATAGATACGATCATAGCTTCATGCTCATCACCCATTTTAAAGAATTCTTTCGCATTGATAGGCTGATTGCTCCATGTAATTTCAGATACGTGAACTAATCCTTCAATACCTGGCTCAATTTCAAGGAATGCACCATAATCTTCAATATTCACAACTTTACCTTTGATTTTATTGCCTTCTGCAATAGTATCAGGTAAAGTATCCCAAGGATGCGGAGTTAATTGTTTAAGACCTAAAGAAATACGTTTTTTCTCATCATCGAAATCAAGTACAGCTACATTTAATTTTTGACCATTTTGTAACACTTCACTTGGATGATTGATACGGCCCCATGAAATATCTGTGATATACAATAAACCATCTAAACCACCTAAATCAATAAAGGCTCCGAAGTCAGTTACATTTTTAATTGTACCTTCTAATACTTGACCTTTTTCTAATTTAGAAATAATTTCAGTACGTTGTGCTTCAATATCGCTTTCGATTAAGGCTTTATGAGAAACAACTGCATTGCGAATCACTTCGTTTATTTTAACCACTTTAAATTCCATGGTTTTGTTTACGAACTGATCATAATCCGTTACAGGTTTCACATCAATTTGAGAACCAGGTAAGAAGGTTTCCATGCCGAAAAGATCTACGATCAATCCACCTTTTGTTTTTGAAGTTACATGTCCAGTTACGATTTCACCTGTTTTGTACAACTCCACAATTCTTTCCCATGCACGTTGTTGACGCGCTAATTTGCGACTTAAATGAAGATGGCCTTCACGATCTTCTTTTTCAACAATCAACACTTCAATTTCATCTCCTACTTTAACTTCAGATAGATCTCTAAATTCGTTCAAAGAAATAAGTCCGTCACTTTTGTATCCGATATTTACGACTACATCAGTTTTAGTTAAGCCTACGATAGTTCCATGAACCATTTCGTTATCATTAACTGCTTTAAATGTCTCATCGTACTTTTTATCGGCAGCTGCACGATCACTTTCGT
>CAZSUF010000253.1:1591-3936 GCA_964609875.1 uncultured Bifidobacterium sp.
TTCGTTGTAAATAGAGACATTACGTTTGTCCACGCTCCAATCAAAATCGTCGTGGCTACCTGCATGACCAGCAGATGGGTTTTGGTTTAACAATGTTGTTTCTTCCATTTTTTGTTTTTTATGTTTAGATACTAGATACTTTCTAGTTATCCAAACGGGGTGAATAAATAAGATTTAAGGGCGCGAAGGTAAGTATTATAAATTTTCAGAACAAAAAAAAGTCAGCCGAAGCTGACTTAATTTAAAGATATTAAAGCCTTTTATTGCTTCACAAACTTTCTAATCGCTTTATTGCTAGTAATATTTCCTCCTTGAATACTATATGTATAGAAGGTATCAGCAGGTGCTGTAGATAAAGAATGATCAGCTGTCATTAATAAACCATAATCTGTGGGCTGATCAGGCATCAACATGGTGCTATCATCAACTTGAACGAAATAGGCATAAGCTCCATCA
Source organism: uncultured Bifidobacterium sp. (assembly GCA_964609875.1). Classification (GTDB taxonomy): domain Bacteria; phylum Bacteroidota; class Bacteroidia; order Chitinophagales; family Chitinophagaceae; genus OLB11. The sequence continues at coordinate 2,048 of CAZSUF010000253.1, forward strand.
AGTCCAGCTGCTCCAAAGAAATTATTGGTTGAGTAAAGACCATTATCAACTTTTTCAACACTTACCACGTAGCCATTCGCTGAACGTGCATAATCACCAGAAAGGTCCCAATCAGGTGAAATGTTAGTTACTGCCACAAAAGCATTTTTAGAAATTGAATAACCATCTCCATTAATTGAGCTAATAGGCACTGCATATAAACCTGGTGTAGTATTATCTAAACCAGAAGCGTCTAAGCTTATTGGACAAACTTCCTTTGTTGACGAATCATAAGCAGTAGCACCAATTGTTGGTAATGCTCCACCCACATTAATACTATAGTATTGCTTACCTGTAAGTGTAATTGTTGGATAATGGGGTTCGACAATTTTTTCAGTTACATTGTCTGTTGTATAGCTCTTTTTACATCCCGTAATTAAAAAGGGCGTCAAAACTATTATTGCTATTATTAATTTTTTCATTTTTTTTATTTATCAGTTAATAATTATTTTGCCCACCACATTTTCTTGGTTATTGGCTCTTGTCCTGGGAAATTTGGATTAGCTGTTTCCTCACCACTAGGATATGGAATACGCTGTGGTAACAAGCCAGCAGGCAATTGTGAAGCTAGAGAGGCAGTAAATGCAGGTATTCCAGTTCTGCGTGATTCAATCCAAGCCTCCATGCTTTGAGTGCCACACATCAATACCCATTTTTGTCTAGCAATATATTCAAGTTGCATTGCAGTTGTATTTGGCCAAGCAATATATGGTCTCATTAAAAATCTTGTAATAGGATTTGAAATCGAATCTGGATTTGAATTTACTTTAACACCAGTATCTGGAACTCCTGCTAAAATCAAACTATTAGTAATTGCTGTTTCATAATTTGTTTGAGCATCTCCAGTACCTCCAGACCATCCTTTAGCCTGGGCTTCAGCTTGAAGTAAAAGGCTCTCATAATCACTCATTAAAATAACTGGAACAGCTGGTCCCAATACTCTTTCTGACATAGTAGAATTAGGGGTATTAGCAGGGAAAGCTCCAGGAGATTCTGCTGCTGCACCTTGTGCAATACCATTTATACCAAGAGGACCAAAGGTTTTATCGTCAAAATACAAACCTGCCCTAGGATCAGAGTCTAGGAAATCATATCTATACTCATTTATTGTTGTGTCAATTCCAACAATCACTGTATCATACCAAGCAAAATTTGTAGTATCGGCTTGGTTTAGATAATCTCCTATAGTTTTTGAGGCTACATTATTATCTACACCTATACCTTGAATACTTGCGTATAGTGGGTTTTGATTTCCTTTGGTAGTTGAAAAACCAATTGAAACATTTTCACCTTCTCCCAAAAAATCTGCAGAAGTTAAACTTGCTAAAATCTCAGCAGTTTTCCCTGAAGGAATTCCTGATTGTCGCATAGCAATCTTCAATTTTAATGTATTGGCAAATTTCGTCCATAATCCCATATCACCACCAAATATTACATCATCTGATAAAGGGTGTTTTTTACTCTCTGGACTTATCCATTTCAAGGCATCGTTCAAAAGAAGTAGACAACCATCATACACAGCACTTTGATCATCATAGCTTGGTGAAATATTTCCAGTCTGCGCCAACAAAGCTCCAGAAAATGGAACATCTCCGTGAACATCAGATACTAATTGGAAAGTGTAAGCTTGAAGTATTTTAGCTGCAGCTACATAATTTGAGTCTCCACTTGCAGAACCTTTATCCACAATATAATTTAAATCTTTCAATGCCCCTGCATACAATTGACTCCATTCCCTATCAGCATCGGTTGCATCAAATGCATAGCGATCGAAATCGTAATATTGAGTGGCAGATGGAAGCTGTGTGTAATATTGTGATAAAAAACCACCAATTTCAGCATACTTATTA
>CAZSUF010000253.1:3946-5146 GCA_964609875.1 uncultured Bifidobacterium sp.
AAGGCCAAAGACGCTTTATCTTGCTCTAAATTGTTTGGATCATCATTTACATCCAACCATTTTTTACAAGAGGTGTTCAAAGACAATACGCCAGCGAGCACGATTGCCATTTTACTTATATTAGATACTTTCATTGTATTTTAATTTATTTTTAAGTTAGAATGTGATTTTTAAGTTTACGCCATAGTTTCTTAATGATGGCACGGTTCCAAATTCAATACCTTGAACATTGCCCGTACCGAATCCATTGATTTCAGGATCTGAGAATGTGTTCATACGTTGACCGAATTCGTTCTTTTTCTTAGACACCCATAACAATAAATTATTTCCATAAACGCCCACTTCAACCATACCAAATGGTGATTTTTTCATCCATCTTTTTGGTAAGCTATAGCTTAATGAAGCTTCTCTTAACTTAGTGAATGTGGCTGGCAAAATATTTAATTCGTTATTTGATTGCTCAGTCCAGAATAACTCAGCTCCAACCTTAGTAGTATTGGTAGCATAAACTCCAGGAGAAACTTCTTGAACTGAATTAGGCACCACGAAATCTTGACGATCATTGTATTCAGTTGAAGATGAAGATCCTACAAATTCCATGATATTTTTCAATCTAGAGTAGAAATATCCTCCATGCTTGTGAAAGAATAAGAAATGAAGTTTAAAGCCCTTATAACTCAAATCAGATCCAATACTTGCAATCCAATCTGGATTATATGAACCATATAGTTGTGCCGATTGACTTAAGATAGGCATCCCATTGGCATCGCAAATGATTTTTCCGTCAGCTGTGCGCTCAGGCCCTTTTGTATAGAAAGCACCATAAGGTTGGCCAACAGCCGCTACCGTAGAGAAGCCTACAAAACCACCTAAACTTAATTGTTTATTGCCACCAAATAATTCGTCTACATTACTTTTATTTTTGGCATAAGTCCCAAAAATATCCCATTTCAAGCCATTCTTCATTCTAATTGGCGTGATAGTTCCTGATAATTCTATCCCTTTATTGGTAATTTTACCCGCATTGAATACACCAGAAGTATACCCTGAAGAAGCAGGTAAGTCAACAGAAATAATTTGATCACGACTCACATTTTTATATACAGAGAAATCTAATCGAATTCTATCTTCAAAGAAGCCTAATTCAGTACCAAACTCAGTAGCTGTTGTAATCTCTGGCTTAATATTTGGATTTTCCAA
>CAZSUF010000253.1:5178-5736 GCA_964609875.1 uncultured Bifidobacterium sp.
CACTGGGAATATCAATTCAGAATTGTTTGCACCATCTGTCAAACCAGTTTTAGTGAAAACAGGATTTGTCAAATAAGCATTCGCATCATTACCTACTTTAGCCACACTAAATCTTAATTTGCCATAAGATAATCCTTTGTCACTTAAGTTAGCTTCTTTATGCAATAATTCAGAAAATAAGAAAGAAACTGAGGCACTAGGATAAAAATATGAATTTTTGCCTTGTGGTAAGGTTGAAGACCAATCATTACGACCTGTGACATTCATAAATAAGAAATCTCTGTAGTTAAATCCTAAATCAGCATAAACTCCTACCCATCTTCTTGTCAATAAACCACTTGATGCAACAAAGCCATCAGCATTATTATCGATGTTATTTAATCCATTCGCAACAATTCCTTTAGTTTCAGTATAAGAAGTTTTTGTTCTTTGTTGTCTCACATTATGACCTAATAAAGCAGTCATAGAGAAATCTTTAGCTAATGTTTGATTGATTGTAAACATCAAATCATTGTTTGTTTCATTGTAATTTCTGTTTGAAATAGAATACAGTCCTGG
>CAZSUF010000254.1:0-5729 GCA_964609875.1 uncultured Bifidobacterium sp.
CCTGACTTAAAATTAAGAGGTCTGTCATTTTATTTTCCCCAGCAATGAGTATGGTAATAAAAGCAGGAATGACAGCCACAGATCGAGTGATGATTCTTCGCATCCAAGGATTCATGCGAATATCTAAGTAGCCTTCCATCACAATTTGACCAGCAAGGGTTCCTGTGACTGTGCTACTTTGTCCAGCCGCAATTAAGGCTACTGCAAATAAGATGGGTGCTAGATTTTGTCCGACCAAAGGTGCTAATAATTTATGGGCATCTTCGATACTGGCTATTTCCATCATGCCATTTTTATGGAAGACAGCTGCTGCTAAAATTAAAATAGCCGCATTGACAAACAAGGCCAAATTCAGCGCCACTGCGCTATCAATAAAATTCCATTTAAGTGCCTTACGTTTTGATTCATCATCGTCACCAATTTTACGTGTTTGAACGAGTGCCGAATGTAAATACAAATTATGCGGCATCACGGTAGCTCCAATGATACCAATGGCAATGTATAAGGCATGATCATCTGGCAAGGAAGGTTTAACGCCGCCTAAAATATCAATAAACGAAGGCTTAATAAAATATAATTCAATCGCGAAGGAAACAAAGATGATGGCAATTAAGGCAATGATGAAAGCTTCCATTTTTCGCATGCCTAATTTTTGCAAATACAACAAGAGGAAAGTATCAAAAATGGTGATGCTCACGCCCCAAATCATCGGAAGTCCGAACAATAAATTGAGTCCAATAGCCATTCCGATTACTTCGGCTAGGTCTGTAGCAGCAATGGCAAGTTCTGCTAAAATATACAAACAGAAATTAATGACAGGTGGATAGGTTTCGCGATTGACTTGAGCTAAATCTTTTTTATAGACTATGCCCAATCTGGCGCAAAGGGATTGTAAGATGATAGCCATGATATTACTCATGACTAATACCCAAATCAACGCATAGCCATAACGACTTCCACCTTCGAGATCTGTAGCCCAATTACCTGGATCCATATAACCTACAGACACTAAATAGGCTGGACCTAAAAACGACAAGGCTTTTCGCCAAGGATTCTTTTTTGTAAGCGTATCAACGCTTTCATGCACTTCTTCGAGTGATTTTCCACTCCGATTTAATAAGTTCATATCATCTAAATTAAAAGTTAGACTAATCTAACTTTTGCGAAGTTAAAATAAAATCAGGTAGGAATCCAAATTATTCTTGTCAAAACCTTATCTCATAAGAAGGGTTTGTTATAAATTTATACCGATGTGAAATATGTAATAGACAAAATTCATTGCTCTAAACATCTTTCCGATCGGCATAAAACACTGTAAGATTAGGTCTGACTACCAAATCACATTGGTATAACTAGAACAACCAAAATATGCTTCATCTAAAATACACCTTATGAATATTCTTTTTCTACACGGAGCCTTAGCTTCTAAAAACCAATTTGATGATATAATTAAAGGCATGCCAGAAAATTATGCATGCCATGCGTTAAACTTTAGTGGACATGGGGGAAAGTTTATTCCTTTAGGTGGTTTAAATTTTGAAACCTTCTCTAAGGACATTTTAGACTACTTAGATGAGAAGAAAATTGAAAAAATTAGTTTATTCGGTTACAGCATGGGTGGCTATGCGGCTTTACTTTTTGCAAGTAAATTTCCTGATCGAGTGGAGAAAATATTTATACTCAATGTAAAATTTAGTTGGGATTTGGAAAGCACCCTCAAACAAACAGATCTATTGAATCCTGAAAAGATGCTAGAGAAAGTTCCATTCTTCGCGAACAATTTAATGTTGTTGCATGGAGTCAATTTATGGAAAGACTTATTGCATCAAACAAGCACGATGATGAATGATTTGTCTCAAAATAAACATCTAGAAAAAGAGGATTTCGAAAAATTAAATATGCCGTGCAGACTAGCCATTGGCGAATTAGATCAAACAAGCAGTATTCAAGAAACCATCGATGTAAAAAATATGATGACTAACGCCTCTTTGCTCGTTATTCCCCAAGCCCCTCATGCCTTCGAAAAAATTCCTGTGACTAGAATTGTTTTTGAAATCACGAGTTTTTTTAATGGATAGATAAGCTTGTTTACAAACGAAAAATTATTTGAGTTTATGAAATTTTTTCAAAATTCTAGATTGAAAATCTTAGTCTGGATTTACCCCCTATTTATAAATTACAAACTTCTCTGTCTGTGCTTGCTTAGCGCTATTCATCACCCTTAATAAATAAGCCCCCATAGGCAAATAAGAAAAGTCTTGGAATAATGCCATCCTTGATTGATTCTATCATTGGCCATCATTTTACCTTGCACATCAAAAACTTGTATGGTATAATCATCAACTTGTTTTAAGGTCAAATTAATTTCACCACGAGTTGGATTCGGATAGAGTTGATCGATTTGTAATAAGGGTTCAGGATTAATTTTTTCCACCAATTGTTGTTCTACAGGTTGTAATAAAATGGGATAAAAATTCATTCTGATTTGATCTTTGTTACAAGCATCTATCACATCTTTCATAGAGTAATGACTTAATGGTTTTTCTTGTGAAGGCGCATCACCAATTAAAACAATGATTCTTTTTTTCTCTGATTGCCAAAAATGATGTTTCATCACTTCAAAAAATCCATCATACACCGATTCAGGATCATCCGTATTTGTAATCAATTGAACATGATCTACAAAATCGATAGCCTGATCTAAATCACCTTCAAAACTTTTATAACTAAACCAATCATCACCCATATAATTCAAGTCTCCATAAAACCCCACACTCAATCTTACATTTTTCTTTTCCTTTAAGTTGCGCACAATTTGTCTAAACCCTTTTCGAATATCATCTATATCATCTTCCATACTCGCAGTCTTGTCAATCAAAAACAAGATATCAGTCCCTTCAACAGCCTGTTCATCAATTACTTTATTTACCACTTTACTAATTTCAGTAGAATGCACGACTAAATTTAATTGTCCTCCTGTTAGGTGTGCAAATTGTGTAAATTGATTTAAAGCAGATGTATCATATTCAACAATCTCTGCTTTGGGTTCTTGAAAAGCTAATTCAAATAAGGAGTCAATCACTTCTTGCTTACTGAGTTGCTTTACTTTTTCTTGAATTGATTGAGGAATATCTTGATCGAGTTTTACATCTTCATGTTGCTCTACTATCATAGTTTGATCATTAGGTATCTCACTCTGTATGTCAGCTACAGTAGACTCAGTTGCTTTGATTTCATCCTTGCAAGCATTGAATAAGCAAAGACAGGCTAAGCATAAACTTGGGAAGGTGATTTTCATAATAGTAGTTTTAAATGTAATACAAGATCAATGAAAAAAGTGATGAATGCAAGTCTATTAATGTTTATAAGGTAATTGGTTGATTTATTGAGATAAATATGAATAAATGTAGTCATGAAAGTTAAAACAAAGATCAAATGATATTGATTGATTAGTCTGAATAAGATATTAATTTCATTCGTGAGGCTGACTGTCTTCAAGGAAAAAACAAATTTCGATACTTAGGAGCAATTGCCGAATCGAACATTATTAGTTACATTTGCTACATGAAGTATTTAGATACAATACTAGATGAGTTAAAAAATTTGAAGCCCGAATTATCAACGAAGTATTATGTTGAAAATATTGGCTTATTCGGTTCCATTACACGAAAAGATTTCACAGAAAATAGTGATATAGATATTATAGTTGACTTTAGAAAACCAATTGGAATTGAATTCGTAGATTTAGCTAACTTCCTTGAAAAAAGGTTTAAGAGAAAAGTTGATTTAGTATCAAGAAATGGCATGAAACAAAATTTTTATACTGAAATAAAAAATGAAATCCAATATGTCTAAAAGATCTAATTCAATGAGGATTCAGAAATAGGATTGTACACGATTATGCAGGAGTAGACCTTGGAATTGTTTGGATGATACTTAAAGAATTTCTACCTAATATGATTCTTGAAATAGAAAATTTAAAATTCTAGTCCAAGCTATTCAGAATGACTGGCTTTACCCATCCCGAATCTTTAATCCTTAAATAAAAACTATTTATTCAATAATTACTTTTCTTGATTGTCCTTCGCATTTGATAAAGTAAATTCCTGTTGAAAAAGTACTTATATCCATTTCATCTTTTAAAGTAATATGCAAAACCTCCCCAACCATATTGACCAATTGTTTCTGTTTACCTTCTCGGTTTTTAATATAAAACATAGTTGAACTTGGATTTGGATATACTTCTAATGGACTCATTGGCGCTGGGGTATATTGAGTAAGCCCATCAGGATAACACATTTTGGATCCTAAGCTATAATTAGGCATGCAAGGCGGCGTACCAACATATCCATTGACTAAACTATCTAACCTCAAACATTTTCTGCAAAAATTACAACCGACACCTTTAACATCAGGATTATCTATTACACTCATTTGCTGGCTAAATCCATTCCGATTGCCAATATAAATCTTATCATCAGGACCTCTATATAACGTTGTGTATTGCTGAAATTGAAGTGGATAAGTGGTGTCCATACCTGATACATAATACCAAGTATCATCTTGCAAATCGTATTGGTGAATATTGTATTGCATACTCACATACAAAAATCGTCCGTTTGCTGAATATGCCACACCATTTGTTGCATTATCCTCTTTTGTAGGATCAGGTGGAAATACAATGGCAGGTGTTTGAAGTACACGAAGATTTGATAAGTTACCATAGCATCGATCAAAATCAAAAATGCAAACTTTTCCCGGATTATCTAAACTATATACTGTTGTTGCATATTGGCTTCCATCTGGGCTAAACACACTCTGACCTTGCAAATCCCATTTACCAAATAAGGGGGCACTAAACACCTGCCTACCATAATCATACACACTGTCTTGCGTAAATAAAAATTTAAACACAATATTACTATCGCCTCCTTGTTTTAACAACCACCAATCTTTGCCATTTGCATGTTTGCAAGCCATCATTTGGGTTTTGCTTAGCTCCCCATTTTCTATCAAAGAAACCATGCGTCGAACAACCTTACCTACGCCTCCGTTGGCATTCATGTCAATGACATTATACAATAATAGATCGAAAAAACAACTAGCCCCATTTTGACAAGCTAAGTATTTAGCATCGCTGAACGCTGGCGTAATAAAATAATATTTACCACTATCCATAGGTAAAAAAATACTTGTTTGAGAATAAAAGCTTACGCCATTTTTTTGTTCATAATGATATTTAGGAACCAAGGTATCACCTCCCTCTAAATAATTTCCCAAACCGTCATAAATATCATAACCATCACTAGCAAGTATCAAATTACCAGTCGTATCGCAAATATTAGAATTTCCACCTTTAAAATACGAATAGATAATTGGGTTGTCTTTTGTAATAATACCATTGCTAGCAAACTGCATTCGGTGCCCCCAACCACTTCCAATGATCCATTCATTACCTAATTTGCTTTGGCTTTGTATAAAGGCAAATTGAAATATTAGAATTGATAATAAAAATAATTTCTTCATGTTTTACAGCTATTCGAAATATAAGGCTTTACCCATCCCGCATCTTTATTCTTTAAAAATAAACTATTTATTCAATAATTACTTTCCTTGATTGTCCTTTGCATTTGATAAAGTTTTCCTGTTGAAAAAGTACGCACATTAAATTCACCGATATCGCGGCAACGATTGCAGTGAAAAGCCCGCATCCCGAGAGGCTTCACGCT
>CAZSUF010000255.1:0-4571 GCA_964609875.1 uncultured Bifidobacterium sp.
ACAAACATTTCCGCAAACCATCGATGTACTTAAAACAAGAGCTTTACCTGTGGGCGTTGAATTGGTTTTTGGCGATTATAAACAAGCGGAATTAGATGCTAGTTTCTTTGGAGCCTTAGTACAGTATCCGAATAGCAATGGCTCTATAGAAGATTATAGAAATTTTATTGCCCAAGTTCATCAACATGAAGCAGGTGTGGTAATGGTTTGTGATATTTTATCTCTTGCTTTATTAACTCCTCCGGGAGAATTAGGCGCTGATGTTGCAGTTGGTAGTTCACAACGATTTGGTGTACCCATGGGTTTCGGCGGTCCGCATGCAGCTTTCTTTGCCACTCATGATGAATACAAGCGTGTAATCCCAGGCAGAATTATTGGGGTGAGTATTGATGCCGAAGGAAATCGTTGTTTGCGTATGGCTTTGCAAACTCGCGAGCAACATATTCGTCGTGAAAAAGCCACTTCTAATATTTGTACAGCTCAGGCGCTTTTATCTAATATGGCTGCCATGTATGCGATTTATCACGGCGCAGAAGGTATCATGGATATTGCCAAACGTGTATCGATTTATACCAAAGCCTTAGCCGATTCATTAGGCGATAACATAGTTCATGCCCATTATTTTGATACCTTAAAAATAAAAGTTGTAGATAGTCAAGCTACAAGTAAAACTTTAGAAGATAAAGGATATAATGTGCGGGTATTTGACAACAATCATATCGGTATTTCATTTGATGAGACTACCACACCCGATGATGTAAATACAATAGCGAATACCTTAGGTGGTAGTACAATACAATACGCAGAAGTATTAAACAATATTCCTGATTTTGCGACTCGAACTTCTGAAATTCTTACTCACCCTGTGTTTAATCAATATCAAAGTGAAAGCAAGATGATGCGTTATCTGAAGTCTTTAGAAGATAAAGATCTCGCCTTAAATCGTTCCATGATTTCTTTGGGGAGTTGCACTATGAAACTCAATGCTGCATCCGAAATGATTCCGGTAAGTCAAGCCCATTGGTCAACCATGCATCCTTTTGCACCCCGTCACCAATGGAATGGCTATGCCGAAATGATCAACACTTTAGAAAAAGATTTATCTACCATCACAGGTTTTGATGCTTGTAGCTTGCAACCTAATTCTGGTGCTCAAGGCGAATATGCTGGACTCTTAGTCATCAAGGCTTATCATGAAAGCAGAGGTGATCATCAAAGAAATGTAATCCTTATTCCTATTTCTGCGCATGGAACCAATCCAGCAAGTGCTGCGATGTGTGGATTTAAAATTATTATCACAGCTTGTGATGATAAAGGAAATATCGACGTGGCCGATTTACGTGCAAAAGCCGAAGAGCATAAAGATCATCTTGCAGGGCTCATGGTCACCTACCCTTCTACCCACGGCGTGTTTGAAGAAACTATTATTGACATTTGTGAAATCATACATCAAAATGGCGGACAAGTATACATGGATGGCGCTAATATGAACGCACAAGTTGGATTAACTAGTCCGGGCAATATTGGTGCCGATGTTTGTCACTTGAATTTGCACAAAACATTTGCCATTCCTCATGGAGGTGGCGGACCTGGCATGGGCCCTATTTGTGTTAAATCACAACTTGCTCCTTTCTTGCCATCTCATCCTGTGATTAGCACAGGCGGTTCATCTCCGACACATGCAGTCAGTGCAGCGCCATATGGCAGTGCTTCTATATTATTGATTTCCTATGCTTATATCAAAATGCTTGGTGCAGTTGGATTAAAAAAATCAACTGAATATGCCATCTTGAATGCGAACTATATGAAATCAAAATTAGAAACTGCTTACAAGATTTTATATACAGGCACTAATGGAACTTGCGCACATGAATTTATTGTAGACTTACGTCCATTCAAAGCGGGAGGCATCGAAGCAGAAGATGTGGCTAAACGTTTAATGGATTTTGGTTTTCACGCGCCTACTCTTTCATTTCCAGTTGCAGGAACGCTCATGATAGAGCCAACAGAAAGTGAAGACAAAGCCGAGCTTGATCGCTTTTGTGATGCCTTACTTTTGATACGCCAAGAAATTGAAGAAGTAATTACTGGCAGAGCAGATGCTAAAAACAATGTATTAAAATCGGCTCCTCATACTTTAAGTGTGTTGATGACTGAAGATTGGACGCGACCTTATACGCGCGAAAAAGCCGCCTTCCCATTAGCTTGGGTGAAGGCACAAAAATTCTGGCCAACTGTATCTCGTGTAAACAATACCCATGGCGATCGTCATTTGGTATGCACTTGCGAACCTACAGAAAGTTATATGAGCAATCAGTCATAAATTATAATCTTATTAAAACTAAGCCGTCCTTGTGGCGGTTTTTTTTTGCCCCCTCGATGCTAACAACTTCAAATTGAATTCCTGCAAGGGGACCCTAAGCAACTTTTCTAACCGCTACTCATGAAAATCCAATCGCACAAAATGCTACTTTTCTTTACCAATGCCCCGACATCGTTTCGACATTAAAACTTTTCTTCATCGACTGAAAAAATAATGTAAAATTGTAGATGGAATTAAAAGAAGGTAAATGGATAAATCCATTTTTATATGCACCCTGGCAAATCATAGCCCACGGTTTAAACCGTGGGCTATGGAAATGCATGGAATTCAACAAACCGTTTCAACGGTTTATAAAATTAGAATTAAGAAAATTAAATATGCCACATTCATTCAACAAAATATGGATACACACCATCTGGTCAACCAAAACAAACCATAGCCTATGGTTTAAACCGTGGGCTTTGAAAATACATGGAATTGAACAAAACCGTTTCAACGGTTTAATAAATTACAATTAAGAAAATTAAATATGTCACATTCATTCAACAAAATATGGATACATGCCATCTGGTCAACCAAAGAGAGGAGCCCTTTAATACATTCCTCGGTTGAAAATAAAATCTATCAATTCATTTCTGCGCAATTAAGAGAACAAGGTTGTCCTGTAAGAATCATTAACGGTATGCCAGACCATATTCATTGTTTATTTTTATTAAACCCACAAAAATCAATAGCAGATGTAATCAAACAAATTAAAGGGAGTAGCTCTCATTTTGTCAATCAACATAATATGATTGCCGATAAATTTGCTTGGCAAACAGGATATGCTGCCTATTCAATTTCGGAATCTGTGGTTGACAAGGTGTTTAAATATATTGAAAACCAAAAGCAACATCATGCCAAGAAAACATTTCAACAGGAATATGATGAATTTATTAAATTGTACGGGCTTAGCAACGAGTGATAACCTAGAAACCCAAATAGAACAATTGGTGTAACAACTTTACGACTTGACAGCAGCAGAAATAAATATTATTGAAACAACATACACAGACAACAATGCCTACCCTTCCCAGTCATAGACATTGGTCACTCAAAAATTTTTCTCTGCATCAACATTTGTGTTGAAATTAGCTACCTTCGCCAAGCCCACTATTGACATGTTTTCAAAAAAGAAATTAACTTTATCTCCTAATTTAATAAACAGCTTATGATTCTTCATCAAGACATTCAGGCGTATCACGAAAAACTTGACTCCACAGAAAAGGACATCTGTCAATTACTAGCGAATACTATCATTGATTGTTTGCCAGAAGCTGAATATAAAATATGGCATGCACATCCTGTTTGGTTTTTAGAGGGCAACCCTATTGTGGGCTATAGTAAATTAAAAGGTGGCATTCAATTATTATTTTGGAGCGGCCAATCTTTCGATGAAGCACAATTGCACCCTGTAGGTAAATTTAAAGCCGCCGAATTCAGATATACATCAGTTGATCAAACCAATACCCAAGATTTAGCTTGTTGGCTTGATAAGGCCATCAACATTCAATGGGATTATAAAAACATCGTCAAAAGAAAAGGACAATTATTAAGATTAAAATAAAAAAATATGTCATTACAAAAAATTATAGTACAAGCAACTATACAAGCAGACAAAGAGAAAGTATGGGACTATTACACCAACCCTGCACACATTACCCAATGGAACTTTGCCGATCCAAGTTGGCATTGTCCATCGGCAGAAAACGATATGCAAATAGGTGGAAAATATCTAGCCCGCATGGAAGCCAAAGATGGGAGTTTTGGTTTTGATTTTGAAGCGATCTATAGCGCCATCCACGATAAAGAATCATTCACCTATGGATTTACCGACAGAGAAGTGAATGTTCAATTTAAAGAGCAAGGTGAATTCACAGAAGTCATCATTACCTTCGATCCCGAAAATGAAAATCCGATCGAATTGCAACAACAAGGTTGGCAAGCTATTTTGAATAATTTTAAAACTTATGTAGAAACAAATTAATTACGCTTTTCAAACTATGTTGTTGGTGAAGAACACCAACAACGGCGAAGATTCAATAACCAAAACAAATAAATTCATGGTTATTTCTTGCTAGGTTACACATTCATTCCTTGAATACAATTATACACAAACCATCAAATAGAAAATATGAAATTTATTTATTGCAATATACTATTCTCACTTCTGTTTATAGGATGTGCTAACTCCTCACAAAAAAAAGAT
>CAZSUF010000255.1:4581-5728 GCA_964609875.1 uncultured Bifidobacterium sp.
GAATCTATTCAAGTTGGCGAAACAAGAAATATTAATGTTTGGACGCCCCCTGAATATAAAACATCTTTAGACTCTTTACCTGTTATGTATATGGCTGATGGCGGCATCATTGACGAAGATTTTCCTCATATAGCCAATACACTTGCAGAACTTATAAAATCGAAAAGTATTCCTCCCATGATTTTGGTAGGCATTGCCAATACACAACGCCGAAGAGATTTAACAGGACCTACAGAAATTGAAAAAGATAAAGAAATTGCTCCAATTGTTGGTGGTTCTGAAAAATTTAGAGCTTTTATAAAAGAAGAACTTTTTCCTGAAATCAGTAAACGATATAGAACAACGTCTAAAAAAAGTATTATCGGAGAATCGCTCTCTGGACTTTTTGTAGTAGAAACATTTTTTTTGACGCCTGATATGTTCGATAATTATATTGCCTTTGACCCTTCATTGTGGTGGAATAATCACTATTTAGTCAGGACAGCAAAAGAACATGCAGCAAAGTTTCCAAAAACGGAAAAAAGAATTTGGTTTGCAGGTTCAAGTGCAGAAGACATATCTCAATATACAAATGAATTAGCGGACATGTTTAAATCTGAAAATTTTTCAAATCTAACATGGAATTATTCGCCAGAACCTAAAGAAAAACATAACACCATTTTTCGCGCAACAAAAGAGAAAGCATTAAAGTGGACATTAGGGAAACCATAAACTTATAAATAAGGCTTGGTAAAATAGAGGTTTCGGTGCTTACCTCAGCATGTATCACTTCTATTAGTTATTGTATCAAGGTTGAACTTTCATGTTTTAATCTTCACCGAACACACGACTCATTAGCTTACGAGCCATAATATTTTTTATTGCCCTCATATTACTACTTTGTTTTCCAAACGCCCTTGATAAAAAAAACGTCAAGCAGTAATAAATATAACTTAAGATGAGAAAACGATTAATCCTCCTTATTTACATATTTTGTTACATTCAACATGCACATGCACAGCAAACCGCTTTTGTTCAACATGTCAATTCTCCAGAATATTTGCTTGCCACTGCAGTAACACCCAATGGTGGATATTATTCCATAGGGGAATCTTTTACTTGTCCTAATGATTCGGTTCGAATACGATATTATGATCATGATGGAAAC
>CAZSUF010000256.1:0-1445 GCA_964609875.1 uncultured Bifidobacterium sp.
ATAAGCTTCAACTTCTGGAAGTTTAATTAGATTGTATTCAGGAGCAAAAACATAGTCGCTCCATTCAGAGGAAGTTTTTACTGATACTTTTACCTTTTCAGTTAAAATGCCGTTTTCAACATACAATCTATATCCTGCTGGTGTGGTTACATTCCCCATGGAAATTTTACCATCAGCTGCGATGCGCATTTGGGATGTATTATTCGTACCTAAATCTAAGGTGCTATTTTCGCGGTTGATGATGGCTGCATTATTTCCAACTGTGCGAATATCCAAACCGTCAGTTTTTGTATGTCCAGTTGTTGAATTGGTGATTTTTAAGGTGTCTCCTGTAAAGGTGCTATTGATATGCACATTGCTTGTTGGATCTGCATTGCCACCTAAACCAAGATACTCCGTATTAAAATTGACATTCAATTTTAATTTAGTCGTGCCACCTTTGTATAAACCTAAACCTACGTTGCCAGAATTGGCTAATAAAAACGCACCTCCATTATTACCAAAAGCTAAGAGATTTGCATATGGGTATTGAGTGGTAACACCAGCATATCCACCGACTGATGCACTACCGTATTTAGTAAATGTGGCATAATTACTGGCGTTGTCATTGTATAATGTAAACTTTCCAAACCCAGTAGGACTGCTATTTTCCATGCGCAAGAGTTCTCCACTCACTGTATTTTTAATATGAAGTTTTGCTGAGGGGGCATTGATGCCAATACCTACATTGGCACCTGTGATTACATTATTGCCACTTGAGAATAATTGTGCTTGACTTGCATTTGCAATGAATATGAAGACTAGAATTAAAATGATTGATTGTTTCATGATTATTATTTTTTATTTTTCTAAATGTGTTGATTAATTTATTGTTTAATGATTTTGATATTTGAATAGCCTTGTGCGTGCAAAATATAGATGCCATCAACTAAATGGCCTACATCAATATCTGTTTGTGTGCTACCTGAAAGATTTATATGCATGACTCTCTTACCTGCTAAGTCAAATAAATTAAGTTCTGGTAGGGTAGAAGGATGCTCGATCGTGACTTTTCCTGTAGTTGGATTTGGATAAACAATCACTTGGGCTTCTGTATTATTTTGAAGAGAATTGACAAGCTCATTTGGTAATTGAGGTGATCCTGCATTACAACCATTTAAAGCTTGCGCAATAAAAACAGATCCATACTTTGCTGTGAATCCTGTGTCAAGTAATACGTATGAGGCTGCTGCTGCATCAAGTTTAACATAAGTGCCACTATCGATTTTTACAGTGCCGTTGGTTTTGATATAGGTTTGAGATTCTGTTAAAAGGATAGTGTATGGAGAGGTTGTTATTACAATATTAGAATTGCAATCTTCACAAATACCTACATATATAGTTTTTGAAGAAGTGCTTGTACAACCATTTGAATTAGTTCCTGTTACTGTATAGGTTGTAGAAAA
>CAZSUF010000256.1:1455-3180 GCA_964609875.1 uncultured Bifidobacterium sp.
TGTTGCTGTAACACTATAAACTGTAGTTGTATTTGGATTAAATACAGATCAATTAATGACCCCACCACTCCAAGTATAACTGCTCGCACCTGAAGCGGTTAAGGAAACAGAGCCATCTTTGCAAACTGCTGCATTAGGTGTGGCTGTTATGGTGATATTAGGCGAAGGCAATACTTGCAGATTTAAAGTAGAAGTATTTGTGCACCCATTGGCATCAGTTGCAGTAACTTGAAAAAGGGTTGAAGCATTAGCAATAAACGGAATTCCATTCGAGATACCATTATCCCAAGAAATGGTTGCAGGGCTGTTGGCAGTGAGTGTTACATTTGTGCCAACGCAAACAGTATCATTCGGTATTGGACTACTAATATTTATATTTGGTCCTTGATTTACGGTAACAGTTGTTGTTGCTGTATTTGAGCAACCGCCTACACTAGTTGCAATAACAGTATAAACAGATGTTGCACTTGGTGAAACTGTGGAAGGATTAATTAAACCATCTGGATTAATGGTGTAGCTATCGGCATTTCCACTAGCAGTTAAAGTTGTTGAATTGCCGGAGCAAATTGTAGAAGGAGATGCAGATAAATTTACCGTTGGTTTTGGACTCACGGTGACAATTTTTGTTGCGGTATTGGAACATCCTTGTGCACTAGTAGCTATAACTGTGTACACTGTTGTTGTACTTGGCGAAACTGTGTCAGGATTATTTAAAGGACCAGGGCTAATCATATAGCTTACCGCTGTTCCATTTGCATTTAAAATCGTTGATGAACCCGAACAAATTGTATCACTTGAAGCAAATAAATTTACTAATGGCATAGGATTAACTGTAACACCTGCTGTGGCCGTTTTAGTACAGCCATTACTTCCTGTTGCTGTAATGGTATAAATAGTAGTTGAAGAAGGTGATACCAAATTTGATGCTGCAGTAAAACCACCTGGATTGATTACATAAGCAGGGGCATTGCTCGATGCGTTTAAAATTGTTGAAACACCTGCACAAATTGAATTATTGCTCACTGTTAGTGTTGCTGTTGGAGAAGGATTAACCGTAAGGACTACTGAACTAGATGCACTGCAACCTGATGCACTTGCAATTACAGAATAAGTTGTATTGGATGTTGGATTGACTAAGGCATTATTTGGCAATGATCCTGGCATAATAAGGGGTATCGTACTCAAACTGCTTGTTACAGTTAATACGCTGGTTTGCCCATTACATATAGGATTTTGAGAGGCAGTAATTGCAACAGTAGGAATTGGATTTACGGTAACTACCTGACTTAAAACACTACATCCATTGGCAGTTAGGGTAACTGTATAAGTACCCGCAGTGCTAAACACAATGCCAGTAGGATTTTGAACAGTACTGGTTGATGGTGTTGCGCTTGGACCAAAGTCCCATAATCTAGACGTAATGCCTACTCCAGCTGAAGAGGTGAAATTTACAGGAGTTCCTACACAAGTGTTAGTTGGAGCTGAAGTTATTTGGGTTATTGGAGTGAATGAGAAAGTAACATTAAACGGGTCGTCTGCTAAATAGTAATTGTAAGGAGAATAATTCTCGTCATCCCTAACTCGAATATAGTAATCACCAATTCCTAACGTAAAGTTTAAATTCAAATTTGCTCCATCAGCACTTGCTGTTTGAGTATTTAACAAAACATAAGCACTATTATAAATAGCTACTTCTAATCGTTGACTTGCATTAATATTATTGAT
>CAZSUF010000256.1:3280-5665 GCA_964609875.1 uncultured Bifidobacterium sp.
ATTAATGTTAAGTACACCACATTGTGTTGGGCTAACTTTATAAAAATCTTGGTCTACATCAAGGTCCATTGTGCTTGCATTAGATATCAAATAATTTTCTCCCCATAGTTTTGCAGAGAATGTGGTATTCAAAGGTTTGGGACAAGAGGTTAGAAATGTATTATTACATTCACATGAATCTGAAACATCAAAGGTTAGTTGCACATTAAATGGGTCGTCGGCTAAATTGTACACGTATGGCGAGTAATCATCATCGTCTGTTATTCTAATGTAGTAATCGCCACTTTCAAGAATAGTACTTATATCTAGATTAGCACCGTCAGAACCCGCCTGTTTTGAATTTACTAATACATAAGCACTGTTATAAATAGCTACTTCTAATCGTTGACTTGCATTAATATTATTGATATTAATGTTAAGTACACCACATTGTGTTGGGCTAACTTTATAAAAATCTTGGTCTGGATCTAAATTGCCAAATGAACCTAAAGAATTTACTTGACACCCATACCCAAAATGTCCAAACAGTCTAGTTGTAGTTATGGTGCCATTAATCGGTATTGGTGTAGCCTGACTAAAATCATTATTTGGTTCATAAGGGTCTGCGTTATTCAATGTAGCAACCAGATTGTAAAATCCAATATTGTTGCCGTTTGTTTGGTCGACCCTTAAATAGTAAGTACAACCCGCACTGACAATTAAATCAAGTTGAGGAGCAGATGTAAGTGTACCTGAAACACTGTATAAAAAATTAGTGGTTGTATTGGTTCCATTATAAGCTGAAAGAGCATAGGTACTCACTACATTTAAATTAGTTTGTAATAATGTAATGGTCATTATTCCTGTAGTAGAAGCCGTGAATTTGAAGTAGTCAATATCAGATGTAGTTATTGAGTCAACCAGGCTATTTCCAGGAGCAACAAAATTAGTGGCTACAAATGGGTTGTCATTCGCGCCATTTGGATCAATCGCTGCATTTGAAAGACTATAGAAAGATAACAAGATGATTAAGGTAATTACTTTTTTCATGTTGATTTTTTTAGTGGTTAATGGATACAATATAAATTTAAATCTTAGTTTTTATTTATTTTATTATTCGAGTGCTTAACACCAAATCGTATATCATTTAGAAATACTTAAAAATTAAAATTCAACCCAAGTCGGATATATGAAATATCCCTACCAAATTCTGCAAAGGCACCCATACTTTTTGCAAAATTATATTTAGCGCCTACAAAAATTCCCGCAAAAGGATATACTGAACCATAATTATATGGATTATAACCTAAATAATTATAGTAAGTATCTTTATATCGATAAATTCGAAGCCCTGTGGCAATCCCTGCATAAGGATCGAACTTATTATTTTTATCTTTTAAAATGGTAAGGTGATAGGTAGCTCGAACCCCAATGACATAATTCGTCCATTTTGATTTATAATTTCCAAAGGAATATTTATAGTGTGCAGATTTATAAGAAAAAATACCTCCAATGCCAATAGTGCCCGGCCCAACATTTTCTATAATGCCATGATCATAGGTAAGGTTAAGAGCGGGTAATTGTACCACATCATCGAAATAATAACCATAGCCTATGCCGAATCCTGCTGAAAGACCTATAGTTTTAGAACCTTTTCCAAATGCTGGTTTAATATCACTCTGCTTTCTTTCCTTTGCTTGTGTGCTTGAGGTTGCTAAGAACAGAATAGCAACGCCTATTAGAATTTTGTTTATCATAAGTTTGTTTTTTTAAATGTTTTTTAGATTGTATTTTCTTGGATTTAGAATGAATTAAAATATAGATCTTTGATTCGATTATAAATTATTCCTTGATGAATTTAGTTTGATATTGTTTCCCATCTATGGTGGCATTTAAAAAATAGATACCCTTTGATAGAGTCTGAACTGAGAAATTATTAGAATTTTTTATTTCCATGACTTTTTTCCCATAAATATCTAATATGCATACATTGGTGATAGGGAAGTTTGAATTATTTTGAACAGATAAATAACTTGTTGTAGGGTTAGGGTATATCTGAATTAAATTGTTGGACGTAAGATCAGAGAGAGCTTGCGGAAATGTGGACACAATAAAAGTATAAGGTTGATCACTTGTATTTGTGCCATTCACTAAATTAATATCTTCAACAACAAAATATTGAACTGTCCCCGAATTTACAATATCGCCGACTAAAAGAGTTACATCGGTTCCGGCTACTGTAGCTGTTTTGCTGCCAAGTACAGTAACGCCATCACTAGCAAGAGCTGTGATTCGCATAGTAAGATTTGGAGACACATTACTTACTTTGGCATACTCAAAATTGGGAACAATATTTGCGGTTTTGTAGTAATCAACATCGGCAATTAAATCAGGAAAATCTGCATA
>CAZSUF010000257.1:0-315 GCA_964609875.1 uncultured Bifidobacterium sp.
GCTGGTGAAAATGATTTATTTCAGTTGTATACTATTTATGGAAATCTTATTTTTGAAGGATATAAAATAAGTCAACAAGATTTTTCAGCGTTATCAGCAGGAAGTTATTTTTTAAAAATCAATAAATCAAAAGCGATCAAATTATACAAAGAGTAATTTTCAAATCTCCGAAGTATTTTTGGGTAATTGTCGTCTAAGAATTTCTTAAAACTAAATTATGAAACAAAACATTCTTTTATTCAGTGCTATTTTTATCACTTTATTATCAAATGCTCAAGTGAATCCTGTGATTTCTTCTTGGTTAAGAAATACAAC
>CAZSUF010000257.1:466-1446 GCA_964609875.1 uncultured Bifidobacterium sp.
AAGGCATTATGTAAATGGCAATTCCACTGCAATTCAAGATAATGATTCAGCTAATGTGAAAAATGTATTTTATTCTACAAATTGGGTTTATATCCGTGCAAATGGTGTGCCTTCCTATGTTACAGGCCCTTTCTTAGATGGGAATCCTTCACTTACTACAAGCCAAAATGCTATTTTTAAAGTAACTCAAAATCCAACCCAAAATACAGGTACGCCTACTAATACAACTGGCGGAAATATCGGCTTGTTTATTAATGGTGTTGCCTTATTTGATTATAGAGATGGGGTGTCTTGGCAAAATTCTTCAAATTCATTAAAGGGTGGACCACTTGGCGGTACCGGCGATATGGTATGGAACCGAGATGCTGTGGTTGCAGAGCGCGCAGGGTTCGATTGCGCAAAAGGACATCCTGCCATGGGCAATTACCATCATCACCAAAACCCAAGTGCCTTTAAATTAGATAATGTGGTTGTGTCTACGGTTTGTATTTGTGACACCAGAATATCCAAATGGAATTTATTGTTATTTCGCTACGGTAGATGCGAATTGGAATTCAGCCTATCCTTATGTGGTTGGACCCACGTTTTATGGAGTAAAAAATACGGTAAAAGTTCCCACCATCACAGAGGCAGTGACAGAATATACAGGCAATCCAAATTCTGTAAACAATAATCTAAAGAATGATTTAAATATAGCCGTTTATCCGAATCCAGCCAATGATTTAATTGCTGTACAAATCAATCATATGGCGGATTTAGATTATCAAGTTGACATGGCTGACTTAAATGGAAAATTGATCGCGAAGACGCAAATTTTTAAAGGAAGCACGATTGCCTATTTTAATACAAGTGCAGTCTATGCAGGAATTTATTTTATTAAAATTTCTAACGGTACAAACTCTCAAGTTGTAAAGGTTATATTAGAGAAATAAAAAAGAGTGCAGCTTTTATATTGAATGAAGATTCTTTGGGCGGCACAC
>CAZSUF010000257.1:1604-2308 GCA_964609875.1 uncultured Bifidobacterium sp.
GTTGCCATCTTAATGCTTATGATTCAATCATCAATAGTTTTGGCTCAATCGTCTTCCATTAAATTAGAAAGTGACATCTATAAGCCCAATGTCATTTTATTTATGTTGCATCTATCAACAAATAAAATTGAAGCCTTGGAAAGAAGAGGTTTGAAGAATGATGTGTTGCTAGTAAAACAAGCCGATAAAGAAATTAATACCTCCATTATTAAAGATTTTTCAGTGTCGTTTGATTTTTGCCCTGTCTATTTTTTTTATGAAAATCAATTAGATGCAGTGCTTAAAAGAGATTGGGATAATGTCACTTTTTATGATATTGAACATTTAACAAGCCCTAAAAAAATTGAAGCCCAATCTTTCGGCAACTACTTTATTGCCGAGGTAAATTACCCGCCAAATATCGCTTATAAAGAAGTGAAGGAAGGAAGCAAGGCCGCAGAGCGAGTAGATGAATCACCTCAAGAAGAACCCGAATATGCAAATTCAAGAGACTACGGAATTATTCTATACGACGACTCATTTAAATTATTACCCGGCAAATTGCGATTTACGAACATCGCATTAAGGCAAAAAGGCAGTATCTTCAATAAAGACGAAAGGGAATATTTCTTCAGCGGCGCTGAAAAATTTGATAAAACCCTGAAAAAATTTTTCAAAATGTAAGTTGTGTAGAGTCATTTCAGTTTTAAACACAATTAACTTAC
>CAZSUF010000257.1:2318-3389 GCA_964609875.1 uncultured Bifidobacterium sp.
TTTTGCCACACATTTTAAAATTACTAAAATTTATTTTCTATGAATTATGATGTTATTGTTATAGGTGCTGGACCAGGTGGTTACGTCGCTGCAATTCGTGCTTCTCAATTAGGTTTCAAAACGGCAGTTATTGAGAAAGAAAGTTTAGGTGGAGTTTGTTTAAACTGGGGATGTATTCCTACCAAAGCATTATTAAAATCTGCACAAGTATTTGAGTATGCTAAACATGCTGCCGATTATGGTGTTCAAATAGAAAACCCGAAAGCTGATTTCAACAGCATGATTCAAAGAAGCAGAGGCGTAGCCGACAAAATGAGCAAAGGTGTTCAGTTTCTTATGAAAAAGAACAAGATTGATGTAATCATGGGCTATGGTAAAATAAAGGCAAAAGGACAAGTTGATGTAACTTCTACAGATGGCAAAAATACCACTTATGAAGCTAAACACATTATCATCGCAACAGGCGCAAGGGCAAGAGCATTACCTAATTTGCCTATTGATGATTGTGGTAGGTAGCGGGGCGATTGGTGTCGAATTTGCCTATTTCTATAATAGCATTGGTACTAAAGTAACTATCGTAGAATTTTTGCCACATATTGTGCCAGTAGAAGATGAAGATGTATCTAAAGAATTAGCAAAAAGCTTTAAAAAACAAGGCATTGAGGTAATGACAAATGCCTCCGTAGAAAAAGTAGATACAAGTGGTCAAGGTGTAAGAGCAACAGTTAAAACAGCTACAGGTGAAGTGGTACTTGAAGCAGATATCGTTTTAAGCGCCGTAGGTATTATAGCTAATATCGAAAACATTGGCTTGGAGCAAGTAGGTATAATTACCGATAAAGGAAAAGTGGTGGTTGATGCTTTTGGTCAAACTAATGTGCCTGGTATTTATTCCATTGGGGATGTTTCTCCTGGACAAGCTTTGGCTCACGTAGCTAGTAAAGAAGCCATAGTTGTTAATTCCAATTTCAACTTTATTTGATATTTATTTAGTGTCAAAGTGTATGAGCTACAGCAAAGACAATCGCTCATGCAAATACTGATAAATAAAGCATGAGTGAGTACTACTTA
>CAZSUF010000257.1:3399-5660 GCA_964609875.1 uncultured Bifidobacterium sp.
AAAATTTACACCCAATGAATAAAACCAATATTCCTGGCTGTACTTATAGTCATCCACAAATTGCAAGTATTGGCCTAACCGAAGAAAAAGCAAAAGCAGAAGGTAAAACCTTAAAAATTGGTAAATTTCCTTTCGTAGCTAGCGGAAAAGCTGCAGCAGCAGGAAATACAGAAGGTTTTGTGAAGGTGATTTATGATGCCAAATACGGAGAATGGCTTGGAACACATATGATAGGTATGAATGTAACTGATATGATCGCAGAAACGGTTCTTGGACGAAAATTAGAAACAACGTATAAAGAGGTCTTAAATTCGATTCACCCTCACCCAACTTTAAGCGAAGCTGTAAAAGAAGCTACAGCAATGGCATACGGTGAAGCCACAGATATTTAGTAAACTATTAGCCTTTCTAAGGTTTAAAGTTTCTTTTTCCAACTTAAATTCGCGACTCCCTTTAGAGGGAGTTTTTTTATGATATTACCTCAGAAATTTCAAAGACTTGAAAAACTGACTATACAATTGTTAGTCGTATTTCTATTTTTTCAAGTAAATAAAATGCTCTTTGTTGCCTTTAATTCGTCGTATTTTTCTGAGTTGAGTTTGTTGAAGACTTTGCAATTATTTGTGTTTGGTTGGCGTTTCGATGGGTCGGCTATCTTTACGATCAATCTGATTTTTATTGTTCTGAGCCTTTTACCATTTTCCTTCGTATGCCATACTGTCTACCAAAAGGGATTAAGTTTTATATACATTCTTAGTAATTCACTTGCCTTTATTTTCGATATATCTGATATCGGTTATTTTCCTTTTGTAAGAAAAAGGATGACGGCCGAAGTGTTTCATCTAATCGGAAATAAGTCTGATTTTATTGATTTGCTTCCCTCATATTTATCTAAGTTTTGGTATGTGAGTTTGGCTATTTTATGTTTAATTGGTTTTTTTATTTATTTAAATAAAAAGATTAATAAAAGATACAAAATAGTTGAAAATCAATCGTTTAATTTAATAAATATTTTATTTTTTTTTGGTTTTTCAGCCTTCTCGATTCTCGCGATCCGAGGAGGAATTCAATTAAAACCTATTCAAAATAATAGCGTATTGCTAGTGGCCAATCATGATGAAGCGCCTATCGTTTTAAATACACCTTTTAGCATTATGCATACTTTGCAAGAAGAAAAACTCAAGGAAATTAAGAGTATGCCCGAGGCAGAATTATTCACCTATCTCAATCCACTCAAAAATTACGGCAAAGGACTAAAAACCAAAAACTGCAATGTTGTCATGATACTCTTGGAAAGTTTTGGTAAATCTTACACTGGACTGGGTGGCCGAAAATCCTTTACTCCATTCTTAGATAGTTTGATGAATCATAGTCTGGTATTTGATAACGCTTATGCAAATGCCTACAGATCTGCAGATGGCATTCCGGCTTGTGTGGCTGGTATTCCAAATTTCGGAAATGAGCCTTTTGCTACCTCACCCTATGCAGGGAATCAAATTGACGCCTTACCAAGTTTATTGAAAAGTCAAGGGTTCACGACCTCATTTTTTCATGGAGGCACCAATGGAACCATGAGCTTTGATGTATTCTGTAAAAATGCAGGGTTTCAGTCTTATTATGGCAGAACCGAATATGCAAACGACCAAGATTATGATGGTACCTGGGGAATTTGGGATGAACCTTTTTTACAATTTGTATCTGAAAAATTAACAGCCCTAAAGCAACCTTTCTTTTCAACAGTGTTCACCTTGAGCTCTCATGAACCTTTTGCCCTTCCAAACAAATGCGCCCATGAACCTTTTGCCCAATTAAAAGGCATACAACGGGGGATTTCTTATAGCGATATGGCACTTAGAAGGTTTTTCGAAACCGCCTCAAAACAAGCTTGGTTCTCAAACACGCTATTCGTGTTGACGGCTGATCATAATTTTTTGGCTTGCCAGGATTCTTTAAACTACTACAACCAAGGCATTGGCTTGTACGCCATTCCTGTAATCTTTTATCACCCGAATGATAAGTCGCTCCAAGGAACTTACTCTAAAGTTTTTCAGCAAATCGATATCATGCCAACGGTCTTAGATTACTTGAAATATCCTTACACCTTCTTTTCTTTAGGCAAAAGTGCTTATGATACCCTCCAAAAACCTTTCGCTGCCACCAGAATGACCGGTTATCAGCAATTCATCCAAGATCAATTTGTGCTTACTTCGAATGATACATCCATTCAAGGCGTATTTCTTTCTCACGAAGATAGCCTCATG
>CAZSUF010000258.1:0-5626 GCA_964609875.1 uncultured Bifidobacterium sp.
AAAAATCAAGAATGGTCGAAGGCCTAATACTATTCTCAAACTCTTTATCTTGACTATTCGAGCCTTCTGCTTGTAAATGCGGATTTGACATGAATTCAAAAATAAGAAAATTTGAGTGAATCATTGAAATTGAATTTAGACTGCTTCACCTAATTAAGCAGAATTAAGATAAATTGCTGCAATGATTTTGATAATATTATCTAGAACTAGTACTTCACTTTGAAGCACCTCATTTGTATTGCGGCAGGGATTGAAGTGAAAAGCCCGCATCCCGAGAGGCTTTACCCTGATTATTCTTTAAAACATACTCTAGCCGAATCGGGAGAGGACTTATAACGAAAAGCCCGGGTGCCGCCCAAAATGAAAAGAATAAAATTTACAGTGTTCTCCAACTCAGTATTTCCCCTGAAATATATCAAGAACCCTATGGAATCTTAAGGGGCTGATTGTACATTCGCATAAACATTTTTCATGAGATTATTCTTACTTTTAGCCTTTACCTTTTTCCTTACACAAGCTCAGGCTCAACAAAAAATTACTTCCATAGAAATGGAAAGAACGCCTTGTTTTGGAAAATGCCCCACTTATATTGTACGCATCAATGCCAATGGTCAGGTGTATTATGATGGGAAAAAGAATACCGCCTTTGTGGGAAAACGAAATGGCAAACTTGCCCTCACTGAAGTGAAAAAATTATTTAAAGCTTTTGAAAAGTATAAATTAACTGCCTTATCTGGTGTGTACAAACCTTTGGCTTCAGATTTATCTCACATTAATTATCAATTTGTGATTAATAAAAAATCGAAACGAATTAAAAATGCTGATGCAGGTCCGGAATACTTAACTAAACTAAGCAAGCAAGTTGATGTGGCTTTAAATAAAGTTATATGGATTGTAGATCCCCCCTTTGAAGAAGCTATTGATCCTGAACCTCGTTATCAAGAAGTAAGCAATGAAAATTCCCCACAAAGCCAACAACCAGAAAACGGCGTGTACCATTATGTAGATGTCATGCCAGAATTTCCTGGGGGCAATGAATCTATGATGAAGTATATACAGGAAAATTTAGTATACCCTCCTATGGCGATTGAAAATAATGTTCAAGGTAAAGTGATTTGTGGTTTTGTGGTAAACACCCTTGGTGAGGTAGAAAATGTAAGGGTGCTTAGAGGTGTGAGCAAAGAATGTGATCAAGAAGCTATTCGTGTGATACGTAAAATGCCCAAATGGAAACCAGGTAAGTTAAACGGAAAGGATGTTAAAGTTCAGTTCAACCTACCTATCAATTTTACTTTAAAATAAATTATTCCATGTCTGTTATGAAAAAACTGTTTTTGATTTGCCTTTGCTTTTCTGCATTTGGAAATCTATTTGCACAAAACCATGAAGAGAATGCATTCAATGATGTGAATAACGAACATTATTGGAAACATAGAAAGCCCGATGCTGGCTATTGGCAACAAGATGTACATTATACAATTGAAGCCAATATCAATGAAAAAACTAACATCATTGAAGCCTCAGAAAAATTAGTGTACACAAACAACTCGCCTTTTGAACTTCCATTTGTCTATTTTCATTTGTATCAGAATGCCTTTACTAAAGGATCTTATTTGGCAGATTTACAAGCAGCGAATAAACAACCCATTACTTATTTTGGAAAGTATGCCCAACAAGGACTAGGCACTTTAGTTGAACAAGTAAAAGTGAATGGGAAAAATTGCAAAGTAGAATATGACAATACCCTCATGAAGGTGTATTTACCACAAGCCATAGCCCCTGGAGCATCCATAGAATTCACCATGAACTTTGCTACGTTTTTTGAAAGTGGACAATTCCGAAGAAGAATGAATGCTTACAAATCATATGGCTTCACTCACTTCAATGGCGTGCATTGGTATCCGCGTATTTGTGTGTACGACAAGAAAAAAGGCTGGGATACTGATCAGCATTTGAATAAGGAATTATATGGCGACTATGGCCTATTCGACGTTAAACTAACCTTCAGCGATAACTATGTGGTGGAAGCCACAGGGGCTTTGCAAAATCCATCTGAAGTGTATCCTGGAGATTTAAGATCGAAATTAGATGCTAGTAATTTCAAAGACAAACCTTGGAATGAAGCACCAAGCATTATCACACCTTATGATAGTAGCAAAAGAAAAACATGGCACTATATTGCTAATAATGTGCATGACTTTGCCTTTACCGCCGATCCCGCCTACCGAATTGATGAAACATTTTATGCCCCTGATGGTGAGCAAGGTAGAAAAATTCAATGTATTGGTTTGGTGCTTGAACCACATGCTTCTAAGTGGCAAACTTCAGCAGAATATGTAGCAAAAATCATTCAAACATTCTCAGAAGATTTTGGGATGTATGAATATCCTAAAATGGTGGCAGCGGATGCAAATGATGGTATGGAGTATCCGATGTTAACTCTTGACGGCGGCGGTGAACCAGATTATCATGGTTTGCTTATACATGAAATTGGTCATAACTGGTTTTATGGCATGATAGGAAATAATGAAACTTATCGAGCAGCTTTAGACGAAGGGTTTACTCAATTTTTAACTGCATGGGGACTTACCAAAATAGATGGCGAAGTGCCGATTTCTTCTCCTATAAAAAACAAGTATGCTCGCAAGCATAAAGAAGTTGGGAATAACAGAGATCAGTCTGTGTATAACCGCTACATGAATGATGCAGTTCGTGAAAATGACAAAGCTTTAAACACACATTCGAATGATTTTCATAGTGCCTTGGGACATGAAAATGGCTATAGCAATGTGTATCACAAAACGGCTACCATGTTGTATAATCTTCAATATGTTTTAGGTGATAGTTTATTTCAAGGTGCCATGAAACATTATGTAGCCAAATGGAAATTTGCTCACCCCTACTTCGAAGATTTTCGTCAAAGCATTATCGAGCATACACAACAAGATTTAAATTGGTTTTTTGATCAATGGTTAGAAACAACTAAATCTATCGACTATGGTATCGTATCTATCAAGAAGACTTTAGTCAATGATGAATTTAAAATCAAGTTTAAACGCTATGGACAAATGCAAATGCCCTTAGATTTTAGGGTGACAGCCAAGAACGGGAAACAATATAGCTACCATATTCCTAATTCGATTTTCATTAAAAAAACGACGAATAAAGTCTTACCAAAATGGTATGGATGGGACCTATTGCATCCAACGTATACAGCTAAACTAAACATTCCAAGTGGCGTGAAATTAGTAGAGCTTGATCCAAGTTATCGACTAGCCGATATTGATATGATGGACAATTATAAAAGGCCTAATCAAAAACTTGCTCAAGAATCTAGAACAGTAAAACTTCAATCTTTTATTTATAATCCACCAAGTTGGAAAAAGTATCAATCGTTCTTACAACCTGATATTTGGTGGAATGCAGTTGATGGTGTCAAAGCAGGCATTAATTTCAATGGTAGTTATATGAATTATTTGCGAAAGCTATACGTGACAGTTTGGTTTAATACCAGACTAGGTACAGATTTGCAATACAGACCCTTTGAAGGCGAAGGCTGGTGGCAAAATGTAGCGCCTATAGATTATACCTTGCGTTATGAAACCCCTTTGAAGCAAGTCTCCAAAAATCTTACATGGGGTGTACATTCCAGACACATGGAAGGATTTGCAAAACATAGAGTATTTGGATCATTAAAATTAAATGGCAACGACAAAATTACCACTAGTTTGACAACACTTTATCGAAAAGCAGATGGCAAAGATTATTATTTGTTTAATGCTGATGAATGGAGTAGTTATTCGGGTGGCAATACAGGAAATTCTAAAAAGAATTCGTTTGTCGAAATTGAGTATACACATCCCTATGTTCGCAGAGGACAAGGTTTACTTTCCTTGAAAGTTCGAGCTCCTTTCACTTACAACTATTCCTATTTTGAAGGCGAATGGATACATAAAAATAGTTGGAAAAAATTAGACATGAGCTATAGAGCCTTCGCTCGATATGGCATGGGTAAAGAAATACCGAAAGAAAGTGCCCTCTTCTTGCAAGGTCAAAATCCTGAGCAAGCTATGGAAAACAAATTCACTCGATCTGTAGGTGTTATCCCTTCTTCATGGGGTAGTTTTAGTCAACAAAACTTTAATCACTTACATGGCGGTGGTGGATTAAATCTAAGGGGTTATACAGGTTACTATGCTATTGAACAAGATGCACAAGGAAATAAATATGTGAATTATAAAGGGTTAAGTGGTGCGGCCGTCAATGTAGAAGTTGAATTCGATCGACTTGTCAAATTCAAACCTAAGTATCTTAAAAATTATCTTCATCTTGATGTTTATGCTTTTGGCGACGCAGGTGTTATAAGCAGAAGCAAATTTGACATTAGCAACCTCACACAAATAGTTCCAACTAATGGAGTGAGCAAACTTCGTATGGATGCAGGTTTGGGCGCGGCCATGACCATCAAAAAATTTGGACCATTCGAAACTATTCCACCATTTACTATTCGTTTTGATGTACCATTTTTTGTCAACACGCCCCCAGCAAGCAAACCAGAGTATATAGATTTTCGTTGGGTACTTGGAATCAGTAGAGCCTTTTAAAAAAACAGCATGAAAAAATCAATCTTTCTATTCATCTTTATTTGTCAAGTCATCTATGCTCAGGCTCAAATCAATGGCTTTGATTATGGCAAGATGGAAGGCCGCACTTATAGCAATCAATTTTTCCATTGCAAATTAACAGTGCCTGAAAATTGGCAAGTACAAACCAAAGCGCAAAATGAAGAATTGATGCAAAAAGGCGCAGAAATAGTTGCAGGCGATAATGAAAATTTAAAAGAAGTACTTGATGAGAATTTAATTCGGGTGGCGAATTTATTAAGTGTGTTCAAATACAAAGTGGGATCTAATTTAAATTTCAATGCCAATATCGTGATGATAGCGGAAAATATCAAGCTGGCTCCATCCATTAAAAACGGTAAAGAATATTTGAAAGCTTCGAAAAAATTACTTGAAAAATCAGAGCTCAAATATGATTATATCAGTGATGATATGGAATTGCTCAAGCTCGGAGGAAAACTATTTTATGCCATGCATGCCAACAAGATGATTGAGAATAGTCAAATCAATCAGATCTATTTTGCGAGTGTCATACGCGGCTTTGCATTGACTTTTGTGATCACTTATCAAAATGAAACTGATCAGGAAATTTTGTCGAACATACTCAATTCATTAGAATTTGACGAGATCGATCAGGTTAAATAGTATGATGCCCCCGACTGACTATTGCCTTGCCGCAACTTGATTTTCGGGGACCCTGAACCCTAGCGGGCATTTGATTAACATCATTATTTTAAAGCTATGGCAATACCGTTCATGTGAAAAGAAACTGATTATAAATATTTCAAGATGGAACAACAAGATATAGATAGAATTATTGAAATGGCTTGGGAAGACAGAACACCTTTCGAAGCAATCAATCAACAATTTGGTTTTTCGGAAGCAGCCGTCATCTCATTAATGAGAAAAGAATTAAAACGTAGTAGTTTCAACATGTGGCGCAAAAGAGTGAATAGCGGAATAAGCCAAAAGCATGCACAAAAACGAAACCCTGAAATTTCTCG
>CAZSUF010000259.1:0-5608 GCA_964609875.1 uncultured Bifidobacterium sp.
CCCGGAACACAATTCGGATTCGTAGTGATTACTTGAGTGATTAGTACTGCCGGAGGTATGGCAATATTAACTATACTTGTTGCGGTACAATTGTTTGCATCGCTTACAGTGACTGTATAATTTCCTGAACCTAAACTATTAAATAAAGATGTTGTTTGAAAGCCACCACCTATACTATAATTTAATGTCCCACTACCTCCAGTGGCAGTAATATTGATACTTCCATTATTACCCGGAACACAATTCGGATTCGTAGTGCTTACTTGAGTGATTTGTACTGCTGGAGGTTGGACAATATTAACTATACTTGTTGCGGTGCAATTGTTCGCATCCTTTACAGAAATGGTATAGGTACCAACATTTAAAGAAGAAAAATTCGAACTCAATTGATATGACGAGCCATTATTTATACTGTATTGGTACGGAGGTAATCCACCTGAAACATTGGTGAACGCAATACTTCCATTAGTAAGACCATTGCAAGTTATATTGGCACTTGTTATTGTGTTGATGCTTGGCACTGTTGAGCCAATTAAACTAATGATAGTATCCTTATCACAACCTTGTTGACTTACCGTACAAGTATATGTACCTGCACCTAGGTTAGTTGCGACATTTGAATTTCCTGTACTGGCGTTTGCAGACCAAGTATAGTTAACCGCACCAGACGAACTTACGTTTATAATAATAGATCCATTATTTAATCCGCAGGTTGGTTGCTGTACGGTTGCAGTAAAAGAAATAATTACTGGAGTTGCACAAATACCATTACAACTACCTTGTGTTGAAACACTATTAGTAGTCCATGTAGCGGCTCCATCTAATGTTCTCTTCAAAGTATACCCTGCACTCGGAATTTGACCTGCATAATCTATGATGCCTGTCATTGAAGCTGCATTTGCTGAGACAAGCGGTGCAGTAGCCCCACATCCATTGGCAGGAATACAACTTGGCCCGCCACTTGTAAACACACTATTCGTAGTGAGGGTATTTGCTGAGTTGGCACTAAACGTCCAAAATACTGCATCAACTGGTGTGCCTAAAGGGTTATAAAGTGCAATCCATCCACTAGTATTTTCGAGAAACCAACGAGTTGAGGGTCCACAAAGTTGACCACCAGTCACAAAATTTGGAATCAAAAGATTAGAGGCTGAAGCTGCTCCCCCTATGGTTAAAAAACCTAATGGGGCGATTTTTGTTCCATTAGGAAAACAAAATACGCCAGCATTGGTTGAAGAGGTTTTGCCACCAATCAAATAACAACTTAAATCTACAGTATCACATGGGCTTGCATTATAAAGCTCAATCCATTCTTTTCCACAGGCAGTATTCGACGTATTATAAAGAGACTGGATACATGCATCTACGTCTCCTCCTGCTGGCCTTGGCATTACTTCGTTAATAACTATTTGTCCTTTTGAGATAGTTACGAAACATAAAATAAACCATGCTAAACAAACTTTGATTTTCATTGTTAAAATCTGTTAGTGATTAAAAATTTATTTTATGATAACTGATTTGATTACCCTGAACTAATTTAACGATGTAAACAGATTGAGCAAATCTTGACACTGAGATTGGGTCGCTATTTTCTTGGCTATATATCGGTCGACCATTTAAATCAAGAATTGTAATTTGAACCTTTTTACTTCGATCAATTTGATTCACATGTAAATAGCCGTCCACATAATTTACGTATGGCTGGATATCGCTTTTTGCTTCCAATATAACAATTGGAGAATAGGCATATTTATGATCAATATCAATCTGTTTAAGTCTGTAATAATTTCTTGATTGAATTTGATTTGCATCTGTAAACGAATAAGTATTTTCTGTATTTGTGTTTCCTTTTGATTTAATTGTGGCAACTTCTTTAAATGAATATCCATCAAAGCTTTTCTCTAAAACGAAAAGATCATTATTAATTTCAGAGGTAGTTTTCCATTCGAGATAATTTCCAGAATTAGTCACTTCTCCTTTGAAGTAAATATAATTTAGTGGTAATGGTGCTAAAGAGCCTAGGGTGCCTGTAATATAAAAATTCCCTTCCGCGCCGCCATTTCCGTCAATCACAAGAAAGTACGATTGCCCTGCTATCCCATTAAAGCAATGTTGTTGAGAAAGTCTGGTTCCTGATGTGGTGGAATAAATATTAGGTCGAGGACAAGATGAAATATTCCAACGAGGATCATTTCCACTAGGATTAGGAAATGGGCCTGAGTAGGTGCAAGGATCATTATCTCCATCGGCATTTGCATCCGTAACAACAATTGATTGTAAATTAAAACCAATGCTACTGATTGAAATACAAACTGGACCATTGACTAATGGCTCAAATTTTATCCAAACATCATTATTATTATTTCCATTCCAATCACAAGTGCTGCCGTCTATTGTTCCGAAAGTAGTTCCTCCGCTTAAAGAGCCTGGCATCATTGAACTTGGATTCTTCGTATTGGTGGCTGCACAAATAGGCCCACCCTGCCAAATTATTGGATTTACACAATCATCTCCTTCAATAGTTTTATCTACAACAACTGGATCACCAAATGTCAAATTTGCATTGACTATACAAGGTGCGTTTAACGTGTTTTCAAAAGCATAGAGAGACCATACTCCATTTGGATCTTCGCCATTAAAGGTTGTAGAAAGATTCGAAGCAAGATTTGCATCAAACACACCGAAATTCCCTGAAGTAGTTAGAGAAGTTGTTGCAGAAGTAGATAAATTTGAGCTATTGGGTTCATCTAAACAATCTCCATCTCGTAATGAAATATTTACGCTCCCAGAGTAACTTGTTGCCATTCCTGCACCATTATAGACTCTCATACAGGTTCCATTAGGAGATTTAAGATAAAGATTTACATCTCTTAGATTACTTCCACATGAAGCATCAAATTCAATATTTACCTCAGTCAAGGCAAATCCGCTACTCAAAAGAGAGAGTCCTGACACAGTAAATTGAATATTCGATTTATTTCCTGGTGCTGCACAGGATGAATAATTTGTAGATCCTGCATCCAAATCAATTGGGGTACCCCCTGTTGCATTAAAAACTTGTGAGAAGGATTCAGCACCCAAACACATTAAGGAAATAACAAATATGAGTGTTTTGAAGGAATTGTACATATACGTTGAATTTATTAACGTAATGTATATGAACTAAGAACAATTCCGATGAATGACTTGTAGGGAAATCTTTCGTTATTTTTTCTACCCACTGTAGGTAGCTACATTTTAACATTGATTTTCAGGTATTTATAAATAAATATAAATATCTATATTAATTAATCAATCCAAATTTTTTAGCCAAATCTATCAGTTCTTCCTTGGATTGTGTGCCCAGTTTAGTGACAATATTTTTCTTATGGCTTATTACAGTATCTCTTGAAATAAATAAAAGTGAGCCAATTTCTGTGTAACTTTTATCAATATGCCTTAATACTTCTTTTTCTCTTTCTG
This sequence comes from uncultured Bifidobacterium sp., assembly GCA_964609875.1. Classification (GTDB taxonomy): domain Bacteria; phylum Bacteroidota; class Bacteroidia; order Chitinophagales; family Chitinophagaceae; genus OLB11. The sequence goes on from CAZSUF010000259.1 coordinate 3,463, forward strand.
TTAAAATTTGAAGTGTATCAATATTTGACGATTGAAATTTAAGCTGTTCAAGTTCATGATCTAGACTCGTCTTTTCTTGACGAAGCGATTCCATTTCTTCGACAAGTTCGTCAATTTGAATTTTCAACTGGGCATTTTTTTCATTCTGCGCTTCAAGCAATTGTTTCAGATTAAGCTGATCGTCCGCCTCTTCAAAAAATGTTTGCTGGTATAAACTAAAATTCTCTAAAATCAATATCATTACGATGAGCAAATTTTGAGAAATGAGTAAGGCAATACTAATAATTTCGAAATGCGAAATTTCAAAAAAACTAAAAAAGAAAATTTGTGGGAGAATTAGGATGCAACCTAAAAAAATACTTACATAATAATAACCCTTATATATACCTTCTGTTTTATAAAAAGATCTGATAATTGCATAAGCAATTAATGAAAATGTGCCTACGGAATATAATACATCTACATTTTTTACGAATGAATTTGTAATTCCTTTATCACTCCAAAAAAGAGAATACAGCAATACCATAAAAATATTGGCAATCAATACTGTAATGACCCATTGGTTTGGATTATTAAAAATGGGTAGTTTTCTTCTTAAAGAAGAGAAGCATTTTGTAAAATATGGCAATGAGGCCAAGAAAAGTGCATTATTGTAAGATGAAAATATTTTTAAGAGTATAGAAACTTCGCCTGGTTTCATAAATCCTAAAATTCTATACAAATCCATGGCACACCATAAAAGCAATGCCAATAAAATAAATAAGATGCCCTGATTATTTCTATCTTCTGAAAGCGAAGCACTTCTTCTCCAAGTAATAAACAACAAGACCGCTCCAATAAAACATAAGGAGAAATGTAGATATCGCAAAATATCTATAGTGCTTAATTCTATAAAATTAAGTTGAATATTGAGTACATATCTACCTAACATACCCTACAAGTTCAATAACTAATCATTTTATCGAAGATACATGATATTTTTTTAAATAAGTAAGTTTAGGAAAAACATTCTGTCTTATGCTGCCTTGTAGAACCGTCACGATTATTTACTTTTTTGCTTATTCAGGCATTCAATTATTTATTAGTTTATAAGTCCCAGAATTGGACTAAACTAGTCGTGAATTGGGTATAACTATTCTTGTACAAAGTAATACCAATGTGATTTATTAAATAGTCTGGTATTAAATAAATCTTATCCCGTACTTACGGGAGTAAATGCCGATTGATACAAATGTTTAGAACAAAATAAGGTACGAAATTTTGGACTATTACATTTGTCACTTCGGTATAACTTCATAGCGAAACCAGTAAATTCGATTCATCTGAGAAACAGTTTGTGAAATTAAATGAATTTGCATTTTAGGCTATAGCCATGATCAAAAGGGTTCCCGTACGAGAACTCGCTTTAAGAACTAACATCATCGGGAGCAAAAAAATAGTTATTCTCTACTACTCAGTTTGTTATTAGAGTTACTTCTTAACCGGACAAGTAGAAATCCCAAACAAAGTATACAAGGGACAAAAACTAATAAAACTAGTCAGGGTAAATACTGCCGCTAAGACTAATAAAATAATACCCAAAGTACCTGTAATTACATTTGTAAAATACAATGTCGCGATAATTGCTGCGATTACTAATCGGATAATTCTGTCTGCTGAGCTCATGTTTGCTTTCATAATAAATAGATTTATAGTGTTAAAGAAATACGTTCATCGAATATTCAATGATCGACAGCAAAGCTACCTTCAGCTAACTAGGTGAGCAGTAACTAAAGTCACTATGACAAAAATAATTCTATGCTATCATGATGTTGCACTAACTTACCTTCTCTTTCGAGTTTCTTTACCAACCTACTTACAACTTCTCTGGCTGTACCCCTGACTTGTCCGATTTAGTGCGGCACCCCTAAGTGCTTTGCATATTCACACGATTTTAATGTGCTTTTCCCTTTTATGATGATCTCTTTGTTCGTAATACTATTAGTTATTCTTACATCTGTGATCTTCTTAGCCTCCGTTATGAATTTTCTTATTGAGTCCTTTGTCTTTAATTCGATATGCTTGGATATAACTAAAGACATGAAACATATTAGCATATGTAGTTTTATTGGTTCTTCTTTAAAGTGAAAGATTGGTCTCGTCTCTA
>CAZSUF010000260.1:0-3567 GCA_964609875.1 uncultured Bifidobacterium sp.
CGAAGCGTCTTCGCTTCGTAGTTATATTCTTTTGCTTTTAGCAAATCTGAACATAAGATTATAAAGAATAAATTTCAACAATGCTTTTCTAATTCCATCATTTGAAGTGCTAATATGAATGTATTCTTTTCCTCTTAAACAATAACTGCTTTAAATTGTTTTATGTAATTTACATATCTATAAGAAATGGTGAAATATATACAAACAGATTTAAATCTGTCTTATTCAAAGTACGAGATGCGCAGGGCTAACATCTCGAACAGCGCTAGGAACCATAAGTCTGAACCGCAGATGGAAGCAGATTAAGAAGATGGAGCAGATAATTCAATGTTCATATTTTTAAGATTTATCTCATTCCATTACTACCTTCTGACTTACCCCCTCACACTGAATTACATACAAACCTTTAGGCAAAGAACTGATATTGATTTGTACTTTGGTTTGTGATTGGAGGTCTGTTTTAAGTAGAAGTTCACCCACCATATTGTAAATTTCAATAGGAATTAGCCCTTTCTTATTTGTTGTTAACTCAATAGTTAGTAATGAAGAAGTAGGGTTGGGATAAGATTTAAGTTTAGGCTCTTCTTTATTTGTAGTAGATACCTCCAAAGGCCAACATTCTTTTGCACCCAAACTATAGTTGGGCATACAAGGTGGTGTACCAACTGAAAAATTGCCTTGAGCTGTGCTAAGACTATCTAATCTCAAACACCTTGGACAGAAATTGCATCCTGCACCTTTTATATCAGGATTATCAATTCTACTCATTTGTTTGCTAAGACCATACCAATTACCTATATAAATTTTATTATCAGGACTGAGATAGGCTGTTTCATAATCTTGAAAATTATTTATTGTGTCCTTACCATAAACGTGAAACCATGTCTCATCTTGTAAATTATATTGGTATATATTGGTGCGACTAATTACATAAAGTAATTTACCATTAGGTGAATAAGCTAAGCCGACTGAGAGATGCTCAGTTTGTAGTGGATCTGAAGGATCTTGAGCAGATCCAATGGGCATAACAATTGTTTTTGGATTAGAAAGTATTCCATAGCATCTATCGAAATTGGCTAAAAATATTAAACCACTTGATCCTCCGTGTCTTGTACTTGCGTATTGAGTGCCATCAACACTAAAAACACTCTGCCCTCTCACATCTTGCTTATCCCAATTAGGAGAATTAAATACTTGGTATCCTTTGTTATAGACACTGTCTTGTGTAAATAAAAATTTATAAACCGTATTACTATCAACACCTTGTTTTAATAACCACCAATCTTTACCATTGCTATGCCTACAAGCCATCATTTGGGTTTTGCTTAATTCGGCATTTTCCATTAAAGGCTGCATTCGTTTTACAACTTTCCCAGACCCTCCATTGGCATTCATATCAATTATGTTATAAAGCAATAAATCAAATCCACAATGACTATTGGCTAAACAATCAGCAAATCTTTGATCGCTTGCTGTTGGTGTAATAAAATAATATTTATTGCTATCCATTGGAAGAAAAATACTTGTTTGAGACAGTGAGCTCCAACCATCTTGATCTTGATAGAAATCTTTAGGAATCAAAGTATCGCCATCTTCAATATAATTACCTAAGCGATCATAAACATCATATCCATCACTTGCTAAAATTAATTTGCCACTTGTGTCACAGATATTAGAACCACCTCCACTAAAATATGTCAAAATATAAATTGAATTATTTGTTTGTATATTATTACCAATAAATTTTATTCGCTGTCCACCACCCCCTGATATCCATTCATTGCCACATTTGCTTTGCGCACCCACAACATAGTGCCCAGTAAATAAGGCGAAAAATAAAAAATACTTCATCATTATTTAATTAATAGTTTGCCAATTCTTCTTGAAATATTATTTATGGTATATTTATAGGTGTAGATACCTGATTTCAAGTCTGAAACATTCACAACCGCTTTATTTGCACTGGTGTTTAGATTAATAAAAAAACATTCTCTGCCCATTATGTCGTAAATAGTAATACTTCCCTCTTCGAAAGGTTGTAAATGATAATCTATTGTCAATTGCGTTGTAGCAGGATTTGGGTAGATATTAAAATTATTAGGTTCTGTAATTGAATTATTGCTAATTGGAAATAAACTATTTAAATACTCATTTTCTTGATCAAATATTCCTTGTCCATTATCATTACTATTTTTGTACACTCCGAATTGGTTACATAAATTCATATCATCAAACATTTTACCAGGTTCGTATATGGCAAATATGCTTCTTGCTTTGTAAACGGCAGTTCCAGCTATATAAGGACATTCGTTTGCCAAAAGAGATATAAATGTTTGGTCACCTGAATTAATTGCATCTGCCTGTTCGAGATTTGCAATCTCGAACCCATTTCGAAGGATTTGCAATCCTATACATGATTTATGATAAGCATACAACATTGGTTTTATTTGTTTTCTGAACCACAATAAGGATGGATTTTTATAATGTATTATTTTTCATAAAGCTAATGAAATGTTTATATGATTGGAGATTATTTTTAGGATTGTAGTTAATAATCTTATTTTATTCCAAATGATTCTCCATATTCAAATTGATTTCTCAAATAAAGGCTTTGTTGGCTGTTTGTGATGATCCTACGAAGAAAGCCATTTTGCAGCTCATATGTTTTTTGTCTTTGGGCTTCCCAAAAACATAAGTGGTGCAAAGGTTTTATTGGCAGGGCTTTCATTTTGAGAATGAGCTTAATAGAATTTGATCTTTAAGAATAGAGGGATGAAATGCTTACCTATAACGATCTAATAAAAACGCAATTAATAAATATAAAGTGCTGGCTAAATATGAAAACACAGAAGCATAAGCAGCACCCTCAATGCCCCACTTGGGAATTAAAAACAAATCAAAAATCAAGCAAACCAAAAACCCTAGAATGACAGCATATAAACAAACTTTAACGCGCTGCGTTCCCGAAAAATACGCACTCACGCTCATAGTCAAGCAAAAAGGCAATATCCCAATCAACAAGATTCGAATAATTGGTATCGTCTCGGCGTAGGCTGATCCAAAAAAGAAGTTTACTAACCAAGGAAAACAACCGAATGCTAACAAACCAGCCACACTAGCATACAATAAAAGTTGTTTTGTCTTTTTTAAGGTGTTGTTCCAATTTATCAACCTATCATTTTCCTGCGACATTTGAGTATACATGACAGATTGTACCGCATTAGGTAATAACCATATCATTTGAACAAGTAAAACCGATATGGTATACACACCTAAAGAATTCAGATCCTTTTCGAAATAATGTATAAACCAAATATCCATTTTGTAACTTAAAAACTGAATGAAATTCGTTAAAAAAGCTATGCTAGAAAATATAAATAATGGCATCATCATCTGCCATGAAGGTTGCTTCCATCGAAAGTATGTCTTATCAAATTTCATTAAAGCGTACACAAACAAACCACTTTGGATCAAGGCAACACTAGCTAAAGAAATAATAATCCAATATAAGTTGGATGTTTCGATGAAGATGAACTTAAAATATCTTACGCCATACAAACAAAGGAG
>CAZSUF010000260.1:3705-4321 GCA_964609875.1 uncultured Bifidobacterium sp.
TGAAAAAAAAATGAAGCCCCATTATCATCAACCATTTGTTAGAGTTCAACACCGAACTCGGCAAAAAGATATGCATCATGCCACTTGATTTACTCAATAAAAAAATAAGAAACACCAAGACTAATCCTAAGGGAAAAAATACCAATACAAATGGAATAATTCTTGACTTATCTATTTTTTTTGCCGCAATAAAATGTACTAACCCAGAAGGTAAACCAACACTTATACATAAACTTATTAAAGCTACAAAACCTACATATAAAGAAAGCTCAGCCTGACCAACTTTGCCTAACATTCTTGCAGCCATCACCGAACAAAGAAATGAACTCATGACGCCTACCACTTGCGCGGCATAGGTAGTTAGAATATTTCTATAGAATGTCATGTGTGTAAAAATAAGGTTTCTCTCCTATTTTTTTAATCAACTTTGATTTCCCTAAAAAAGAAACCACCCCTAGAGGTGGTTTCGATAATTTTTTGATGAATTTATTTTACCAAACTTTCAATGATATCTTTGTTAGTAAAATCAGCACATTGTTCAAGTTGAACAGCTTCACAAAATTCAAGTTTTTACTTCTATGTAGAAGCTCCATCGTGCAATAAAAAGAATCCTACA
>CAZSUF010000260.1:4331-4787 GCA_964609875.1 uncultured Bifidobacterium sp.
CCGCTTCTTCTTCTCTCATATTCGAACGCCAAACTTGTGCCCAACTTAAAAAGAAACGTTGATCCGGTGTAAAGCCATCAATTTTTTCTTGACTTTGTCCTTGCTTAGTTTGTTTGAATGCTTCATAAGCAATAGTCACACCACCCAAATCTGCAATATTTTCACCTAAGGTCAAGGCACCATTTACATGCTTATCTCCTAAAATAGTATAGCTATCAAATTGCTCTTGAACCATTTTAGTTTTAGCTGTAAAATTAGTTTTATCAGCAGCGTTCCACCAATTTTTTAAATTTCCATCAGCTGCATATTCACATCCTTGATCATCGAATCCGTGGGTCATTTCATGCCCAATCACACAACCAATAGCTCCATAAATAACTGCATCATCGGCATTTTTTTCAAAGAAAGGATATTGCAAAATACCTGCTGGAAATACGATTTCATTAAACGCAGGAT
>CAZSUF010000260.1:4797-5565 GCA_964609875.1 uncultured Bifidobacterium sp.
GGTGGCGTCATGCCCCACTCTTCTCGATCGACAGGCTTACCTAGTTTATTAGCCATATACTGAAAATCAAAACGATTTGAGGCTAAAATATTTTTTACATAATTCGTACGATCTATTTCTAAACCTGTGTAATCTTTCCATTTATCAGGATAACCAATTTTCTTGATAATCGCATGTAATTTTTCCTTGGCTTTTAGTTTTGTACTATCTCCCATCCAATCTAAACCATTGATTCTTGACTCATAGGCTTTTTCTAAATTATTCACCAATTCAACCATTCGTTTTTTAGACTCTGCTGTGAAATATTTATCTGTATACATTTTTCCTAATTGCTCTCCGACTGCTCCATCTACAATGTTTAAGACTCTTTTCCAACGTGGTTTTTGTTCTTGTTGACCACGCAAAGTTTTACCATAAAAATCAAAGTGCTCCAGATCAAAAGCACGAGTCAAATAAGGTGACATATCACTCAAGGTATGCCATTTAAGATATGTTTTCCAATCTTCAATAGGTGTTTTTCCAAGTGCACTGGCTATATAAGTGAAGAAAGCAGGCTGACCTACGATTAATGAATCTTGATTTTGAATGCCCATACTTGCGAACATAGCTTTCCAATCTATACCTGGCGTTTTTGCAGACAAAGAGGCTAATGAAAATTTATTGTATAATAAATAAGGGTCGCGCATGCTCACTCTATCCATGCTCACCTTAGCCATTGCAGTTTCCATGGCCATAATAGTTTGCGCATGTTTAGCTGCATCCGTTTCG
>CAZSUF010000261.1:0-5556 GCA_964609875.1 uncultured Bifidobacterium sp.
AATTTTGAATTTATCCATGATGGATTGCCAATCCTCTTCTAACTTGAGAGAATAAGTATACGTTGACTCTAAGACAAAGTAATGTCTCCATAAGGTCTCAAAGATTTTTCTTTTCTTGATCATCTAATCACTGTTGAAGCTGGATTTAAAAAGCTTTGTAGCTTACGTTATTTGGCTTTTCAATAATGGAGAATTCAACATATACATGTCCTACTTAGTACAAATGTTGATTAGAATTCCAATGCTCAAATGTAGTACATCAGCCCCTATATCGCAAAACAGAAATTAGATACGGTTTCGCTTTAGTAGATTCAATTCAAAAAAATAAAGTAACATAAATGGAAATATTAATATCGAAATTTGTCTTGAAGTAATTGGCAATAATTCGAAAAAACCAAGTAATAAATCTGCCATCACAATAAGGAAAATTATCAAGGAGTAAATTAGTAAGCCATAAACCAAATAACTACTCCATGTATTGGTTTGAAAAAACAAATAAACAACCCATAGGATAATAAAAGGCAAATAAATAATCATCAGTAGAATGTCATGCAAAATTGAATCATAGTCCCAGTAATTTTTTCTAGTCATACCCTCCTCACCAGCATAGTATGGTAATATAAGTATTAATAAACAAATCAAACTTATCAGAATTTTAAGGATGAAGGATGTTCTTTGAATTGTCATTTCTTTAGGGTCTGCGATTTACCATTTGTTCTCATTAGACCATCCTTAAAATTTTCTCCATCTTTTTTCCTTTTGCGAGCTCGTCTACTAATTTATCAAGATATCTTACTTGCTTTGTCAATGAATGTTCAATGTCTTCTATTCTATAACCACAAATTACTCCTTTAATCAATGTAGCATTTGGGTTTAGTTTTGCTTTCTCAAAAAAAATTCTAAAAGTGGCCTTCTCGTCAATAAGTTCTTGTATTTTTCTGTCGTCAAAACCTGTCAACCACTCAATGACTTGATGAAGCTCTTCTTTTGTTCGTCTTTTTTTCTCAACTTTTGTCACATAGTGAGGATATACAGAAGCAAAAGTCATTTTTTCAATTCTATCAATATGTTGAGGCGTTATCTCCATGTTTAATTAAAGTATTGATTTTAGTTTTATGATGTTTTTAATCAATTCAATTGGCAAAGGCCTGTCTAGCATAAAATGCAAGCTGTCTTTTGTATTTTTGGCTCTATACTCAGAAATTTTATCTTCTATTTCTATCAAGCCGTAAACAGGATAAAAACCAATATGTTTTTTGTAAGCAGCAAAATAGAGATGATGCTTACCTACTTTAAAAGCTGGCATGTTGTAACGAATACTTTCTTCTGTATCGGGCAACACCTCAAAAAATACTTGTCGAATAGCATTTAATTTTTCTTGAACATCAGGTTCAAATTGTTGAATGTAATTTTCTACTTCGTTCATTATTATTTTTTGAATGAAAGTCCTGCTTTTGTTAACACATCGATCAATTTCGGTATGGTACTTTTTCCCATTCCGTGTAAAGATAAAATTTCCTTTTCAGTGTATGTGGATAGCATCTCCAATGTTGTAATTCCTTCTCTCTCTAAGGCTCGTCTGGCTGGGGCTCCGATAAGTGATAGTAAATTGTCTGTAGGTTTTCTTTCTTTTTCACAAATTGGGCAAGTCGGACAGTCGGAACTCTTATGGAATTTATGTCCATTCTTACAAGTCTTTAATGTTGGTTTGGTTGCTGTCATGTTTTTAGGTTTGTCTTCCTATTTCTACATAATTCCCTACACGTTATTCATGTTGAATTCAAATCCTACCGCCTATTCATAAGATTTAGCTTGAGTTATTTCTTGGCAAAAAATGATATGAGTAGACAAAATAAAAATTTGTGCATAGTCAGGAAATTGAGAATAAGCTACATGAACATTGTAGAGGTATACAAATGTAGAGATTTATCAAATAAAGTGTCATGAATTGGTTTTAATGTTTCTTAATAAAGCACATCGTATTTTAATTGTTAGATAATTCCCAAAGTGAATTAAAATTATATACTCGAAACTTAGCCTGTCTTCAGTATAAAGATTATACAAACAACCCTGATTATAAACCACCACAAGATAGTTTAATGCAAATCATTAAAAAATTTGAAGTCGACATTAAAAATGAATACAACAATATAAATATGGAAACGAGATTGTGTGAGGGATGGCAACGGAAAGCCCATCTCGTTCTTCAAAACGAGATGGCTTGCAGTGTACAGCCCGACCTGAAGGCAGAGGAACGAGGCCGAAAGGGCACACCCAAATTCTTCATTTACACGAATTCTGAAAAAATACTTGCTTCGCCGATTGAAACCCTTAAATTTATGGCTTCAAAATCAAAAGATTTTTATAGTTATGAACGAAAATTTCAAAAAGGGGCTTATGCAAAATAGCCTAATCGTAGCGATTTGTGTAGTGTTGAGCATTGTAGTGGCCTTACCTACATTTCAAGGAAGTCGCTTAGTAGCAGGCGATACCGTGCATTGGATGGCTATGAGTCAAGAGGCGAAAAGCTTTTATGAGAAAACGGGCGAAGTGCCTTTGTGGAGCAATTCAATGTTTGGTGGTATGCCAACCTATACGCATTATATGGGTGATAGTCCGAACTTTATTTATAAGCTTCAGGACTTAGTTTCTGGCGCCTTGTCTACCCCAGGCTATTTCTTTTTCTTTTCATTAATCTGCTTTTTTGTGTTGATGTGCAGTTGGAAAGTAAATCGTTGGATTGGCTTAATTGCTGCCATTGCCTATACTTTTGCCGCCTATAATTATCAAATTATTTCGGCAGGACACAATACCAAAATGGCTAGTATTGCTTATATGCCTTTAGCCTTAGCGGGCGTGCACTGGGCTTATCAACGAAAATATATTTATGGCATTACGGCTTTTATTCTCGGACTTTCGTTGATGATTATGAATGGTATGTATCAAATTGACTATTACTTATTAATCATCTTAATCGGTTTTGCGATTGGCTATTTTTTGCAAGCCTTAAAAGAAAAACAACTTACATCGTTTTTTGTAGCCTCAGGATTACTTGCCCTTTTTGGCCTTATGACTTTATTACCTAACCTTACAGGATTAATGCTTAATAAAGAATATGTAAAATATACCATGAGAGGGGGCAACAGTGAAATTACTTTAGATAAAAAAGAAAAAAAGAACTCGGGTGGATTAGATAAAGATTACGCTTTTCAATGGAGTCAGGGAATAGGCGAAACCTTTACTTTATTGGTACCTAATTTATATGGCGGTGGAGGATCTGTAGATGCAGGCTCAAGTTCAAAGACCTATGAAACACTGATGGAATTAGGGGCTGGGGAACAAAATGCAGAAAATTATAGTCAACATTTATCTACCTATTGGGGCGCTCAACCCTTTGTGGCAGGGCCTGTTTATTTTGGTGCCTTGGTTATTTTTCTGATGATTTTAGGATTATTGGTGATTCGAAATCAGTTGAAATGGGTTCTTGTAGCGCTTTCAGTAATTGGCATCATGATGTCTTGGGGTAGGCATTTTTCTGCACTCAATTATTTCTTGTTCGATCATCTGCCTTTCTTCAATAATTTCCGTACACCTAGTATGATTATGGTCATTCCAGGACTGATGTTTTGCATATTGGCTTTCTGGGCTTTGCAAGAATTTTTATTTGGCAAATTAGACATGAATCAACAACTCGATTATGTAAAAAAAGCCTTTTTGATTACAGGTGGACTTTGTTTGATACTCACCTTCGGCAGTAAAATGTTTTTAAGTTTCAAAGGAGATAATGATGATAAAGTAAAAGCTAGAATCGGTCAGCAATTTGGCGGAGATCAACAAGCGGTAGTCAAAATGTACGATGCCTTAGTAAGCGATAGAGGTTCTGTAGCCATGAAGGATGGTTTGAGATCGTTTTTGTTTATTGTGTTAGGTGCAGGTGTATTGTGGTTTTTCGCTAAAAGAAAATTGAATTTGAATGTGTCACTCGCCATAATTGGTATATTGGTGGCGGCCGATTTGCTCAGTATAGGAACGCGTTATTTAAATAGCGACAACTATATAAGCAATGAAGAATTTGATGCACAATTTGCTGCTCGTTCGGTAGACTTACAAGTACAACAAGATCCAGACCCCTATTACCGTGTGTTTGATTTAACGCAAGATCCATATAATGAAGCTATGCAAGCTTACCATAATAAATGTGTGGGAGGTTATCACCCAGCTAAATTAGAAACCTATCAAGACTTGATCGATTTTCAATTGAGCAATGGAAAAATGAATTGGGAAGTATTGAATATGCTCAATACCAAATATGTATTTTTTAATGGCAGCGACAACAAGCCTGCTGTGCAAGCTAATCCAAAGGCTTGTGGCAATGCATGGTTTGTATCCAACATCAAAACTGTGCCCAATGCCAATAGCGAAATGTTAGCGATGAATGCAGGTAATTTTGGCGACACGCTTTTGTCTGATACGGCATTCAATGCAAAACGCACAGCGATTGTTCAACAAAAATATTGGAAACAGTCAGCCAATACTTTTGTGGTAGATAGTTCGAGTAAAATTTCTTTAGCACCCGATGGATATAGTTTAAATCATTTGAATTTTGTATCCAACAATGCCCAAGATGGCTTTGCTGTTTTTGCAGATATTTATTATCCTGCAGGATGGAAGGCCTTTATCGATGGAAAAGAAACCGACATTGTAAAAACAAATTATTTACTTCGTGGCCTATTTATTCCGGCCGGTAAACATAACATTGAATTTAAGTTTCATCCTGATACTTATTTCAAATGGAAAAATGTTTCACAAATTTCCTCCAGTATTTTGCTGCTTTTAATTGCCATAGGGATTGCCTTATCTTTCAAAGAAAGCATGAAAAAAAGTACAGAAGATGTCGGTGCTTAACATACAAGAGGCAAAAGAAAATGACATTGCCTTAGTTATACAATTTATTCATGAATTGGCTGTGTATGAAAAAATGCAAGACGATGTTGTAATCACAGAAGCCTTGTTGCATGAGCAATTGTTCGTCAAAAAAAGTGCCGCTTGCATACTTGCTTGGGAACAAGATGTGGCTGTTGGTTTTGCTTTATACTTCTATAATTTCTCTACTTTTCTAGGTCGAAATGGATTGTATCTCGAAGACTTATTTGTAAAACCCATCTATCGTGGCAAAGGTTATGGCAAGGAAATTTTACTTTATCTAAAAGAGTTGGCCATTCAACAAGGTTGTGGGCGCATGGAATGGAGCGTATTAAATTGGAATACCCCAGCCATAGAATTTTACGAAAGTTTAGGTGCTCAGTCTATGAAAGAATGGACAGTGTATCGAATGAATTTGTTGTAATATTTTGGGGCATGATCTTAGCAGTTCTCTTCGACTTTCTGGCCGGCTATTGCGTCAAGCCACGTCTCGTTTTGAGGAACGAGACGTGGGCTTTCTGCGACTATCCGGTGCCGGTGAAGCCTAGTCGTTCTTATGGAGATTCGAACCACAAAGCTTTATGATTATCCGCAATGTTACCTATTTACTTTTCCACTTTTGCCCCCGATGCT
>CAZSUF010000262.1:0-5542 GCA_964609875.1 uncultured Bifidobacterium sp.
TGGATGTATTCGTTTAAGTAAACTAGCTGATTTCAAAAGCAGTTTGAAGAGCTTGTTGAATGAGGTCTTCTGAAACAAGAATTCTGTAGCCACATACACCTTCTTTAATGAATAAGCTCATGGTTATTCCTTGACGGTTTTTTTTATCTTGGATTAGAAACGCTCGAAGTTGATCAAATGAAAATTGATTGGGCAAATCTTGAAACAGACTTTGTTGAATATCTATTACATCTTTTCTTATTCTATGACTTATTGCAAACATCAACTCACTGAGGCGAAGTTCAACAATCATCCCTAAAAGAATGGCTTCTCCATGTAGCAATGGATATGCAGCATACATGGAAGCACTTTCAATAGCATGCCCGATACTGTGTCCAAAATTGAGTATCTGTCTGATTCCTCGATCATGAGGGTCTTGTTGAACAATAGATTCTTTGAACTGAATAGACCATTTTATCTGCGCTAATGAAGTGAAGGCTTCTTGAGAACCATGAGGTACTTGCCCATCTAATAGTTGATGCTTGATCATTTCTGCCATCCCACTTCTCAAGATTCTTTCAGAAAGTGTTTGTAGAAATTGGGGTAAAACAAAAATCGCGATAGGATGTTGAAAAGTGCCTAAAAAATTTTTAGTGCCATTAAAATCCACACCTGTTTTACCTCCTAAACTTGCATCAACCATAGCTAGCAGGGTTGTTGGCAAATTGATGCAATCTATGCCTCGCTTATAAATAGAGGCACAAAAACCACCAAGATCGCATAGCATACCTCCACCGACATTCACCAATAAAGTTTGTCTATCTGCTTCCATATTGGCGAGTTCTTCCCATATCAAGGTAGCCACATCAAGTGTTTTATTTACCTCACCTTGTGGAATCACTATCTGATAAGTTGATGTAAGAAAAGGACATAATTTTTTTAGCACAGGTACACAAAATCCATGCGTATTGGCATCGGATAACAACACGAATTTTGTATACCCTTTGCTCTCAACAAACTGTTGAAAAGCTATTTCATCACCAGCATAAAATAAGTGCGTTGTCATAATTCAATGATTTGATCTGCCGAAAATGCGATGGGCTTATCATTAAACCACTGCTTTACTTGAGTCCATGTTTCTTGAAACAAAGCAGATACTCGATATTCTTCTAAGTGATCTGCATGTTGCCAAATGCTATAGGTATAAAAAACACCTTTTTCATGTTTATCTGCCCATAAAGCTAAATAGGTACAGCCATTCATGGCCCTAATTTTATGCTTTCTTTCTTCAAACAAAAGCTCAAAATCTTGGATATGTTCTTCTTTAAAACTTAATCTTACTACACGAATCATTCAAAGAATATTTTTATATGATGGTAAAATAAACTTCTGTCTGTGCCTTCTTGAAATCCAAATAATTTTGAGGCATACCCTCTATTCACCGCAATTTCCAAATAACCTGAAGAATTAAACATGCAAAGCTTTTCACCTTCAGTTACATCATTATAGCTTGTGCTTAATACTGTAATTTCTTCATCCCGCATAAACAGAATTTTAAACTTTCGCCCTTGTCTTACTTCTTCAAAATAAGGTTGCTGCACATTGAGAATTACATTGCCGTAATGATCAATGTATAAAACTTGTGCTTCAAGAATATCTTGACTATAAAAAGGATAATTTGGTTTTTTGATGACAATCTGATTGACTGTAATATTTTCGATACCACTGCGGTTGTCATGAAGCAGGGCATAGGTATTAGAGATAAATAAATCGACAACCGAAAACAAATCGTAATGAGGTATATGATCTAACAGTTTAAATAATTGTACTGGCTTATCATCAAACAACATAGGCAAGAATCCATTATCTGCACAAAAAATATGCTGCCCATGTTCAAATACATACAAGAGTTTTCGATCTTGATGGGCAAATAAGTCGTTGAGTACAAAATGAAAAGTACCCTGTGGAAAATGGATATAAGATTGTTTGAAAATAAATACGGCTTGTTGCAAATTAAACGGGGTGATTGCATGCGACACGTCAACCATATTCACCTCCTTGAACGCAGTGTAAATTTTACCCTTTACGCTAGAAACCAAATGGCTCTGCAGACCAAAATCAGAAGTCAGGGTAATCAACGGCATAGGACAAATGTAATAAATAATAAGGACAATCAATTTGAATTGGGACTAATGTCAATGCGCTACATGATGATTCTTTTTATAAACAAAACATCCCTGCAAAAACAGGGATGCTTTAAGTAAGAAGATTGATATTATGGAGTTGAGAAATTTGCCATAGCTGCATCTATTTCTCTGTTTTCTTGATGCTGCTTACTTATTCTTCTACCTCTAAAAAACATATACAAGTTTAAGAATAACATGATGCCTAAATAAATGGCGAAGCCACCAACTTTCATACTTAAGACTTCTACCATCACTTGATAGCTGCTTACGGTTGTATCTATTTGTAAAATAAGTAAGGCAAAACCAAGGTTTAATAAATAGAATCCGACTTCGAATAATTTGTTGGTGCTTAAGGCAATATCTTCTTTACCACGAAAAATATCTAACATAAACACTCGACTATTTCGAAATAAAGTGTGAGCCACATAAAAAGTCAACAGCAAGGCAATAGGTAAATAAATTAAGTAAGCGGTTAAAATAAAATCGTGGGCGATTGGAACTGATTGTGTTTGCATGATTTATAGTTTTAAGTATGAGGAAATGATTTTTTATTTTTTCTTCGCAATAGATAAATGACTATGATATTAAAGTAGTGCATAGAACCAAGTGAGAGTATGATATAGGCACATCGAGAGCAAATACTCTGTACGAGTTCTGTTATACTGTGCAAATTCTGCCAGGTATAAATCATCAAGGCTACATAGCCCAAATTCATCAGGTAATAACCCATCAACAGCATTTTATTGACACTATTAGACAATTCTTTATCTTGTAACTCTTGCTGAATGAAGTAAATTCCATTCTTATAACAAATCCACCCCACCCTGACTGTAATGTAAAAAGTGATCATTCCGTAAATTAAGTAGGCGATCAAATTAAGTGAATACATGGTAATTGTTTGACAACACAAATATACTCATATTTATTATACTTTCAATTATTTCTGAAAGTTTATTATTTTATATTTAAAAAAAATTAAACCTCTCTATTGGAAGTTTGAAGCAAATTGTAAGATCTCTTCTATTAAGATACGATCATTGCTCAATCGCGGCACCTTATGTTGTCCGCCTAATTTGCCTTTACTTTTTAACCATTCTGTAAATGTGCCTCTTGGTAAGACATTTACCTTAGGCATACGCAAGGCAATATCCTTATATCGTTTCGCCTCATAATCAGAATTAATTTCTTGCAAAGTTTTGTCCAGTATTTCTGTAAATCGCGCTAGATCATCAGGGGCCGCATCAAATTCAATGGCCCATTCGTGCGAACCATTACATGCATCTGAAAAATATACAGGCGAAGCAGTATAATCATTCACTTTAGCTCCCGTCAAATTAGCGGCTTTCGAAATGGCCATGTCCGCATTATCTACAATCACTTCTTCACCAAATGCATTGATAAAATGTTTTAATCTACCTGTTACTTTAATACGGAATGGATTGATTGACACAAATTGAATAGTGTCTCCAACAATATAACGCCATAAGCCCGAATTGGTACTGACAACTAAGGCATAGTTCACACCTATCTTCACATCTTCTAATTGCAACGTTTCTGCATCCTCTTTACCGTAGTTTTCTAATGGCATAAACTCATAAAAGTTGCCATGATTTAAAAACAATAACATCCCATCCTTCCCTATCACATCTTGAGCTGCAAAAAATCCTTCTGATGCATTATATGTTTCCTGATAATTCATATTGCCGCCTGGGATCAAATTCTTAAATTGTTGCTGATATGGGGTAAAATTTACGCCTCCATGAATATACAATTCAAGGTTAGGCCAAATCTCATGCAAATCTGTTTTGCCTGTAATCTCAAATATTTTTTTGATTAAAACAATGGTCCAAGTAGGCACACCCGCAATCATAGTCACATCTTCTAAAATAGTGCTTTCAGCCATGGCTTGTATCTTAGCTTCCCACTCTTCCATCAAGGCTATCGATATATCTGGCGTGCGAATCAATTCAGTAAAATAAGACAAATTTTGTATCATCACTGCCGACAAATCCCCATAATACGAATCCGCATTGAGTTGATTTACTTGATGACTGCCGCCTAATGTCAAACATTTACCTGTCATGATTCCAGACTGCGGAAAATTTCTATAATACAAAGCCAATAAATCCTTGGCAGACTTAAAATGACCATCTTCTAACGATTCATTACTTACAGGAATAAATTTACTTTTATCGGAAGTGGTTCCACTCGATTTTGCAAACCAAGTGATAGGCGAATTCCATAATACATTCTGATTCCCTTCCATCATATGGAGGATATAAGGCTTTATATCATCATATTCATGCACCGGTACAGCCTTCTTGAAATCTCTTATGCTCGTAATATTTTGAAAATCGTACTTCTTGCCAAAACTTGTAAACTGTGCACTATTCACCAAAGAATTAAACAACATGGTTTGGGTACTATGTGGATTCAATAGAAAATTATCGATAGAACTCCATCGTAACTTAATAAATCCTTTAACTGCTGGGTTTAAAAACTTCATGTTGTTAATTACAAATCGTATTAGATTCAGCCTAATTGTCGATCGAAAGCGTAAATATAATTTTTAATTCCTTTATTTAAAAGCCTAAGTCCTTTACAATCATTAATTCATCAATAAAATATTCACACTTCGTTGTAAAATATTAAAGGCAATTTCGGCCATTAAATTTTCCTTATCTAAGGTAGGGTTCACTTCGGTGATTTCAAAACAACAAATTTTATGATTCTGCATCAAACTTGCCATTAAATCTTCAGCTTCTCTTTCCTTTAAGCCATTCGGTACCGGCGTACCTGTTCCCCGCGATATGCTACTATCTAAACTATCCACATCAAAGCTCACATAAATATCATCACATTGCTTTAATGATAACAGGGTTTGTCTAACCACATGCTCTATACCTTTTTTTCTCACTTCCGAAACAGGAATAATTTTGATCCCTAGTTTTTTCAAAATATGGTCTTCTTCCTTTTCCGTATCTCTTAAGGCAATAAATACAATATCTTCAGGCATAATCTTCGGACAAAACTTGACCAAAATTTTTAATTCAATCCATGAAATTACAGTCAATTCATCCGGATGATGCACTTGACAATCCAAATTATCTTCTCCTAAGGAAATAGCTACCGGCATGCCATGCATATTGCCACTAGGTGTAGTATACGGCGAGTGAATATCGGCATGGGCATCAATCCAAATAGCACCTAAACGACTTTTAGGTCTAGCCATTTTGATACCCGCAATAGTGCCGCCTGCACTGCTATGATCACCAGAAAGAACTAATGGAAACAAGCCAGATTTCAAATTAGATTCTACAGTCTTTGAAATGCGCTCGTACATACTTTTTATTCCTCGAATTCTCTTAGCATAAGGG
>CAZSUF010000263.1:0-5541 GCA_964609875.1 uncultured Bifidobacterium sp.
TCTAAAACACTCCAAGAAATACCATTATTCCATTCTGCTTGATTATAACTTGTTTTATTGTTATTTGCGTTGTAGGTATAAAACTCTTTAAATGAGTTCTTCCACATGTTACTATTCCATACTTGAGAAATAATTTCTGAAATATTATTTCCAACATACAAATATTGAACATTCCATTCGTTTTCATAATTACCTCCTATTGACGTCTTTTTTAAAGTCGTATCCGCAACTAATTGATTGCTGGTATTGTAAGTATAAATAGTTTTGTATGAAAAATTTGAATTGTAAATCTTTTCAGAAAGTGTCATTAAATTATTGGTATAAATATTATTAATTACATAGTTTGTATCGAATTGCATGGTTGATATATTGTAATCCAAATTAATTTCCGATACTATTTGATTTGAAGTATTATAGGTTCTTAAAACCTTATCTAAACCCCATATATCATCTCTAATTACTTGATCGTAATCAGCATTTATACCAATTAAATCCAGAATATAACCACCACTATAGACATCTTCAATGTTATCGAATTTCAGGTGAGAGGATCTAGTGCCAGAATAAGAATATTGCCTAGAACTTTCAAAAGCAAAACTGGTATCAAATGAGAAAACAGAATCTTTCAATAAATACATAGCTTGTCTAGTAGGCTTCTGATTTGTATGCAGTGGATTATTACGTATGGTTCGTAAATGTTTTTGTGCTTCAGAGAGTTGTTTAGCTTTCCCAATTCGGCATAATTGCTTATTGGTTTGTGCATTGCTAAAATAGCAGCTAAGAATAATCAATGCGAGTAAAATTTTTTTCATATTTTATTTTTTAGAAGTGATTAATTGGGTTACTGTAATAAATTTAATTTCGGGTTTCTATAAATGCAAGTATTTTTTAAAAAATATTTTTATCATAACACGGGCTATTAAATAGATGCCATGGCTATTTCAAATAGTTTCAAAAAATATTTTTTCTTTTTGAAACTATTATCTACAAATTGATTATTAATTATCTATCTAAGCCTGTATATTTAATGCTCAAAAACCATTTATGAGTATACTATACTTGCAAGATCAAGCCTTTAAACTATTTTATAAGCTATTCTTTTACTTCGCTTATGATAGTGTATATGGCAATTATTTAAAAACTAAAGAGGAAAGGAAAGACCAAGCGTCTTTTGTTTTGAATGATTCGTTTATTGATTATGAAAAAACTAATATTAACTATCGCACACATGTTGACATTGAACAATACAAGGCTTTATTTCAAGCTGATAAAGGCCTTATTACAACCATCATTTATAGGAAAGCCATGAAGCATAATATAAAGAACAAACTTGATAAAGATCGCGATGCTCCTCAAGAAGCTGCTGAAAATGTACGGGGAGTTTCTAGTAATCCTATTATATTATTGATGTTTGAGCAAGTGAAAAAATTAATTGCCGACAACTGTAAACCCGAAGATGTGAAAATATTTCATTATCTTTCTCAAGGTTATACAACCAAAGAAATTGCTGAAGAGTTAGAACTGAATGAAAATACTGTGAAAACGAAAGTGAAGCGAATTAGAGAATTTATTAAAAAAAGTATTTAGTACGATGAAGGAGAATATAACTATAAATACTCATATACTCATTAACTATGCGTATGGCATGTTAGAGCCAGATCTTGCACAATATATCAAAGAAAAAATTGAACAAGATACTTTACTTCAGCATGAGTATCATGGCATAGTGGCTATGATAAAAGATTATCCCAATGAAGATATTGAAGAGTTGTTGGAGCATTTTTCAGCCTCGGCTGAACTAAATAAACCCAAAGCTTCAAAGACAGTGCAGATGAAATGGTTTTCTATAGCCGCAAGCTTGTTGCTTGTAGTAGGTTTAGGCTGGTGGTTTTATACAAACCAACAAACACAGGTTAACCAATTCGCTTGTCTTGAACTCACAGAAATTTTACAAAAAGAAAATAAGTATATTCCTCAAGTACGAGATATTTCCAATGATTCATCAGCTTGGTTAGATGCTTTTGATCAAGATAAATTTAGCGAAACAATTCAAATACTTTCTAAGCCTTCGCAACAATTAAAACCAGTAGAGCAATATTATTTAGCTTTAGCCTATTTGTATGTGAATCCTCCAAATTATGAAGCATCCACTCAACAATTTGAAGCATACTTATCTTCGGGTGCCTTGGCACTTCAAAGCAAATGTCATCTGTATCTTGGTGCCATAGCACTTAAACAAAACAAGATGAACGAAGCAAAAATTCAATTAAGCAAAGTATCGAATGAAGATAAGCATCAAGCCGATTTTCTTTTGCGCGAAATAAAGTAGACCGCTACAAATCCAATTAATCCTACAAGTACATAAGGTAAAAATTTCATGAATGGGAATGAGGAATCTCCTTTAAGCGTTAGGGTGTTATTATTGCCTATAATAGCCAAGCCAGCCCAATAAAATGGCAATTTTTCTGCATCACCGTTCTGCGATTTGAGGTAAGAAAGTTTTGCTTGTTGTAAGGCTTTTGCTTTTGTCATTCCACCCAACATATTTGAATAGAAATTAGATATCAATGTAACAGTATTTTCATTATCAGGTAATTTCCATAAAGAAATGCCCACTGAAGGCACACCCGCCTCGATAAATGATTTGCCTATGGACATGGCGCCTTCTTTGTCATCAATATAGCCCGAGCCACTTTCGCATGAAGCCAGCATACAAAAGTTTGCGTGGAGCCCCATTTGTTGAACATCTGATGAAGTTACTTTGAAATTTTCGGTTGTGTTATCTTGTTCAAATGCCAAATAATTATCTTCAATCATATTATTGGAAGCAAAGGCATGTGTGGCGACATGAATAATGCCAAATTTTTGGGCATTGGCTTTGAATATTTGGGGTGTGGTGTTTTTGAACACTTTTCCTTTAGCTATTTTGGCTAATTCATCTACTTCTTTGGCTGTTTGTGGTAAATTATAATTGCCTCCTCGCATGGCAATGCTTGGATCTGAATCCATTTCTTTTTTTAAAAAATCAAAATTGCTCGAAGCAAATCCTGCAAATCCTTTTCCCACTTTTTGCTGATTTACTTTGCACATTAAGGTTCCTGATAATTCGTAACGGATAGGGATACTTTCAATGAGATACTTATTTGTTGTATCGATTAGTAAATCAAATGGAATTTTAAATAACTGTCTGCTCGGGATAATCACTATTTCTTGAGGATTTTGATGAGTTAATTTGTCATCTAAAAGTAGCGCATACCATTTTTTTAAAATAGCTTCTGCTTGTTGAATAGAATCTTTGGTGATGTTGTTAATATTTTTTCCTGATAAGATTTGTTCATTCATAAAATTGACATGCTGGATAAAAACACTTGGAATTGGCTTTTGATAAAATGAAATTGAATTGTTTAACTTAGACATACAAAACAAAGACTCCCGACCCAAAAAATAATTGCAAACTAAATTATTGGGCTCTGCATGTAAAAAATCCGTGTAAGAGTAGATTGTGTTTTTGTCTTGATAAGGTATTTTGTATGTAGAAGCATTTTTAGCTAGCCACGTTTTATACTCATTAAATTTTCCCTGCAATTCTATTTCTTTTTGTACATCGAAATTTTGCCTTAAGGCGGTTCCTAACTTGTTTAATTCGTCGGCTTTTTGCTTTCTTTGTGCATTAACTTCTACTGGCAATAAATTATTAAACTGATCTTCCTCTTGTAAAATTCTTTGTAACACATTGGCCTTAGATGCCTCTATAATCGTATACATTTCTGCATAGATCGAATCTGATAGTGACTTTGATTGGAGTTGATTGTTATTCATCTCCAATAATGTATTGAGTGCCGTCAAACACTTTTCAAATATGTCAATTTGTGCATTTTTGTCTAACGTAACTGATTGATTCAAATTTTGGGTGGAGTAAAAAGATTCTCTATTATTATAATAAGTAATTACTTTTTTATATGAATTAATGGCAGTTTTCATGAAGCCAATTTTATCTTCATTATTTGTTGTTTCATTAGCTCTATTGTAATACATGTTAGCATATGACAAATAAATTGGGATTACATTTTGTGGTGTATGAAATGGAATTCCTTCTTGAGAAATTAATTTGGCCATGCTTCCTCCATTTCCATGAATTTCTTTTTCGAAAATCGTTTCCGCCTGCTGCCATTGTTTCTTTTGTGATAGAAGTTGCGCCTCTGTTCCCTTAATTAATGAAATCATATAGGGCCTAACTACGTTTACATGTTGATTTACAAAAAGGATGGCTTCATTTGATTTTTCGGCAGCCAATTCGAATTGATTTGATTGTATGAGTGCCTTAATGGTTTTATAATAATTATTTGCTACCACATTTATAATTTCAGGATTATCACTTAATTTATTTTGAGTAATGATATCTCTCATTCGATTTAATCCAAATCTGATATTTCCAGACTGAACATCTATGTCGGCTATATGTCCTTGATAGCTTATCCATGGGGGCGAGCCCTTCATACCACTTGTTTCTAAAATACCGACTGCCTTATGGAGATAATACATGGCAGTATCATAGTTTTTGGATAAAGCATAATTAGCCCTGCCTACTATCATATAATTTATGGCTATTTGAGGCGAATAAATGCCACTTTTGTTTCTTTCTTCGATACATTTATTTGAATAAAACAAGGCGCTCACATGATCCTGCGCTAATAGATAACTTAATGAAATAGCACTATACACATTTATCAAAGATTGGTAAGCTTTTATGTTTTGTTTTATGTCGGGTATTAATTGTAAATAGGTTAATGCTTTTTTAAGGCTCAGTAATTCGCTCAAATTTTCACCTCGATAATTATAATTCATCCCAATGGTATTATAATAATCTGCAAGTCTATGGTTATCTGGATTTGGGCTTTCGAGTTCCATTTTTAAAAGCTCTGTAGTCATGGACATTTCTTTATCTAAATTACCTAAGTACCCATAAGCCCATGCTGTCAATCCTTTCAGTGCAGTATATTCATCTGAAAGTTTGCCAAATGTGGACTCCACTTTTCCGTTTATTTGTTCATATATTTCAATGACTGAATCTAGGTTTTGCTTCTCCCCTTTATTGATTTGAATGCCACATAATAGAATTTGATTTGTGAGGTAGGCATCTGGGCTTAGATTTGCTTGGGTGTTTCTTTTTATATTGTTTTCAAAGTTTGCTATTCGATTTTGATCTCCTTGTAAAATAGCGATATCAAGGCTATCCATTTTTAGAGATAGGATTGATTTTTTTTTGATTGTTGGGGAAGCTTCTTTTTTACAGTGATTAAAAACAAGGAGCGTTAGGATTAAAAGGCCATATTTTTTCATGGTGATTTTTGAAACAAGATAGAAGGATTTTTGTATTTTTCAATAGGATAAATATAGATATTGAAATGTTGTATATTCAAGATGTTGATTTTGAAAAAAAATTTTGTTGGAACTATCATGCCCTAGCCCCGACTGTAGCGGAAATTCCATCTCGTTCCTCAAAACGAGATGGATTGCAGCGTAAGGCGGGATTAGCTTCAA
>CAZSUF010000264.1:0-229 GCA_964609875.1 uncultured Bifidobacterium sp.
ATGATTATCGAGATAAATTATTCGAAAATAATTCTAATCTTTCCGTTTCCAACATTTAAACCATTTGTACTTACTGTATTGGTTAATGTACCAGTATCTGATGTACCACCAGCACCACCACCTCCAGCGCCTTTGTCGTTTCCAGAACAACCTACAGTTCCTGCAGAGCCGCCACCACCGCCGCCGCCGCCAAAAAATAAGCCGCCGCCACAGCCGCCACCAGGGACCG
>CAZSUF010000264.1:401-1949 GCA_964609875.1 uncultured Bifidobacterium sp.
GTACCTACTGAACCGACTTGACCTAAAAATCCACCACATCCAATTCCTGCCAAGCCTCCTGATGCACCAATGGCCCCTTTACCTCCACCAGCTATACCACCTGGAGTAGGCGAATCGTTGCCATCCCCGCCATTTCCACCGCCACCAACTCCGCCATTCCCACCAATTGCAGGCAATACACAACCGATACCACCACCGCCGCCGCCGCCGCCAGCAATGATTAACACATTGGCAGAAGCATCTTGAACGTAAGAAGCACCGCCGCCGCCGCCGCCTGGAGCGCCACCATTACCACCACCACCAAAAACCACCAATGTGATCTATAGGACTTTCACCAACAACAATTGTTATGATTTGTCCACCATTCACAGTCATTTCTCCTTTGGTGTATGCACCGTTACCGCCAATACCTCCAGCAGAACCACCACCTGTGCCACCTTGAGCACCATAACACTCTATTGTTGCCTTACTATAACCAAAAGGTAATTGCAAAGTTTGATTTGCTCCTGTGTAAAAGAACTCTAATGTATCTGTAGGCAATTTACACATTGACTTCCATGTTGTTCCGTTAAAGCAATATAAACATTGAGTAGTAGTATTGTATACTGTTAAGCCAAGAACCGGAGATGCAATAGACGACATTTCTGCTTCTGTCATTACAGGAGGCAAAAATCCTTGTGTGGTAGATTTAACCTCTAATAAGGCACTTGAAGGAACACTATTAGAATTCACTCCAATATTTCCATTGGCTTGAATTTTCAATCTCGTGGTGGCGTTTGTTCCTAAATTTAAATCTGCATTTTCGCGATTTATAATTGCGGCTGCATTGCCAGTAGTTCGAATATCTAATCCATCATTAGCTGTATGCCCTGTTGTGTTATTAGTTAAACGTAAATCCATAGTCGTGCCATCTGTATTGTTGCCATGGATACGCCCAATTGGATCAGCATTACCCCCAATGCCCACATTCTCTGTGGTGAAATCGGCATGAAATTTCAGTTTAGTTACACCAGCTTTATAAAAGCTCATACCAATATTACCGCCATTGGTAATTAAAAAACGACCAAGTCCATCGCCAGCTACAGGTCCATTATTTCCGAAGGCTAATAAGTTGGCATAGGGATATAAGGCGCTACCGCCGTAGTTTCCTGCAAAAGCTGTTCCGTATTTGGTAAAGGTGGCGTAAGAATTTGCACCATTATTATACATCGTAAATCTTCCAGCACCTAAATTACTTGAATTTTGCATGCGAAAATGTTCTTGAACCGCAGCTACATTTTGACTAATTTGAAATCTGGCCGTTGGGGTAGTTGTACCTAAGCCGATATTCGTTCCATTATCAAATAATAAAGAAGTAGAATTTGCTACACCTGAACCATTTGTTTTTTCGATATAATTGTTTGTTGCACGTGTAGAAGGTGCACTTTCTTTGGCACTACCAGCCTTGTCTGAATATAAGGCATAAGGTACAGAAAGCAATTGGGTGGTACCTGCATCAACATAATTATTTCCTCCTGTTGGATCAATAGCTACATGAATATATTTGTT
>CAZSUF010000264.1:1959-3579 GCA_964609875.1 uncultured Bifidobacterium sp.
AATGTTGATTGATGTATTATCCTTATTAGTAATTTCTGAATTATAATCTCTGTTACTTTTTTGGTCTTTTGATTTTTGAGTGGGTTGCCTTGGGCATCTCTGGCGATGCCTTGGTAATTAAATTTTTGTGGTGCTTGAGCCATCATATAAATGCTCATACAACACGCGACAAATACCATAAGAGTCTTTTTGATCATTTGTTTCATAGTAAGGTTTTTTGTTAGAAAATAATTAATGCATAAACCTAAAAAAATAAGGATTAAAATTTATTCTAGTTTAGGATTTGGTAGGTTTTAAATAGGATTTGGTAGGTTTGATCTAGAATTTGGTTAATAAATGATTGTTGAAAGTCAAAAAAACTACGATCAGTTTCAAACTGAATTTTTTCAATGCAAGCTTATTTGATTAACGCTCAAATGATTTAAGCATGAGAAAATTTTCATGTTCATAATTTGTTTACTATCGTCAAAAACAAAAAAGGCTGCCCATATCGGACAGCCTTTACTTAATCAATTGAATGCTTATTTAGATTTTAGCAACTCAATTTCTTTAGCTAATTTCTCAATCAATAAAGCTTGAGCATCTAAGCGTTGTTGTTGAGTTTGAATGAGCGTTTCTAATTCTGTATTTTTTTGATCTACGGCTTTAACACCTAATAAGGTTAAACCGGCCATATCAGATAAATTGTATCCAATACGTTTCTCTCCAGATTTTCCACTGGCTTGCTCATCTATGACCGTAGTAACTTCATTTGGTAATGTTTGAGAAATAAAACCAACGTGTGTGTAAGGTCTAGTGGTAGCATCTTCCCAATTGTAGCGATAAGTTGCAGATTCAATATTACGAATTTGATTTAGGTAATTCGTATACTCAGCTGAATGAATAGTGCTAATTTCTTTTTTCATTCGACGATCGCTAGCAACATTAAATGCGCTGGCATCAACCGCACGCCATACACCACCAGAAGTGTCTCCAACATTTACCCCAGCTGATGTTCCATAGAATGTAAATCCAGAACTCGTTCCATTGGTTAATACTTTTATGCCGGGATTACCAACACCTGAATTTCTAATTGCAAAATTTGCTTCTTCTGCTTTATCGTTTTGAATAGTTACATTATCGCGTGGATTTGCCACGCCCATTCCAATAAAACCATTTGTATGAACACGAATTCCTTCACTTATTCCTCCAGGTCGAATTCTAATATCTTTACTAGCCGAGCCATGGTCTATAGTACTGGCAAATGTATTATTCCAAATATAACCGTCATAAGAATTACCATCATCTGCAATTCCTATCCAAGCATTAGAGCCTTCTACATGAATCATTTCTGATGAACCTTTCACATGTAATTTGCTTACGGGAGAAGTATTTGTCCCAATTCCCACATTGCCATTATCTTTGATAATCATGGCTGGACTACCAACTGAACTATACGTATTTGTTAAAAACAAATGATCGTTGCCTGCCGTTTCTGCATGATATATTAAACCTTCTTGTCCGCATAAGATATCACCGTATTCAGTTGTTCCATCATCTTCTAAACGAATTCCGTCTGTAAATTGATTTGAGTTGCCTTTGATATGTAACATGGCTGCTGGTGCCGTTTTATTGATACCA
>CAZSUF010000264.1:3589-5523 GCA_964609875.1 uncultured Bifidobacterium sp.
CCCGGAGAACCACCAGCGATTTTCACTTGATTCGTTACTTCTACATTGCCAGCTGCGGTTATGGTTAAACGTGTTGCATTATTTGTACCTAAGGACAAGGTACTATTTTCTTTGTTGGTGATATTTGCAGCTGCCCCTACATTTCGAATTTCTAAACCATCTCCAACTAAATGACCTGTTGTATTATTGGTTAAACGCAAATCCATAATCGTGCCATCTGTGTTATTAGCGTGAATACGTGCAATCGGAGCTGAGCTACCACCGATGCCTACATTCTCTGTTGTAAAATCTGCATGGAATTTTAATTTGCTCACGCCACTCTTAAATAACGAGATACCCACATTACCACTTGAAGTGATTAAAAAACGACCTAGTCCATCACCAGAAACAACGCCATTATTACCAAAGGCTAATAAATTTGCGTAAGGATATAATGTTGGAATCCCAGCATATCCGCCTGCATAAGCAGTTCCGTATTTTGTAAAATTTGCATATCCTGCAGTAGCTGCATCATTATACATGGTAAATCGACCGGCACCCGTAGAACTTAAATTTTGCATTCGAATGTGCACTTGTACTGAAGCTACATTTTGATTGACATGAATTTTAGCTACTGGAGAAGTAGTACCTAACCCGATATTAGTACCGTTATCATAAAGTAATGAAGTAGAGTTAGCCACACCTGCACCATTTGTTTTCTCGATATAATTGTTTGTTGCACGAGTAGAAGGCGCACTTTCTGTTGCACTACCTGCTCTATCTGAGTACAAGGCATAAGGAACAGACAACAACTGTGTCGTACCAGCATCTACATAATTGCTACCCCCAGTTGGATCGATAGATACATGTATATACTTATTTCCTGTTTCCCATTTCACTGTTTTCATATCGCCTGTAACTATACTGCCATTGCCAATTTGCAAGGTATATAATCCGAACTCATTGGTGGTAACTAATTGTGTTTCTTCAAACTCTGCTTGGTTAGCATCTAGAGCAGGAAGCACTGCCAGTTTTAAAGATAGTTTTTGATTTTTAAGCGGATTACCTTGTGCATCTCTGGCTATACCTTGGTAATTGAATTTTTGAGGCGCTTGTGCCATCACTTGAATGCTTAAACTTAGTGCTAAAAAGCCTGTAAGTAATTTTTTTGTAAATTGTTTCATGATCATGTTTTTTAATAATTAATTTGTTTAGGTTTTAAAATAATACTTGTGAATAGATATAGAGTTTACTTGGTTTTTTGAATTTTATAAGACATTTTACTGTTGGTGCCATCGGCATTGATTTGGTTTACCATCAAGAAGTATGAACCTGCAGCAAAAGAAGATAAGCTCAAACTAAACTTATTGCTTCCATTGACTTGTTGTTCTTTTTGACTAAGCACCACTTTGCCAGAGGCATCGAACAACTGATATGAGAACTCCCCTGCGAGTGCATCTATGGTTTCAATGAAAAGCATGTTCTCCGTTGGATTTGGATATACTTTTAAGTGATCGGCAAAATTGTTAGTTGCTGCGTGACCTGCTTGATCTTGTGGAGAAGCGTTTTTAGATATTGGTTGTAACAATCCTTGAGTCACGATAATATTGTTTGATTTTTCAGTAGATATTATCGTCATTTCTCCGATAGAATAATCAAATGTCATGTCATTGATTTTGGCAGAGTTACCTGCAGCATTGATCGTGGTTTGGCCCATGCTATGTAAGGATAACAAAGCACAGCATAAAAAAAGACTGGGTTTTAAAAGTTGTATTGGTTTCATAGTTTTAAAGTTTTATCAAAGGTCGAGTTAATATTTTTGTAATTGAAGTGTGATTTAGTTTATGGCGGGAACGAATAAGAATTTGGTAGGTTTATGAGGATAAGTGGTTATTGAAGTGAGGTAATACCGATTGGAATTTTGAAACAGACCCATTTTTCGTACCTCAAATTGT
>CAZSUF010000265.1:0-5059 GCA_964609875.1 uncultured Bifidobacterium sp.
AATCAAAACCATCTACAAAACCATCTCCATTTAAATCTGTATTGACATATATGCCCGATACATTGTTCTGAGAATCTGTATCGAAAGCGGGATAGTCAAAACCATCTATATAACCATCTTGATTGATGTCGCCGTTAAAGAGGGCAAAGACGCCAGGCTCGACTTCTTTCTGGTTATCTCCATACGCTTTATTGGCAGCGCTTGCAAAATCATACGGTGTGACTAAGCTGATCATTACAGGATTGGCGCTCCATGTTTCAATAGAATTACGATGTTTGACAATGATGTAATAGCTTTCTCCTATGGCTTCAAGCGGGAAATAAGCCTTCATGGTTCCATCTGTTTTTAAAATGCCTTGTACACTATATTCAAGAACATGGGTTGTTGTATTTGCTAATTCAACCGTGATGGTATCGGTATGTGTATGCAAATTGATACGACCTTGATTTAATAAAACTTCATTCATGCTAGAAGAACCCATGTAATAGCCTTCTAAGAAACAAGTAAGTTGTACGGTGGCTAAGCAAGCTTCTATACTTGATACATCTGAAGCAGTTTGTCCTGTAGCATCCGTCACAACCACAGCATAATTACCTGCTACATCTTGAAGTGTACTGCTTGATGCACCCGTATTCCATTGATACGAATATGGTGCATTTCCACCTAAAACACCTGCAAATAACTTTCCGGTATTACCTGCAAAACACGCAGGTTCAGATTCAAAAACAAGCTTCATTTTACCTAATTGAAAAGAGCTGTCATTGTCTGTATAATCAAACTCTTGTGCAGAAGAATTTCTAATATCGGCTACAATAGTAGTTTGTTCATCGAGCACTTTCCATTTGAAGCTGATAGGTACATTACTATTTCCAAGCACTGTAACTGGAATAGATTTAAAGGCGATGGTATCATTTAAATTATTGGTAAAATAAAAGTTGACATTGCTCGTACAATTCAAGGCTCCATTGTTGGCAACATTGGCTAAAATTGTAATACTATCATTCAAAGCCGGATACAAATGCGAAGCAGTTAAAGAGGCAAAGTGCATATTCGCAGCATCTCCTACAATGATAGGACGCACACTTTCATTGTTAGTTTCATTCAACTCATCAATTATATTGTCTGCATCAATAATCGCTCTCATTAAATGCACACCGGGCTGAATCGATGACCAAGGCGCTGTGAAATTCACAGTAGCCTTTCCATTTTGAATCAAACCACTTGCATTAGAAATTGAATCAACTACTACATTGTCAATGATTAATTTAAGTTTCATTTGATCACTCAAATTTTCATTCCCAATATTCTCATAAGTAACTTGTGTTGTAATACTTTGTCCAGCAATAGGATTGAGATTTGAAGGATTAATAAAACTAGATGTCATCACCATATCTGATTTATCTTGAACAAGAATGGGAATATCTAATACATTATTTGTTTCGTCTGTTTCAAGAATATCATTGTTAGGATCTGTTGTTACATAAATATGATACAAGCCTTGTTGAGAAATTAAATATACTGAAGGAATGGATGCCACTGCGGGACAAACACAAGTCGGATTGACATTATACAATTTGGCATCTCCTAAATTTTGAATACCGACAATACCAGGGCCTGAAATTTTAAAATTAACCGTGAGTGAATCTGTCTTAAATAAGTTATTAGAAAGAATGGGCGAATAAAGATAAAAGAAACCACCCACATGATAATTGTAATTTGGAATGCTAGCTGTGCAACCCGAATTAGTTGGACTATAATCTTTGCCTATTGCTTTTACACTGCTTTCATTATCTGTTTCATTTTTTTCTACAACGGCATTTGCAGGATCAATAATCACTTTTAATTGTGTTGCACCAACAGGCAAAGAAGGTATGGTGGTTTGCACAGTGATGGAAGTATTGATGTTTAAAGGTGTATTCAACACTTGATCATAAAATGTTCCATTCATAAAATCAAATCGAACAGTGAGGGGTTGTTGCAAATTTCTATCGCCGGTATTAGTAATTAAAGCGCTGAGTGTAACAGGCCCTGTGTAGTCGTTATTCAATGCATCAACTGATACAGCTTGGCATTCATCAGCCATTTTTAAATCTGGCTTACAAGTATCTACAAAAATCTGAACAGTAGAAACATTATTCAATTCACTCGATTCTACATTGGAGTTAAAGCGATCGGCAACCACTTCAAAGGTAAAATTGTGGGGGGCGAAAGTAGGTGTGAAGGTGTGGGAAATTGGCAAGGATTCGTTTGCATTGATTGCAGTCATCGGAATCAAGGCCGTATCTATCACAAGTCCATTTTCTTTCAAACGAATCACGGCTTGCGAGGCAGCACTTGGAATAAAGCCTGCATTTTGAACGGCAGCATTTACTACAATTTGGTTTGTACATACAACAAGCGGGGTACTTGCAACCTGAGCCACTAAATCAACAGTTGGCGCTAATACTGTTACAGCAATCGTTTGGGTATTATCATTCTCAACAGATTCTTGTATGCTTTCATCTACATCAGCAATTAATGTGAGATAGTATATGCCCGGGGTATTGAGTACTCCACTTGACAGGCTTATAACATTGGTAGTTGAGCCTATATTCAACAGAGATGTGTTTATCGAATCTTGGAATAGAAAATTATTTGGACCGCTGATGATTAACTTTGTTTTAAAAGGTGATGTAACATCGGCTGTACCCACATTCGAAACCGAATAACTAGCATTGATACTATTGCCAACTAAAATTGTTGTGGTAGGCACACCCATACTTGGTTGCAACTGAGGCAAATTATTCCCTTGAACTATGACTGCATCTAAAACCTCAAATTGATTGTTTGTTCCGGTAAAGCTTCCCGTCCATGTAAAATCATACACGGTTCCACTTATATGATAGATACCTAAACCAACAGGTGTTGCAATAGGAATAGAAAAATTTCCTTGTGCATCTGTATTGCCTAAAAACGTTTGGCCAGTCTCGATTATAGTGCAAGCAACTTGAGCACCAGAAACACTAGCGTTAATTAATGGATTGGCAAGTCCAGTGTAAATGGCTTGTCCAGTAAGATTAACTGTACCACTTTGGCCAGGCAAAATAAACACCGTAGATGGACTCACTTGTGTATTGACACTTATTCCACCTTGAGCTGAACCGCCGCCATTGGCAAAACCACGAATCGCGACATTGTCAAATTCATTGGTTTCTATGATGGCATTATTAAAATCAATGATCACTTTCATCGGGCACAAACTAGCAATAGCAGGTGTAGTAATATTCCATGTGACGGTTGTGTTGGAATGTGCTGGCACAAAAGCCACTGTGTTGATTGGATATGAAATGCTTGTATCAAACATATTCACCAACTTGACAGTAAAGTTTGTAGCTTGAAAATCTGATTCATTATTAACTGTGGCACTTACAGTTATCGGTGAAGAAACACTTGGTGTATAATTGCTAAATGTGATATCTTGAGCTAAGATAGATAAATTAGGACTAGTCAATACTTGCGGCGAATTAGTGAATGGTCCAAAATAATTACAGTTAAGTAAATAAGGACTCACATAACTTTGAATGGGAATACCAGGTTGCAATCCTGTAATATTCATGTAATATTTTTTGCCATCTTGGGTATTCAAATCATTCACATCATCGGGCAACATCGAAACTCGTTTATCAATTAAATCAAGTATAAAATCTTGATTAAAATCTACACTCAAACGAGGTGCCCCATTCTCAGGAAGTTCATTATAAATATTGAAGTACATCACTTCGTAACGATAGTTAGTGAATGGATCACCAGTTAATGGGTATACAATATTGTTGGTATAATTAGGTGCTCCACTATAAGTTATATATTGTGCACCCGGATGGATATGATTATTATTATCATTACAATCAGTATTGATACTAGTTAATTCTGAGAACACATAACCATTCGATGGCCTTGTACACTGCTGTATGGCAGCACCTTTAGAATAACCATCTCCATCCGCATCTACATACCATACTTGATTAGGTCTTTCTAATAAATCATTATCATTACAATCTTGGTTGTTACTCACATAACCCATAGGTGCATTGCAAGCCAATTGGCTCACTAATGGATTACCAAATCCATCACCATCGCTATCTTGGTAAAACAAGACTCCTTGAAAATCTAAGAAGATGGAATTACTGAATGCTATTTCATTGGCGGTATTTGTTGCATTTCGTCGATAGTAAATATCTTGGGTTACTGCAGGTGCTTGATATGTTGCAGAAGTTGCGCCGAGGATATTTTGCCAAGTCCCACCCATGATGCTGTCTTGCCATTGATAGGAGATTGCTGTTAATCCACCATAAGCATCTAGTGTACTCGTAAATAAGTTAGGTATTGATGTGTTGTTACAAAAAACTTGATTGCTACCTATGGTTCCTGCTTGTAAATCAGATATAAAATTTACCCTAGCTTCTCCCGGCGAACCTAAATCATTCACTCTTATTTCTACGGTTGAAGTCGCATTTAATATACCTAGGGCTATTCCATTATAAGGGCCACAACAACCACCAATATGTTGATACACTTGCGAACCATTTACAAAAATTATAAAATCGTTATCCATAACAGGCATGTCTACAAAATAATTTCCAATTGGAAATCCTTGTCGTTTCATGATCCAGGTAAAATTGTCCACATCTACAGGACAACCTTGGTAGTTGGCTGCTGCAGACGGCGACAAACTGCTATTCCAATCATTATTGGTATTGATATTCAGATTAGTATTTGTGTAAAACCCACGATAGATATTACCACTTCCCAAATTCAAATTAGTACCATTATAGGCATACATATTCCATTGATTGATTCCAAAAAGAGCAGGGTTACCAACGACAGTGTTCACTGTTATTTGAATGGTATTACTAGCTAAGGTTTCGATATTGTTTATGGCTAGACGTCGATACCAAGTTGTTTGTGTTAAAGTAGTTGGTTGAAAATTAGTATTGATAGCACCGGAAATATTTGTCCATGTTCCATTGGCGATACTATCTTGCCATTGATACGTAATGGTTGAGGTAGTTCCTCCAAAAGC
>CAZSUF010000265.1:5069-5520 GCA_964609875.1 uncultured Bifidobacterium sp.
GGTTAGAAGTGTAGGTGCAGATGCTGTGCAAATTGTTTGTGTTCCATTGATAGAACCTGGATTCAACGTTTGCATTTGCAAAGTAATTTGTAAATGGCCAGGACCTCCACTATTGGCCACGCGACATTCAATTTTGGTGGCAGCACTTAAAGTACCTAAGGTAATAATAGTAGTACCTAAATTATTGCAGCAACCTCCATTAATGACTTCCACACCATCTTTTAAAATTTTAAGATTATCATCGTGTTGATTCACGACTAAAGTATAAGGCCCTGTTGGGAAGCCTTGACGTTTTGCATGAAGTGTCCAAGCATTACCCGGGGCAATTATTGGGCATCCTACGTAACCTGTTGCAGTACTAGGATTCGTACTAAATTCATTTTGCGTATTAAAATCCAAGCTATTTCTTGAATAAGAACCACGATAAAGAATATTGGTGCTATCTGTACTC
>CAZSUF010000266.1:0-2569 GCA_964609875.1 uncultured Bifidobacterium sp.
AATCTTCAGCCTTGACTTTTTGCTCAACTTTTGCGTTAAGGCAAAAGTGGAAAAGCAATTAGGTATCTCTAAAGATAATTAGTGAATTATTAATAACGATACCTGAAATACTTGATCAGTTCTTTCTAGCAATCAACATATAATGATCAAAGAAAAATTCATGTTTCAAATGTTCAGTGGCTATGAGCGTGCAATTTCTTGATGTCAACATATCTTGATATTCTTTTAAATCGTATTGGTGCGGATGCAAAATATCTCCCGGCACTAATCTAAATAAAGATTTAAAAAATGTATGGTTATGCGCATCGATGGTTACCACGAGCCAACTATCTTTTTGGGCATGATTGATTAGGTTATCAAAACTCAAGTTAATATCATGCACATGATTGATAGCATTCATACAAAACAGCACATCAAATTTTTCATTCAAGGCAAAATTTTCTAACCCTGCTTGTACAAATCGAACCAAAGGGTACATATTTTTGTTGAAATGAGGCAGGTCTTTTTCATAGGCTTCAATCAGCGGATCAAAGGCCACCGTATCTTGTTGATCAAATAACATAAACATCCCTGCAGGCCCGCATCCAGCATCTAGAATTTTCATGCTTGGCTCAACTTTCATATGCTTCGAGCAAATATCAATCAGGTTTTGCCAATACTTTTTTTTCCATACAAGGTAATCTTGTACATTTTTATGTTTGAGGTAATTTTGCCACCATTTTCTTTCTGCATATTGTGCAGTCTGCCAGCGCCATTTTCCACTCATTGATATTAACTTTGTGCAAACCTAATACTTTTGATATAAAATTAAAGTGCTTATTATACATAATCTACAGATAAATCTTATTGGAGTTATCCCTTCACTTTGCTCAACTAAAAACTATGAAATTTTCCCTTGGCGATCCTGTCTATATCAAAAGTAATGATGAAGAAGGCATCATCGAAGAGTTTATTGGAAAAGATATGGTTTGTGTAAAAGTTGACAAATCAAGCTATCATGTATTCATCACTGATCTTGAGCATCCCTATTTAAGGTGGTTTATGAAAAAAAATCAGGCTCAAAGCAACGGCAAAAAATCAGTACAACATATTGATCAATTGCATCCTGAAAAAACCTTAACAAGAAAACAATTACTCCCCACAGGCATGTATCTTGTTTTTTTGCCTGTGTATAGCCTTGATGGATTTGACGAGAAAATTGAAAAAATCAAACTCTATTTCTACAACGAAACATTCGACTCGTTTAAAGTGAGCTATTCCTGTAAAATACAGCAAACCCTTGTATTTGATATTGACACAGAAGTATTGTCAGGCACCCAATTTTATATCCATGATATTAGCTTTGAAGAAGCGGCTTCGAATCCACAGTTTAACTATAGGTTCATTCATACAGAAGATAACAGACTAGATTTAGAGAGCAAGCTAAATCTAAAGCCCAAAAAACTATTTGATCAGGTTAGTGCCATAAAATATGCCAATGAAGCCTTTTTTCACATCAAATTATTCGAAGAAATCATCCCGAGAAAGCGTGAAGAAGTTAAAAAAGCTGTGCAAGTAGTAAGCAGTAAAAACACTATCCCAAATAATCATTTTAATTTCCATGAGGCATTAAAAAAATCTAAATATGAGGTTGATTTACACATCGAACAACTTGTACCTTCTCACAAAGGATTAAGTAATGCAGAAATTATGCACATTCAACTTAAGGAATGTCAACAAGCCTTAGATCTAGCTATAGCCACACATCAAGCCTCTTTGGTGCTCATTCATGGTGTGGGGAAAGGGGTACTCAAGCAGGAAATTCATAAAATCCTGAACCAAACCAAATGGGTAAAGTCCTACGTCTACGATTACGATATAAGATATGGTTACGGCGCAACGGAAGTATTTTTCAGCTATTAGCCTACTTAATCTAAATAATATTCTTACTTTTAAGCCTCTTTTACTATGTATATGAAGAAATCTATTTTATTGTTCAGCATTTGTTTGGCATTTTTTACAAATAATTTGTTCGCCACCCACACTGCTGGAGGTGAATTAATTTATGATTTAGTTCCAGGAACAACCAATACCTACAATTTTTTATTCAAATTTTATAGAGTTTGTCAAGGTACTACAGAGCCAGCAAGTTTTAGTTTGTGTTACACTTCGCCCTGCACAGGCACGATTCAAACAGTAACCATGCCTAAAATTGTAGGGAATATAAGCACAACCCCACCCGTTCCCAATGGTACAGTACTTTCTGATGGTTGTGATAGTACGGTAACAGATTGTACAGATCCGAGCAGTACAATTCCTGGTTATGAGCAATGGTGGTATAGCGCTACAGTCACCTTGCCTTCAGGTTGCAATTCTTGGCGCTTTTGGGTAACTTTATGCTGCAGAAATGCAGGTATTCTGAACCTTACAGCCCCTTCTGGCAGTCAAAATATTTATGTAGAAACTATCTTTGATAATTCAAATATCAATACTGTGGCTACTTCTAATTTAAACAGTTCTCCACGATTCTTAAACTCAAATTCTCCTTCATCCTTACCAATTCCTTATGTATGTGTAAATAGCTTATACC
>CAZSUF010000266.1:2579-5502 GCA_964609875.1 uncultured Bifidobacterium sp.
AATGGCGGTGCTGTAGACCCAGATGGTGATTCACTTTCATTTGAAACCATAGCTCCAAGACATCAAACTGGTTGTAATGCCACTTTACCTAATAGCATCTTGGTGATTCCCACATATAATATTCTAAACACTGCGGGCAATCCTTTAGCTTGTAATAATACTTATAATCTGGATCAACAAACAGGTGCTTTCTCCTTTATTCCAAATCAAACAGGGGTTTGGGTAATTTCTCAAAAAGTGAATGAATGGAGAAAAGATGCTAGTGGCACACCTTTCTTGATTGGATCTATTATGCGGGATATGCAAATTGTTGTAGATAATTGTGCCCCATTCCCGGTGATTTCTGATTCTGTGAATGTCATATCTGGAGGTTCGGTTTCTAATGATACCATCAAAGCTTGCATTGGCTATTTAAACTTCTGTTTTAATATCATTAATCCTGATACCAATGGCAATTATGTGAAATTAGTGGGAGATAATGTAAGCGCTAATTTACCTGGAGCTATTGTTACTTATACAAAACCATTTGATAGCGTATTATATGTCTGCATAGAATGGACAAGTACGATCGCTGATACCGGAAACCATACTATTTTAATTACAGTAAAAGACTCGGTAAACTGCAAAACGAATCCAGCGAATTTCCCCAAAAATATATTTATCTATAGGCCGCTCAAAGCATGGGCAGATACAACCATTTGTGTGGGCGATACTGCACAATTACACGCCTATGGCAATGGCAAATACTTATGGAGTGTTTTGCCAGGAGGAGCCCCAATAAGTTCTTTATCCTGCACCACTTGTCCAGAACCATTTGCCACGCCTCTAGTGACAACATCCTATGTGGTTGAAGACTCAATATGTCAATATAAGGACACCTTAGTTGTAACTGTACTTAGTGGTCCACCATTGACCATAACCCCTGATACAACCACTTGTGTGAATGCAACTTTACAACTTGAAGTCCTTCCAAATAATTCGGCATTGTATACCTATTCATGGGCACCGTTTTCATATTTAAATAGTACGACTATTGCAAATCCTGTGGTTCAATTTCCATTAGCAAGTACCTCGTATACAGTCACAGTGCGTCCAATAGGCATATTAGATTGTCCTTCCATAGCCACTGTAGATGTTACGGTATTAAATGGCTACCTGATAGGCAATAAGGACACAGCCATTTGTGATGGAGATGCTGTTCAAATCAATGGATCTGGAGGTAGTCCAAAATATACTTATACATGGACGCCAGCAACCTTTGTAAACAATCCAAACATCTTAAATCCATTGATTACCCCTACCCCAGCAGGAGTATATCCATATTCATTTACGGCTTCATTCCCTGGATGTCCAGACTCTACCATTTCTCTTGAAATTAGTGTAGATCCTATTCCTATTGTAGATGCTGGACTTGATCGTGAAATGTGTAACGGAGACACGATACATATGCATGCAACAGTATCACCAGTGGGTCCAAACTATACTTATTCTTGGGATCCTGCTTCTGATTTGTCTAATAACTCAATATTAGATCCAATTTTCGATGGTAGCACTTCAACCATATTTACATTAACTGCCACTTCTCCTATTGGTTGCAAAGGTGATGACAATGTATTGATGAATGTGATTCCATCTGACTTTTTAGTGGTTCAAGGAGATGTTTCTATTTGTCCGAATGATACGGCCACTTTATTAGTAGGTGGAGGTGTCAAAT
Organism: uncultured Bifidobacterium sp.; assembly: GCA_964609875.1. Taxonomy (GTDB): domain Bacteria; phylum Bacteroidota; class Bacteroidia; order Chitinophagales; family Chitinophagaceae; genus OLB11. The sequence continues at coordinate 4,294 of CAZSUF010000266.1, forward strand.
ATTTATGGCAACCTTCTTATTATGTGTCTGATAGCAATGCAGCTTCTGTAAAAGCCTTCCCTATTTCCACCACCACTTTCTATGTATTTGGCTATGATGCAAAGGGATGTTTAGATACAGCAAAAACAACCGTTGTAGTAAATCCAGGCGCCATTGTGGATGCAGGAAATAATGTAACCATCTACCCTGGAGAATCTACAGAATTATTTGCAAGTGGAAATTGCAGTTTCTATACCTGGTCTCCACCGAATGGATTAAGCAATACAAATATCAAAAATCCTATTGCTCAACCTTCTGTTACCACGCGTTACTTTGTGACAGCCGCTACAGAGGCTGGATGTACTGGAATTGATTCAGTAGATGTGATTGTAAACCCTGAAACCATTTTAGATTTACCTAATGCCTTTAGTCCTGGAAGCGGCACAAGTAGCAATGATCAATTGACTATTATTGTTCGTGGAATAGCTACTCTAAATTCATATAAAATATTCAATCGATGGGGACAATTAGTATTCTCTACTACAGATATTTCTAAAGGTTGGAATGGTCAATATAATGGCAAACCACAACCTATGGGTGCTTATGTATATGTAATTGATGCAGTGAGTTCAAATGGAAAACGATTTTACAAACAAGGTAATGTTACCTTACTTAGATAATCATATCGAATAAAAAAAAGAGGCTGTCACATTAAAGTAACAGCCTCTTTTTTTTTATCCCTACGTTTTAATTGTCTATCTGATCAGATTCATCAAATAAGTTTGAATCCGAAAACATCGAACCAAATAAATCTTTGAACTGCGTTCCTCTTTCGATAATTTGTTTGCCTAGTATGGAATGCTCTGCTAATCCGTAAAGAACAAATTCCATCATGACAAAATGATGGGAGGTTGCCAAACTCGGATAATGTTTCTTGACTAACTCTTCTAAACCATCTACTGATTGTAATTTGGCTTGATACATTTCTTCAGTATCACTAAAAAGCAAATCCACCACCTGTCCGTTGCCGAACCAATTTTGAATATTTTTGTACGGACTATCTTGCTTCTTCTTTTTAAGTTTGCTAGGATCGGGGAATAATTGAACAAAATGATTTCGAATGGCTTTGCCTAAAAGACTTAAGGCCACCATGGCAGCACCTTCTTGCTCACCCTCATAAACCAATTCTATTTTACCATTTACTGCTGGAATGATACCAAACAAATCTCC
>CAZSUF010000267.1:0-468 GCA_964609875.1 uncultured Bifidobacterium sp.
TAAAAGTTTGGCTTCGATTTCAATATTTTTATTTGCCTCGAATCTTAGGCCAACTCCTCAATGAAGAAGTTGCCTTCAAACATGTTTTGCCAAATGTCGGTATTAGTTATAAGTCAAAGTGGTTTATTAACCTTCATCAGGTAGTTTGACGAGGATAATTCTATGTCGTGAATTTGTGGCAACGATAGAGCGGATACCCCGCATCCCGAGAGGCTTCACGAAATAAAATTTTACATGCTACTTCAGTGCCGATTCGGGAGAGGAGTATGAGCGATAGCGTGTCTGCCACCCAAAAAAAAACTATAAATCTACTGATAATTGCAAGGTGTAATTTCGTGGCGGACTAATAATAGCAGGCCTTTCTGCATACACTGCGTTCAAAACATTTTTAGTAATAAAGGCTAATTTGGCTTGTTTCAAAATTTGTAAACTCAAACGAATATCCCATACTAAAGTACCTTTATTATA
>CAZSUF010000267.1:478-4775 GCA_964609875.1 uncultured Bifidobacterium sp.
ATTTTCTTTGGGTTTAGAATTTTCAAATACTTCATCAACGTTTTGCATAAACGAGTTATACAAGACTGTTGTGCCCAAAGTAATTTTTTTATAGTTTGTTTCAATGTCAAATTTGCCACTATGTCTATATCTATATTTAAGTGTATTCGTTGGTCCGCTGATATTGGCCATGATGATTGAATCAGGATTAACCTGAATAGGATTCATATACGTATAACCTAAAATAAATCGTGTGGTCATTTGCCCGGGTTTTCCTTCGCCCATGATGGAGATGTCAATGCCATTGATTCGGGTTCTGCCAACATTGATTGACTTAAATCCTAAATAATCGATAGGATTTGATACTTGATTAATGGTTGAATCTGAGGGTAAATGAATGCCAAAATTAAACTCCATCATATCCTTATATTCTGTCCAAAAACCAGCAATATCAATAAATCCAAGCCAAGATCCAATTTTATATCCTTGTTTGATGCCCAATTCTGAACTCCATCCTGTTTCTGATTTTAAGGCTGGGTTTGGAAAAACTCTTGTGGCACCAAATGATGTTTGTACAAATCTTTCTGCAATGGATGGGTAACGATAACCTTGACCAAATGAAGCTCTTACAAAGGTTGCTTGATCGACTTCTGCATTGAAGCCAGCGCGAAATACTGGTTTTTTCTCCACCTTATATTGATCAACTTGATTCAATTCATAGCGAACACCTACTGAGGACCATATTTTGCCAATCTTCTTTTCAAGTTGTGCATAAGGCGCTAAATTAGAGATGGTATGATTGCCATACAACTCGCCAATTACATTGCTATAGCTACCTGAAATTCCAGCAACCACATGAAACTGATTTAATAGAGGATTTTCTGAATCAAAGGTTTTTTGAAATTGATATTCGCCGTAGTAAGTGTCGGCTAAAGAAGATTGTTTTTTTTCCGGGATAGAATTTTTGCTTCTAAAAAAACGTGTACGTAAGGTATGTCGTGTTCCATGATTACTTTGATAGGTAATGGATGGATCAAAATTCATACGTTGACCATTGTTTTTATTTACAGTGGTCGTTGAATCTGCAAGGCCGCCAAAGGGTTCATATAAATGATTGTTGCCGCTATCGGGTTGATAGAAGAAAAAGGTTTGGCTTTTGTTTAATTGCACATTCGAGTTGAGTCCAAAGGATAAGCCTTCTATTTTTTTAGATCGATAACGCAAATTGAGGTTGCCTCTGCCTCTGCGACTCAAATCGCCTTGCAAATAAGAGTCTTCCATAAACCAAGCTGATCCAAAGACAACATCGAGTTGACCAAATTTTTGTGCATGCATCAAATAGCCACCTTGAAAGGAAGGTTGTTGCTTGCCCCACCAAATCCAATTTTTATTTTTAGGGTTGCCATACAATCCATTATATAACATGGCTTTGGTTCTAGGTTTTTGTCGAGCGAAGCCTGTACGAAAATTAACTACCCCATTCAAGGCTGATGAACCGTATAAAGAAGATGAAGCTCCTTTAAGAATTTCAACTTGTTCGCAATTTTCTAGAGGCAAAAAATCCCATTTGGCATCCCCTGCATCTGCAGTGAGCATAGGCATATCATCTACAAGTACCAACACGCGACTTCCTGCTCCATAACTCCATCCAGAGCCGCCACGTATATTGACTTGGTTTTCTACCACATCTACACCTGGTACACGGTTTAAGGCATCGTCCATGCTATTATTGGCAGTATTTAAAATTTGTGCTGGCTTAATGACTTCCATCGAAACAATTTCTTCAGCCAATCTTTTCTCGAATCGACTACCGCTTATTGTTACAATTTTAAGGTCATTGGTTCTTGCTTGCATCACCAAATTGATTTCTAAAGGTTGGTTTGCTTTTAGGTCTATTTCAATTTTTTGATCCTGATACCCAGTATATCTCAAGGTAATATTGTATTTGCCTGGAGCAAGGGCTATTGAAAATTTACCATCTGCATTGGTTCGAGCGCCTAAATTACCGCCAAATCCAATACTTACTCCCATTAAGTTTTCTCGTGTAATACTGTCTTGAATAGTTCCTGAAACATTGACTTGTTGGGCATATAAGGAATGAATACACAGGAAGCTACAAAGCAGTAAAAATATTTTCATACGGTAAATTTGTGTGAAAAATACTAAAAGACTACCTTTATTGAAACTTTTTATATGAAAAAAATATTTTTACTTAGTTTGGTTACCTTAGTCACCTCAACCTTATTTGCCCAAACCATCTGTGTACCCGGTACACAAATCTCTCCGAAAAACGCCTATATTTTACCTGATAGTGCTACGAATATGGCCAATGCTTGTCCGGGTACTTATTATGAGCAAATCATGTATTTGAAAGCTGCAAAAGACACAGTGATCACGATTACGACCCCGATTCAAGGTGTGCTTACTGCTAAAATTGATTCATTTGTAGTGGATGCCAATATAGTTGGATTGCCAACTTATTTATCCGTGCAATCTGTGCCAGCGCCATTAACTGCTGCAGGGGCAGGTTCTCCTAAAAGCAATTTTACACGTTTAGTATTGAAAGGCGATTCTTTAGCTTGCGTAAAAGTTAGTGGTATGGTACCTGCGGGCACCATGTCAGCCACTTTGCCTTTGACCATCAATTTAAGGGTGTATACAAGCGATATCCATAGTGCAGATATAATTCTTGATGCCTTAATTCCTTCTTTTTATCCAAATAGAGTTACTGATACTTTAACATCTATCAAAGACTACAGAATTTTAGTATTTCCCACACCTTGTTTTGCAACGGGGATCAGCGATTTAGCGAAATATGGTTTTGATATGGTAGGTAGTATGCCTAATCCGGCTGACGAATCTACACGCATTGTATTTGAATCTAATCAAGCGGAGAGTATGTTGTTTACTGTAACCAATACAATGGGAGAAATTGTCATGAATCAAACCATCAAGTCTACAGTAGGCATGAATTATATTCCAGTGAATGTGTCATCTTGGGCAGCTGGAACTTATATGTATACTTTAAAAAATCAAAAACATCAATTGACAAAAAAGTTGATGGTTCAATAATCTGATACAACTAATATTTCCCGAATCGCTTCATGAAAATGAGGCGATTTTTTTTTCATCTGAATGATTATCTTTACCCCATACAATTTTAGTTATGTCAGAAATTATTTCAACTACCAAAGCACCCAAACCTGTAGGCGCTTATCCACATGCACGAAAAGTTGGACAGCTTTTATTTTTGTCAGGCATTGGTCCACGCACTCCAGAAGGCAATACTATACCTGGTTTGGAGTTAGATGCCAACGGGAATTTTAAGGCATTTGATTTTGAAGCACAATGCAGAAGTGTATTTGACAATGTGCGTATCGTGCTCGAAGAAAGTGGAAGCAAATGGGAAAATTTGGTAGATGTAACCGTGTTTTTGGTCAATATGAAAAGAGATTTTCATACGTATAATCGTTTGTATGCCGAGTATTTTCAAACAGCACAACCTTGTCGCACCACAGTAGAAATTAATAGTCTGCCCACACCCATTGCCATAGAATTAAAGTGCATAGCCACGATAGATTAATTTCTTTTTGGCGGGCTCTCGTTGAGTTGGCAGCTTAGTTCAAGCCGAATGAATCGTTTCAACTCAACGAGATCGGGCTTTACACTGCAATCCATCTCGTTTTGAAGAACGAGATGGGATTTCCGTTGCAATCCCTGCCCGAAACCGCGGCGTATTTTTCAATGGGTCTGTTCATTAATCACTGGTTGCAACTGTCAACTCGGTTGATGCAATTGGCTATTCAGTCATTACATCTGGCCATTCAGTTGACGCAACTGGCTATTCAGTCGATGTAATTGGCTATTCAGTTGGTACAAGTGGTTATTCAGTCAGTACAAGTGGTTATTCGGTCAGCACATGTGCTTATTCAGTGGATGCAAATGGCTATTTGGAAATTAACTTTTCCAAAGTTTTGAACTTTGGAAAAGCTATAAGAACTTAAATGTCTCTGACTCAGGGTCTATTCAATAAACTGTGTCAGAGACATTGCGCCATCCAAAATAAGGTAGTGAGGAAGGTTCTTGTTGAATAAAAACAAGAAATCTGTAAAATCTTTCTTATCTTCATCATCCGTGATTCAGACTATGAGAAATTTTCATCCTTTTATAAACGGTACCGCAGTTTATAAGGCAAGGGCCTTGTATGCAAGTATAGATCCTTTGATGAATTATAATGAGCTAGATGTATGCAGCGAAGGTGTATTTAAAAATGGGAACAATAGAACTGCCATAGAAATTGATCCATCTCAATTACAAC
>CAZSUF010000267.1:4827-5484 GCA_964609875.1 uncultured Bifidobacterium sp.
AAAAAGAAGAAAATAATATTAAAATCGAGGATAATTTTAGAATTTATCCAAACCCTGCAAGCACTCAAGTAACTATTGACTATACCTTGCAAACAGGAGATCATGGTATATTGATTTTATTTGATGTAACTGGAAGGGGAATTCTTGATATGGATATTAGTGATGATGCCAATAAATTAGTCATAAATGTTTCTTCATTTCCAAAAGGAGTATACATGTATAAGTACACAGTGAATAATAATACATTGCATACAGGGAAACTAATAATTCAATAAATATGAAAAGTATATTAATTACACTTACATGTTTATTTAACATACACGTTTTAAATGCGCAAACTAATTTTGGAAATACATGGCTGATGGGCAATTGGGGTTATACTGTAAATTTTAAAACTCAACCTATAATGCATGATACCATATTTCTTTCGGGAATAACTCAGACAATATTTAGTTTAGGTAAATCAAATATTTGTGACGAGAATGGAAATGTAACCTTGATTAGTGATGGGATGAACATATATAATAACTTAGGGATATCCATAGAAAATGGAGATAGTTTAGCTGATTTAGCTTATTATGACTATTATGATGGTTGGAGTCCTCTTTCTCAATCTTCTATTTTTTTACCCATGGATAGTCAGAAATATTACTTTGT
>CAZSUF010000268.1:0-2705 GCA_964609875.1 uncultured Bifidobacterium sp.
TCATTTTTTATAAAGCGGCCATCTTACTTGCAAAAGGTAAAACCAAAGATGCCATCATTCATTTAGAAAGAGCCCTTGCCGAAAATCCTAAAAAAATGGCCGCACTGAATTTTATCGATAAAGAGATTTCTAGGCATCCTGTTTTTGCAGAAATATTGATACGCTATAAGAAAAAGAACTAAGATTGTTTGTTCCCGCCTATTCTTAGAAAATCAGAATTTGGTTGTATTGCGGCAAGGATAGTAGTGAAAAGCCCGCATCCCGAGAGGCTTCACGGAATTAAATTCCTTATTGACAGATCATGGCCGATTCGGGAGAGGACTTGCAACGGATAGCCTGTATGCCGCCCTAATAAAATACCCCATAAAAATAAGAGGACGAGTTCTCTAGCATTTCCTCCTTGAAATGTATTTACTTCATTAAATGATAATTACATTTGCACCCATCAACTTATAAATTATTTTATTTAAAGCAATACCCTTATGAAACTCGTTACCCACCTACTGAATGGCAAAGAACAATTAGCCATTTTATTTGAAGAACAATTATATTCGACCAACAGATTATCCGAAAAATTACCTTCAACTATGCGTGATTTTTTGAAAGATTGGGATACAAATTTGGCCCTAGCTCGAGAAGCAGAAGCCAACATCAAAGCAAATAATATCCAACCTGATATTGCTTTTCAAGAAGCGAAAATTCTAGCACCAGTTCCAGAACCGGCAAGTTGCAGAGATGGCTATGCCTTTCGTCAACATGTGGCTGCAGCCAGACGCAATCGCAAGGTAGATATGATAGCTGAATTTGATCAATATCCTATTTTTTATTTTACCAATCATCAAGCCATACAAGGGCCTGGCGATATTGTGTGTATGCCTGATCATTTTCAAAAGCTAGATTTCGAACTTGAGGTGGCTATTGTTGTATGTAAAAAAGGTAGAAATATCAAAGCTGCCGAAGCAGACAATTATATCGGGGGCTATATGATCATGAATGATATGAGCGCAAGAACCTTACAAATGGAAGAAATGTTGTTGAATCTCGGACCAGCTAAAGGAAAGGATTTTAGCACTGTGATTGGACCGATTTTGGTTACACCCGATGAATTAGAACCCTATAAAGTTGCTTGCAAACCCAATCATGTGGGCAATAGCTATAACCTTAACATGCGTTGCACAGTCAATGGTATCGAAGTAAGTTCAGGCAATGTTGATCAAATGGATTGGACCTTTGCAGAAATCCTTGAACGTTGTGCTTATGGAGTAGATATCATGCCAGGCGATGTGATTGGAAGTGGCACAGTAGGCACGGGTTGCTTTCTGGAACTGAATGGCACAGGCTTGTTGAATGACCCGAATTATAAAGTTCAATGGCTTCAACCTGGAGACGTAGTTGAAATGGAGATTGATCAACTTGGATTATTGTCGAATACTATTGTGGCAGATCCTTCCGATTTTTCTATCCTTGCCTTGAAAAAATAGACCAAAAGCATTCTACTAAACCACCTTATTTATGAAGTTTACTCCATCCGAATTAAAGACCGCTCAATTCCATGCTTATCTCTTAGGCGCCATTGCACCAAGACCGATTTGCTTTGCATCCACGATCGATGAAGAGGGGCGACCGAATCTTTCCCCTTTTAGTTTCTTTAATGTGTTTGGAAGTAAGCCTCCGATATTAATTTTTTCTCCTGCACGTCGTGTACGTGACAATACCATCAAGCATACTTTACAAAATGCTATAGCTACTAAGGAAGTGGTGATTAATGTAGTGAATTATGCTATTGTGCAACAAATGAGTTTGAGCAGTTGCGAATATGCAGAAGGTGTGAGTGAATTTGAAAAAGCAGGACTTACCCCGGTAGCTTCCGAATTAGTAAAACCCTTTAGAGTGAAGGAATCGCCTGTACAATTTGAATGTAAAGTCTTAGAAGTCAAAGAAACAGGCAGTGAAGGTGGAGCAGGAAATTTAATTATTTGTGAAGTAGTGATGGTGCATATTAACGATGAAGTACTCAATGATCAACAACAAATTGATCCACACAAAATTGATCTTGTTGCCAGAATGGGTGGTGATTACTATTGTCGAGCCAGTGGTGATGCCGTATTTACAGTACCTAAACCTAATCTTAATTTAGGTATGGGTTTTGATGCCTTGCCAGATGAAATCAAATCTAGTTCTGTACTGAGTGGAAATGATTTAGGACAGCTTGCAAACATAAGTTCATTGCCTGTTATTGATCACACCTTTGTGTATACACCCAAAATTGATCCACATACGGATGCAAAAAATCTATTGGCTGCAGGCAAAATAGATGAAGCTTGGCAAGTTCTTTTGCAAGGTAAATGATAAGTAAGGCTGGGTTTGCTGAATAGCTTGGAGGTAATTCTTATTAAAAGAAACTCTAGAAATATAGTATTCTTGTACAGGCTTTCTTAGATGATGAAGATACTACCCATATTAAAACCGATAACATAAAAAAGAGAATAATCTTATTGTTCTTTACAGTGTTGATAAGCTCGACAATTTATAGTCAGCGGATGTTGCATGGCACCAAGGATGAATACAACCGTTTAGATTCATTGTTCATCTCCTTGCTCGGAGAAAATAATGGGTTATTTTATGATACTTTATATTTTTCAAAGTGGAGGGCAGAAATTGGAGAAGCTGGCAGAAAATATAACCCACCGAATTTCCAATCTGTA
>CAZSUF010000268.1:2715-4626 GCA_964609875.1 uncultured Bifidobacterium sp.
CATTTAGATATTCATATATTGAAAATACCGATGGACTCACTAAATAATTACATTTTCAAATTCAAAGAGTTTAAAGCTTATGTAATCGGATATACAGAAGCAAGTGAAATAGATGATTTATTAGACAAAGTAGGATTCTTTCATTCTAAGTATTTAGATGCTCATTTTATTTCTGGTATTGATCGAAATAGCAAACGAAGAACGTATTGCTATATAAAAACAAAGACTAAATACTTAAGTTTCCAAATGCAAGAAAGATAAAAATACTTATGGTATGCCCAATGCGATGACAACACAACAACTACAAAACTGACAACTCAAAAATGATAAAACAATGAAGAAAACACTTTTTATTTTAAGTGTTACCGCCTTGATAGGAGTATTAGGGACAACAGCTTGTAACTCTGGGACTAAGAATCAACAAACCCAAGAAACAACTCGAACGGCTGACATAGTGAAGGCTAGTCAAGTTCATTCTGTTATTGAAAATATTTTTTACAACCTTCCTCTCAAAAAATCCCGTTTGGACCTTCGTGAAGTCATGGTAAATGACAAGAGATTTATTTTAACAGACACTACTTTCAATGACTACCCAGCCACTACTTTTTTCAAAGGCATTACAGCAGACAAAGGTCTTATTAAATCTAACCCTGACTCGATACAAGTTCTATTGGCTTATGGAAATGCAGCTCTGGTTACTGAAAAAGGGGGACAAGAAGACACTACAAAACATCCTATGCTTTTAGAGTATAAATATTTCTTTTCTAATAAAGATAGTGCTGAGATGGAGTATAGAAGATTATTAAATTTGGTTCATCCTATTTACACTGACACAAGTTCAATAAAAGAAGATAAATGGGAAGCGCAATTCTCAAAAAGCACAGAAAAGTGTATTGGAAAAATCTTCGATCACTTTGATCCGTACTATAGGGTAGCTATATCAACCATATCTGTAATGCCTATGGATCGCTCTAAACCTGTTTTTGTGCTTGATATGGTATTTAGCAAAGAAGATACATAAGATGAACACTGGGCGTAACAGCGGCGTGGCGTCAGTGTGGCTTTTGTACTTGGTTCAACAATTGTGCTTTCTATGAACTTTTGTAATATTCTTGAGCATTAGAATTCTCTACCCTGCGCCGAACATCAAGCCACAGCCAGAAGTTTGGCAACCTTTGAGTAGTGGAATATAGAATATCAAACAACAAGTTTTGCAAACCAGATTATTCAGTTTGATTAGAATTTGCCATGCATGCACTAATAATATCAAGAATCATGATGAAAATTAGTTACATCAATTACATGTTACTTTGCAAACCCTAATTAATTTATTTAGCGACTCTATGTTATATCGAATAGGTCATATTCAGCAGGCCTGCGTAACAAGCAAGCAATTAAGCACCTATCATCAAAGGCATGAGCAACATCAACAAATCTTCGTTTTCTTTCTTCTCTGTTGGTTTTACTAATCCTGCACGAGTTGGCGTACTTAATTCAAAAAGAACTTCTTCACCTTCAAGAACTAAAATAAGCTCAAGCAATAAACGTGCATTAAATGCAATTTTCATGTCTTCGCCTGTATACTGACAAGCTAATTGCTCATTTCCTTCAAAAGAAAAATCAACATCTTGTGCATATAAATGCAAGCTATTACCGACAATATCCAACACCACTTGATTGGTTGTTTTGTTGGCAAATACGCTTACACGTCTTAAGGCACTTACAAATTCATTCTTGTTGATGACTAATTTATAAGGATTATCCGCAGGTATAACCACTTTGTAATCAGGAAACTTCGCATCGATTAATCTACAGCTTAAATGTATATTTTCTCCTTCAACAAATAGATGGTTTGAATTAAATGAAATTTTTACTTCAGTGGAAGTATTCAAATTATTTTTTAATTGCATT
>CAZSUF010000268.1:4636-5467 GCA_964609875.1 uncultured Bifidobacterium sp.
AGGCACGATAAATTTATCATCAGTTTGGCAACTCACATCAGTTTTGATACAACGAACTAATCTATGAGCATCAGTGGCTACTAAGGTTAAATTATTTTGACTTAATTCAAAAAACACCCCACTCATCGCAGGTCGCAAATCATCATTACTTACTGCAATCATGGTTTTGGCGATACCATCCCCTAATTCAGCCGCAGACATAGTAAAGGTAGAAGTATCTGTTGGTTTTGGCTCTGTTGGATAAGATTTAGAATCTTCACCTACAATCTTATACTTACCTTGCTCACTGGTGATATCTATACCGAAATCTGCCTCATGAATATCAAATGTAATCGGCTGTTCAGGCAAATTTTTCAAATAATCTAAAAGCACTTTGGCTTGAATACACAAACTGCCTTCTTCATTGGATTGCACATCCACATGCACTTTCATCATGGTTTCAAGGTCGGTGCTTACAACAGTCAGCTCATTTTTTTGCAATACAAACAAAAATGATTCTAAAATAGGTAATACGTTGTTAGAGCTGATGATTCCGCTGATGCTTTGCAGATTTTTGAGTAGAGTTCCAGAAGAAACGATGAACTTCATATATGAAATTTGATTAATTAGTGGACAAATATAAAAACTTTTACGTGAATCTGAATAGAACTCTCAAAATAGCCCGAATCAGGTTCACAGAAAACCCGCGTTTTTAATAAATTCATTATCTTGCAACACATGGGATTTTTGAACCGCATATTGAATTTAGGGAATTCAAATCAAGATGAATTGGATAACAACAACCAAGTATCTCGAATTTATTTTGGCAGATATTCAGACAATAATAAATCA
>CAZSUF010000269.1:0-3681 GCA_964609875.1 uncultured Bifidobacterium sp.
AAGCAAAGATAGATCAGTTTGTCATGACAGGGGCCAATTGCATACGATTACCATGGTATACTTCAGGCACTCATTGGCGTGATCTTCCTGGCAGTGGAGGTACAGCTGGCACAGTTCAAGGCTATTTGACGAATGGACACTTAAGTAATATCATTGCTTATTGTCATGCTAAAGGCTTGATTCCAATTTTGGAAATTCATGATGGAACTTGTTCAAATAATTGGACCTACTTTAATTCAACGATTTCAAACTGGTGGAAATCTACGGCAGTACAAAACTTAATCACCGCACATAAAGATTATTTAATCATCAATATCGCCAATGAATTTGGTTATGTACAATGGACTGGCGCGGCGGCATCAGCAAGATCAACATTTACATCGAATTATAATGCTTTAATTAGCTCTTTACGTGGTTTGGGTGTTACAGTACCTATCATGATTGATGCACCTGATTGTGGTCAATCTTCTTCAGATTTAATGTTGATGTCGAATAGTTTGTATACAAACGACCCATTACATAATATCATTTTTAGTGCACATGCTTATTGGTCTGGATATGCAAGTACACAAACTCAAGTTCAAGCTAAATTAAACCAAGCTGTAGATTCGAATCGATGTTTTGTGTTGGGAGAAATTGCTATTTCTCAAGATGATGCTTTCTGTGGTCAAATAAGTCTGGCAACTTTATATCCAATCATACTTCAAGAAGCTTGTCCGCGAAAAATTGGTTGGCTTGCCTGGACTTATGATCAAGATTGTCATGCGGCTAGAGAGCTAACGACCAATGGTCAGTTTGCCAATCTGACAAGTTATGGAAATGATATTGTGTATAATGCCAACTATGGGTTATTGTCAACAACAGGATGTGGAAGTACCCCTCGTGGGAATACATTTGCCAATCCAATATTGGCCACATTGCCTTATACAAAAGTACTCAACACACAAGCAGGAACAGGTTTTACGAGTATGTATCAAGGCGCCAATCCCCAAACATCACCTGATATTTTTATTAAAGTACTAACGGGACCTTGTTGTGATTCATTAAAGATTTCCACTTGTGGTTCATCCATCAATACAGTGGTACACTTACTGAATGCAAGCGGCACGCAATTATTTTTTAATGATGATAATGGGCCCTATTGTTTAGGAACTGCGGCCTCACTAAAATCAAATGTAAATCCTAATACAACCTATTATATTGTACTTGAAGGGAATGGGTCATCAAGTGGGGCTATGAATTTAACTATAGAAGAAATAAATACATTTCCTATAGTTACAGCGAGTCCTGCTTCAGGATGCACTGGTGCTACAGTACCGCTAACTGCTTCGCCTAGTGGGGGTGTTTTTAGTGTGGCTAATCCTTACACAGGCCCTAGTACAACTTATACCTATTCTTATACGAATGTAGATGGCTGTACAAAGGTTTCTAATGCTGCCTCGATTACAATTGCACCTTGTTTTACCACCCTGAATCTAAACCTTTTTTTACAAGGATATATGAATGGGGTTAGTCAAATGCAAGCTGTAAAAATGAATCAAGGTGTGGGGAATTCAAGCACTGTTTGTGATGATATTCAAGTAACACTTAGAAATACAAGTCCTCCTTATGCCATTGCAGCAGGCCCTTTGACTGTTTCTCTGAGTACGCTTGGAATGGCTACAGCTATATTCCCCTTGCTTATTGGTAATTATTATATTGATGTTCAGCATAGACATTCTATCGAAGTTTGGAGTAAAAATGCTGTACCGATTTCTGCAAATTGTAGCTATGATTTTACAACAGGTGTTGATAAAGCCTATGGAAATAATTTAGCTTATTTATCAGCAGGGGTTTATGGTTTATTTACAGGAGACATGAATCAAGATGGCTATGTGGATGGCTTTGATTATCCACTGTTTGATATGGATGCGCAGCAGAATGTAAGTGGTGTATATGTTCAAACTGATTTAAACGGCGATGGCTATGTGGATAGTTTTGATTATCCTGTTTTTGATCAAAATACACAGAATAATGTATCTCGCCTGCTTCCTTGATAGGATGTTGGATAGTAAAATAGATTTCAAAATATAATAGGTTGAGATATGGAGTATTATATTCGCTCACACTATTGTTAGAATTTATTTGTAATTCAAATTGGTTTTGTCTTAGCTTTGAAAAAAATAAATTTATTTTTTTGCCTAAATGAAATTTTAAATTCTTGTATGTTGAGAGAAGAAATGTACTCAGTACAATTTGAAAAAACTTTATTTAATAGCATATCAAGATCTTATGATATCATCAATAATTATACATTGCTTAATCTTCCGGTTTCAATTCGAAAGAGAATTATACAAAGTTTAAATGAAAAAGAAGGGAAGGTTGAAATTTTAGATTTAATGTCTGGTCTTGGAGAGAATTGGAATGCACTTAGGGAAAAGTATCCAAATGCTAATATTACTGCCATAGATATTTCGGAAAGTATGACCAATTTATCTCAAAAGTACTTGTTGGATTTTGGCTATAAGAATGTAAAAGTAATTAACGATAATATTTTCAAAGTGGCATTACCAAGTAATAATTTTGATTTAGTGTTATGTAGTTTTGGGCTAAAGTGTTTATCCCCCATTCAATACGAATCATTTGTTATGTTGCTAAAAGGAATACTCAAGAAAGATGGAACTTATTTGCTCATGGAAGTGACAAAACCGAAAAATGCAATTGCTTGTTTTATTCAATATGTTGGTTTTAGATATCTACTGCCTTGCATTGGAGGCATTTGCTTTAATAAATTTAGACAGTATCAAATGCTTTGGAAGTATCTAGATAATTTTAGTGCTAAAGAATTCGTTTCGGTTTTTGAAAAGCATAGGGTTTCAATTCATTGTCAAAAATATCTTTGGGGCAATATAACCGCATTTACAAACTAAAATATGAAAGACGCAAGTAAAAAAATAGTCTATACTTCCCTTTTGTTGATCCTCATATTTTTGGTTTTACCTGCAGCCTTATTATATGGTAAATATTCTGCCGGCATGTTAGTTTCTATACCTTTTGGTATTGGATTAGTTTTTGCATTGCTTATGTCAGTGGAGCATAGCCAGAAAATTGGACAGGTTATTTTATTTTCTCTTATTCCTATTGTACTATCTATTATTTCATGTGTAATTATTGCAAAAGAAGGCGCAATTTGTTTTATTATCATGGGTTTATTATTACTTGTCCCCTATTATATTGGTATAGTAATTGGGCAATTTGTACAGAAAAAAATTTGGGCTAAGTATGGGTTCATGATGCTTACTTTTGCTTCTATTTTAACTTCTGCAACTGTCATTTCAAAGTATAGTCAGGATAAAATAATTAAGGATGAGATTGTCGTTCATATGTCTAAAGAGAATCTTTGGAATAAAATAACAGACACTGTTTCATTTGGAATTTCTGAAAATTATTTTTTTAAGAATGGCGTTTCTTACCCCAAATCTATGCATCTTGATATTAATGACGAACAAAAATATTTGCATTGTGTTTATAATAATGGCTCTACAAAAGCAAGAGTCATCTCTTTTGGAAAGTATTCACATTTTGCTTTTACCTTCAATGATTCGCTAGTCAGTATGAAGGAGAAAAATTTCTATAACGAATCTCATACGATGCATTTACAACATCACTTTGAAATTAATTATGGAAAATTTGAAATTGAAG
>CAZSUF010000269.1:3714-5420 GCA_964609875.1 uncultured Bifidobacterium sp.
ACTACTACATCGTATTTCTTAAATTAAATAGAATGAAATAAATTATGGAAAATTTGAAGTTGAAGAAATAGATAGTACTCAATGCAAACTTATTGCCTCAACAAGTTACAAGCATAGTTTTAAACCAGAATTTTATACTGATTTTTGGGTTGGTTATTTTGTTCATAATTTGCATCAACATGTATTGACATCTATCAGAGATAGTCCGTAGTTTTTTCAAGTAGAAAGATTTTTTATATGGAGTCTTAGGCCATCTTCTTCATGAAGATTTTACCTTCAACCAAGTTTTGTAACATGAGGGCATTAGATATTTTTTATCTGTGGATCATTGCCTTAATTTGGTAAATTAGCAAATAATCATTTTGTTTTGTATTGTGGCAACGATAGAGGCGGCACCCCGTCTCGTTCTCAAAACGAGACGGAGTATAGCCGAAAGCGTGTCTGCCACCCAATTTTCTTGTTTATGTGTTATTAAATAGTTCAGGTATTTTTTTTCCAAGAAGAATGCTCATCTTCAAAAATTTCTTTACCCCAAATAGCGACTTCTTTTTTTACCCTTTCTACGATTTCTTCGCAAGCCTCTATAGCAGCTTTTCGGTGAGGTGATGAGGTAAACACAAACAAACAAATTTCTCCAGCTAGAACTTGTCCAAGACTATGATAAATATGTAAGCAAGTCAGAGGATATTTACTAAACATATCTTCCCGAATGACATGGAGTTGCTGATTGGCAAGATCTTCATAACAGCTATATTCAATGGCTTTGACAAATTGATTATCTATTTTATCGTTTCTAACTTGACCTAAAAAGATGCTATGCGCACCAATCTCTTTTTTTCTAGAATGCGCGGCAATGCTCTCTCCAATAAATACGGGAGAAATAGCTCCTTGCTTAAATACTTGCTTGATTTTTTTTTCTGACATGCTATTTTATTTAATTTCTGGCCATCTGATTAAACCGCCTTTAAGATGATATACTTGTTCGAAATGAAATTCGTCAACTAAGATTTCAAGGGCTTCGAGACTCCGAATACCAGCATGACAAAACAAAAGTATCTTTTTTGATTTGTCAAGTTGATCAATTTGCTGTGTGAATGCTGACAAAGGAATTTGTAGGTTCGAAAGATGATTCAATGAAGGAAGCTCATCAGGGTTTCTTACATCAATCACGATTGCATTGGCATCTTTAGTTAGCGCCAAAAATTCACTCCCACTTAATTCATATTCTTTCGCAACTTGATTACATCTTTCTGGAAAATAATTCCATGTAAGATATTCATCCCAAGTGTTTGGTTTCTTATATGAGTTGTTGGCTTTAATTTTTACCTTGAATGATTGATGTGTTGCAAAATCATATTGTAAGAGTTGATTGCCAAGACTATCTTCACTGCCCAATATATATTTGATCGCTTCTAGTGCTTGCAAACTTCCCATGATGCCCGCAATCGCACCTAAGATGCCTACATCAGCGCAACTCATTCCTTGGGTAGGCATTTCCGGAAAAATATCTCTTAGTTGAATACCTCCATATGGATTGAATATGGCCAATTGTCCTTGATATCGAAATATAGCTGCATAAACACAAGGTTTTTTTGCCAAAACACAAGCATCATTTATCATGTACCGTATGGCAAATTGATCTGTACAATCTATAATTAAGTCGTAATGTGGAACCCATGTTTTAAGCAAAGCTTGGTCTGCAAATG
>CAZSUF010000270.1:0-5315 GCA_964609875.1 uncultured Bifidobacterium sp.
TCCTTGTATGCTTGTAACTCCAGATCTAATTGTCCTTTGGCTATCTCTAATAAATCCTTTTCTTCATAAGGCCTTTTCAATTGGCTTACATAGTCTCTAGCAAATTCTTCAACATAAACTCCTTGAAATTGCTCAGCTAATGCTGCAGACAAAGTTGATTTGCCCGTACTTTCTCCTCCAAGAATGACAATCTTTTTCATAAATCAATTTAAAGCTACATTTTTTGATGATATCTAATTGATTAATTGTTAAAGAAATTAAAACAATCACCTAGGTCCTTATGGAAATTCTTTTTAAGATACATCAGGTGGCCATTATTCACTTTTAATTCACGAACACATGAAACAGAAAATTGTAACAGGCTTATTTACTATGATTAGCCTAGCCGCCATCATTAGTCTTTCTTCTTTTTATTTTACACCTTCCTCAAAGGATTTGAGAGATCAACCAGATCAAGATCCAATTTCCTATTCTTCTTCAAACAAACAAAGTCAAACTCGTGGCGGAATCACCTTGTCTACTGGGTTTGAAAATGATTATTACTCAAATTCCCAAAACCAAGGCAATTTTTATATTGAAGTAAAAGCAGAAAAAAAATATGAAGAAGAGTTAAACCATATTCCTCTCAACATTTCTGTAGTCATAGATCGCAGTGGATCCATGGCAGGCGAAAAAATACAAAATGCAAAAAAAGCAGCCAAACATATTGTGGATCAATTAAGTTCTGAAGATTATTTGTCTGTGGTAATTTATGATGGCACTATCGATGTGTTGCAACAAACAGTTCAAGTAAGAAACAAGCAAATGATAAAGAACAAAATTGAAAGTATCACCGATCGAGGAGGCACAAATTTAATGGGTGGTGCCCAAAAAGGATATGATGAAGTCAAGCGCTTTTACAAACCTGGTTATATTAATCGCGTATTATTATTAAGCGATGGTCAAGCCAATGAAGGCATCACAAACCCAGCCCAAATCGAACAAATTGTTCGTCGCCAAAGCCAACAAAATGGTATTTCAATTTCAACATTTGGTTTGGGTAATGATTATAATGAAGATCTAATGACTTCCATGGCAGAAAGCGGTTCAGGGAATTATTACTTTATAGATCATGCAGAAAAAATTGCTGGCATTTTTAAAAAAGAACTCAATGGATTAATGGAAATTGTAGCGCAAAATGCCGAGCTAACTTTAACCGTACCAGAATATGTAAATATCGATAAGGTGTATGGATACAAACACGAGCAAGTGGGACGTATACTGAAAATTAAACTACATGATATTTTTTCTGAAGAAACAAAGGGATTATTAATTCGATATCATGTAACTCGAAATATAAATTCTACAGTGACCTTTGCTACTCAACTCAATTTTAAAGAAGTGTCTTCTAGCGAAACACATCGCTTGGCCTTAGTGAATCGCTGTGAATATACCAATTCCAATAGTGTGTATAACGAACATTTCAACGAATGGGTTTCGGCTCAAGTGGCTTTATATCAATCTAACGAACAACTAGAAATGGCGATGAAAGAAGTAGATAACGGAAATTACGAAAAAGCAAGAACCATCGTAAAAGAAAACAAAGTGTATATGTCATCTAAATCGAAATTAGTAGACAAATCGCCTGAGTTACAAAAAGCACAAAGCACCAATGAGTCATATGATTTGAACATTTCTAATGTAGAAGCCATGCCTGCTGAAGAAAAGAAATATATGCAAAAGGCCACCAAAAGCGATAACTATATGATACGAAACAAAAAGAAATAAAGGATCATTTTTTAGGGCGGCACACACGCTTTTCACTGCAAGTCCTCTTCCGATTCGGCTATCAAAGGTCATGTAGAATGTAGTTTCGTAAAGCCTCTCGGAATCCGGGCTTTTCGTTACAATCGTTGCCGCAATACAACACAAGAAATAAAATCGCATTCGATATTTTAATGACTATCCGCTAAGCTACCTTATAAAACAAATAAACACAGATGCCATTTATCTAATATCAATATATTGCAAAAAATCTCCATAGAAGAGGCGGCCTAAGATTCGAGGCAGCTAAAAATATTGAAATCGAAGCCAAACTTTTATCCACTGTTTGAGCACATACGAATGTTACTCTATGGAGAAAATCATTAATTGCGAGTTTGGATAAAAGTGGCGTAGATGAAATTATTTTTATGCCAAGAATCTTCAGCCTAGACTTTTTGCTCAACTTTTGCGTCATGGCAAAAGTGGAAAAGCTACTGGGTATCTTTACGGATAATTATAGATATTTTTTGTTCATCAAATACAAACATCATGTTCTGTGGTGTGTTCCCTGTCATCCTTCTAAAAGTTGTTGGTTTTAGTTTGGGTGGCAGGTTTTTTATTGAAAGATAAAGCGCCTTTAGGTGGTTGTCACTTTCAACATTCGATAGTTATCATACATGTCTTTCTTTAATTCGGTTTCCCATAACTGTTCATCAAAAAGGGTTTTAACCTGCGTTGCGTAATCTTGATGCAATTCTACAAACAACTGTCCTTGAGATTTTAGATGTTTTTTTGCAAATAATAAAATGGCTTTATAAAATTGTAAGGGATCTCCGTTACTAACAAAAAGCGCGATAGACGGCTCATAGTCAAATACATGATTATCCATATCTTTTTTCTCCGAAACAGCGATATAAGGTGGGTTACTGATGATAAGATCAAATTTTTCTGATGCATCAAGTTTAGGGTCTAAAATATCGTCTTGAAAAAAAGTAATTTCAGTCTGATGTAATTGGGCATTTTCTTTTGCTAGCGTGAGTGCTTTATCACTTACATCCATAGCCCACATTTTTATTTGTGGACAATGCTTCTTCAACCAAATTGGAATACAGCCACTACCTGTTCCTAGATCAATTATTTTCATGGATCTTTCTGAGTTGTCTAAGGTTTTTTTAGCCCAAAGCACTAACTCTTCTGTTTCAGGTCTTGGAATCAACACATCTTGATTTACGCATAATTTTAAGTTGCCAAAATATTCATACCCAAGAATATATTGAATAGGTTTGTTTTTCTTGAGTTCTTGGATAAAAGGATTTAAAGTTTCTTCTTCAAAAGTATAGTCTGTATTGAATCGTAGATTTAAACCTTGTAAACCAGATACAGACTCTGCAATTCTATAAAATATTTCTTCGCTACTACCTTGAGGCGTTTCGTAACCTATTTGCTCTATAAAATATTGTAAAGCCTCTCTGAAATTCATGCCTGCAAGTAAAGAAAAAATTATAACTTCATTCTTTTAAATTACCTTTCTTAGATCTGATTTAATTTAATTTGCAATTTATGACTCTATCCATTCGATTTTTTGGAATTCTTATTGGTTTAAGCATTTTATTCGGTGCATGTAAACGTGGAACCTTGCCAGTATCGCCCATCATTAAACCAGCATATATCGATTCTTCCATGACGGCCCTATTTCGTCAAACTCAAGGATTAACGGCAGGTGTAGGCGCCTCTACTTTAGTGCTAAATGATGGAAGAATTCTTTGGTTATATGGAGCTTCACACCTAAATGATTTTGATGCTAGCAGCGAAAAGATTTCTTGTACAGCGAATGTACATAGTGCGGGTGTGATACAAACAAATACGAATACATTTCTCACTTTAAATAATGGAAGCCAAGACTTTATTCCTTCTAATCAAGCAAATACTTGGTTTACCCCAATGCATGCTTATCAATTTCAAGATACCGTTTTTGTTTTTTGTAAGAAGGAAGGTACTATGGCTATTCCTGGCACCTATATAGCCAAATATCATTTTCCTTCTATGCAGTATGTTCGCATTGATTCCATTTCGACTTCGAGCTTTACTTTCGGATATAGCGTGGTATCGGATACCGCCACTGGGTTTTGTTATGTATTTGGGCTCAATCAGCCTGGTATTCTAACTAAAAACAACTTATATGTTGCCCGTTTTTTATTGAACAATCCGCATTCGCCTTGGATTTATTATAATAAAGATACTTGGTTAAATGTTGCTTCTGGCGCCACAGCCATTACCCAAGTTCCTGGAGAAAACTTTTCTATACGCAAAGTAAGAAGAAAGTATATTTTGCTCACCCAACAAGTTGGCAAGGCATGCAATTCAGGAACCGCTTTATATTCGAGTATTGGTGCTGAAGCTTGGGGCCCATTTAATAATCCAGTTACACTGCATCAAATTAATGACAAATTAAATGGCATTACACCCATCACTTATGGAGCCTGTTTGCACCCAACTTGGTTAAATGCGAACGATGAAATTTTAATTACTTATAGCCTAGATGGGTTTTCTCCATGCCTGAATACCTGCACAAATGGGTTAGACAATCCTGATTACTATCGACAAAAGGCTTTAAGGGTATCTTTGAAGAATATTGATCCAAGCTATTAGTATAGTTTGGCTTTTGCTAATTCAAATGAAAAAAGATTTCCTATCTTGCAACGCTAATTTAGGTTTGAACTAAATAGTCAGCATTTTTATACGAATATCCTTTATGAACATTCAGAAACTATCTATTGTAATTCCCGTATATAATGAAGGGAGAACTATCCATTTCATTTTGGATAAAGTTCGAGATGTGATTCTTTTAAATCAAATAGAAAAGGAAATTATTATAGTCAATGATTGTTCTACCGATGATACAGAATCTGCCATAGAAAGGTATATGCAAGCTAATCCAGGTATGCCGATTGCCTATCATAAGCATGAAGTTAATAAAGGAAAGGGTGCGGCCTTGCATACGGGCATTTCTAAAGCCAGTGGTGAATATTTGATTATTCAGGATGCTGATTTGGAATATGACCCAAATGAATATAACGATTTGTTGCGACCTGTATTGAATGGATTTGCCGATGTGGTATACGGTTCTAGATTTATTAGTGGTAAGCCTCATCGAATTTTATTTTTTTGGCATACACTAGGCAACAAATTCCTCACTTTTTTATCAAATATGTTTAACAATTTGAACCTAACTGATATGGAAACATGTTACAAATTGTTCAATACTCAAATGGTAAAAGAGTTGCCATTAAAAGAAAAGCGATTTGGTTTTGAACCTGAGGTTACAGCCAAGATAAGTCGCATACCCAATATCCGGATTTATGAGGTGGGTATATCTTACTACGGACGAACTTATGCTGAAGGAAAGAAAATTAATTGGAAAGATGGCTTTCGGGCAATTTATTGTATTTTGAAGTATGGGTTTTAAAAGGTAAGAAGCATAACTGACTTTAGTATTAGCCTGAGGACTGAGAAGAAAAAGGTTTCTGCTTGCCTGATGATGCGGTGAGAAAAAATGTTCCTTTTCTCTGACG
>CAZSUF010000271.1:0-5314 GCA_964609875.1 uncultured Bifidobacterium sp.
AAGTTATTAACGAAGAAGGTTGGCAACATGAAAAAATAATTCTGAAACCAAAGTCATTTGATGCTTCATATCAAGATATTGTAATTGATCCAAATGCAATAATTGAAAAGTCCTTTAGAGTAATTGGAATATTTGATAGAGTAATAGAATAAATTTCAGCCCATTTAGCAATCACACACATTTGTAAGCCACACAAACCATCACACAAGCCAAAGCTTGCAAAAGAGTGTGTCTGCCCAACCGCACGGACAAAGCATCACATACGACAGAAAAACCACGACAGACAGAAGGGTAGCTTGTAAAAGCACCTGCCCAAAAGGCGGAGTTTCGTCTTCCAAAGATAGTTTTGTGATGTAAGTCCTGCCCTTTTGTAGATGCAAACCAAAATAGATAAAACAAAAAAGCCCAACAATTATGTTGGGCTTCTAGAATAAACTCTTTTTTACTTTCTAAAACTACGCACGGTTTGTATGGTTTCTCCATCAATTTTTATCAAATACATGCCACTAGCCAAATCACTTACCTGAATCTGAGTAGGAGATTGTCCGTTCGAAGTCCAATGCTGCGTGCTTATTATTCTACCAGATAAATCCGTGATGGTATATTGTCCTTGATCTTTTGCATACAAAATAAAATTCAATTCATTATTTACAGGGTTTGGAAATAAATCTAATTGACCTTGTTTGTCTATTTGGTCTACAGAATTCGGAGAAGCAATTTTTAAGCTGTCGGTTAATACATTATAATCACTAATTTCCATTCCATTGTGATCGATCATTTTAATATCACTAAACTGAAATACCAAATCAGATCCAGGAACAGCAGATGAAGAAACATTCACAGTTAAAGTAGCAATTTGACCAAGTCCACTCACATCTTGTTGATTATTTCTTACTAAGGTAAAGGCAGTTTTGTTATTGGTAATGCCTTTCTGGAACAACATGCTGTTGTTTGTATTACCTAACCAAGAGGTTGGATAAGTTAAGCTCATAGGTGATGCCATGGTATTTGTTGCTAATAAATTTGCGGCTATTCCATATATATCATTCATCATAGATGTAGAAGTACCTAGCATCACAGGGATTTGTAAGGTAGAACCTGGTATAGCAGAAATTCCGGTAAGATCTAAATATAAATCAGGTAAGCCTGCAGCTTTGTACACACCATAGTTTTCCTTCTTTAAATGTGTTTGACCATAGTTCAAGGTGATGGCATTTAAGTCAGTCATGTCTATAGTGCCATCTCCATTACAATCTGCATGTTTATAATTGATAGCACTTGCAAAACTATTCGTCCAGTCTGGACAATACTCAGCCACCCAATTGGTCGTCGCTGATGGACGCACAATGCCCGTAGTGCCATTCCCAATACCAATGTTTAGTACATCATAATTATTCACCACAAAATCAGCATTGGCATCGCCTGCCCATACAGAATCGGTATTGCACTGATTTACATAAATCAAGTAGCCGTATGTGTTGGTATTGCAAGCATTATCTTTTACTTCTAAAATCAACAAATAAGGTTGTGGACGAATATCCGCTGCAGTAGGGGTCCAACTGAAAGTAGCTGTTGCTTGTTGAGCACCATTGCTTGTCAAAGTTGAACCTGGAATATTTGAAGGATTCATATTAATGAATGTCGTATCATTCACATCAGGGTCGGTGCTATTTACTGTAAAAGAAACACTACTACCCGCACATAGATTTACAGAAGTCGTATGACTAGCTCCTCCATTTACGCCTGAGAGAGTAGGTAAGTTATTTGTATTTAAATTATCAAATATTAATTGTAACTCTATTTTAACCGCAACCGAATATTTCCCCCAAATTGAATTTGAAAAAGTTAGATCTCCGGTATTCGGATTTATACTCATACTTCCAGTTGTGCCTAAAGGCGTAGACCAAGTTGCTGGTGAACTATAAGTGCATGGAACCAGCATAGACCCTGGGTTGTAAATAGAATCAAATATAGGAGATAAACTATAGACAAGTTGATCACCATCAGAATCTATACCTCCTTGATTCACAGTATAGGTTTGGTTGGAATTGTAAATCATATTGTTACTTCCATATATAAATTGTGGAGCATTATTGAATCCGCCAACAGCAGATAACAAATCCAATTTAGCGTATAATAATAACTTTGTGCTGCCTGAATTATAGATATTCAACATTCCAGAAGGTCGACAACAAAGAGTATAGGTAAATAAAAAATTAGATGTTGATGGGAGAGTTGTAATAGCTTCATACACATAATATTCGAACCCATTTAAGACTGAAGTAGGAGAAGTACAAGAGGTAGCCATGTTAGGACAATACGTATTCACTAAGCCACTAGCAGTTTGAGCAAGAGTAATTGAATAAGTAGTTGAAGTCACTAAATCCTTAATATCTATTGGTAGTGAGTTTGGTGCGATTGTTCCATTACAATCTCTATAAAGTTTAACGGTTATCTTATAATCTAAACCAGAAATATGGGTATAAGTCATTTCACCGCCTGCAAGATGAGTCGCATATGAACCTAAGGTGGCTAAAGTCAATACAATAAGTGTAAGAATTCTTTTCATACGTTGTGTTTAAGGGGTTTAAAAATGAGTAATTTACAAAATTTTTACAATTCTGCAGTCGTTGGACGAGAACTTTAAATGGATGATTGGGGTATTTGTAGGTATAATTCCTGGAGCAATTTGTGGCCATTCAATAAAACAATACATTGACTTCTTGTGTAAAATATCTTCCACACCTGCTTCAATCGCATCTTCTTCTCCTTTTAATCGATACCAATCCATATGAAAAACACGCATATCCTCTTTGCCTCGATATTCTTGAATAATAGAAAAAGTGGGACTACTCACAACATCCTCTACGCCAAGTTGTTTGCATAAAGCCTTGATTAAAGTTGTTTTCCCGCTACCCATTTCAGCATCCAAAGCAAAAATTCTTTGATCAGGATAACTTTTCAAAATCTCTAAAGCCACTTGATCAATTTCATCAATATGATAAACTCTTTCCATAAGGTAAATATACTTTCGACATCCATAAGTAACATCTAATTCCACTCTGAAATAAATAATTTATCCGAAATAGATTGCTCTACCTTTACATTATGAGTACAGCCATACAATGTCAAGTAGAAGGAATGACTTGTGGAAATTGTGCCTTATCTATTCAAAAATACTTGGATAAACAAGGGGCTACACATGTGGTAGTCAATGCGGCCACGGGCGAAGTGAATTTTCAACTCGAAGATGAAAATAAAAAAGAAACCCTTTTTGATGGCATAGATTCTTTAGGTTATCATGTGATAAGAAAAGATGAACACCAGCATGTTGTTGGTTCGTCTATTGCACCTTATTTAATTATTTGTACCCTATTATGGATTCCTTTAATGAGTCATATGTTTATTGCATGGGCTCCTTTACATAATCCTATCGTACAATGTTGTTTAGCCTTTCCCGTATATCTTATTGGGGCCTATTATTTTGGAAGAAGCGCTTTTAGGTCTTTGCAAAATGGAATTCCCAATATGGATGTATTGGTTTTTATTGGTTCAACTGCTGCTTTTATCTATAGTCTGGTAGGTTGGTATCTACATCCAGAAGATGTGCATTCCTATTTATTTTTCGAAACCACAGCTTCTATCATCACCTTGGTACTAGCCGGAAATTATCTCGAAGAATATGCAGTAAGATCCACAACAAATGCCATGCGAAGCTTGATGAGTTATCAGAAAGTAAAAGCAAAAATTGTATGGGTAGATAGTATAGGAAAAGAAACCATACAAGAAATTGATAATGAGTTTGTCAAGGTTGACGATATGATACAAGTCAATTCTGGAGATAAAATACCCGTAGATGGGATTGTGTTATCGGGCAATGCATTGATTGACGAAAGTATGATGACAGGCGAGAGTATTCCTGTAAGTAAGGAAGTTGACACACAAGTAATTGGAGGAACTCTGTTAGTGGATGGAAATATACGTATCAAAGCCACTGCTGTTGGAAAGAATACTGCACTTGCTCAAATCATTAAATTAGTGAATGAAGCACAAGCTATTAAACCTCCTTTACAAAGACTAGCCGATCGGATTAGTGTCATCTTTATTCCTTCCGTATTAGCCATTGCGGTACTTACATTTGTCATTAATTATTGGTTTTTACATAATGCCCTTGAATCTAGCATTATGAGAAGTATTGCTGTGATGGTGATTGCTTGTCCTTGCGCCATGGGACTTGCTACACCAGCAGCTGTCATGGTTGGCTTAGGTAGAGCAGCCAAATTAGGGATATTAATTAAAGGCGGAGATACCCTAGAAAAATTCAAAGATATTAAGCAATTTGTCTTTGATAAAACAGGAACCCTTACTACTGGGAAATTAAATATACATCAGTTCTACACTGAACTTCCTGAGCAAGAATTTAAATCTATCGTATTTTCTTTAGAACAACATTCATCACATCCTATTGCTAAAAGTATTTGTAAAAATTGGA
This sequence comes from uncultured Bifidobacterium sp., assembly GCA_964609875.1. Taxonomy (GTDB): domain Bacteria; phylum Bacteroidota; class Bacteroidia; order Chitinophagales; family Chitinophagaceae; genus OLB11. Next base: position 4,493 of record CAZSUF010000271.1, read on the forward strand.
CTCACGAACAAATTCTACCCTTACAATCAATTGAAGAAATCAAGGGAATTGGATTAAGCGCAATAGATCAGCAACAAAACAAATGGCAACTTGGTTCTTATCGTCTATTGGACAATTCTTCCGATCAAGAACGACATGATTTGTATCTAACAAAAAACAATACTTTGGTAGGCTGGATAGATATGAAAGATGAATTGAGATCAGGCGCTGTTCAACTCATACAAACTTTACACGAAAAAAATTATCATACTGTTTTACTAAGTGGAGATAGAAATGAGAAATGCAAGCAACTCGTTCAAGAAACTAAGATAGAAGAATTTTATGGAGAGCAATTACCTGCAGATAAACTGAGTGTGCTTGACAAGCTGATGAAAAAGTTTCCTACAGCCATGGTCGGTGATGGCATAAACGATGCGCCTTCATTAACTAAAGCAGATATTGGAATTTCCTTGAGCGACTCCTCGCATATTGCGATGCAAAGTGCGCAAGTCATTTTATTGAATAATAATTTAAGCAGTCTTGTAGCTGCCATCGAGCTTGGAAAAAAAACCTATCAAACAATTAAAGGCAATCTTTTTTGGGCTTTCTTTTACAATATAGTGGCTATACCTTTTGCGGCAAGTGGCTATCTAACTCCAACTTGGGGAGCCGCTATTATGGGACTAAGTGATGTAGTACTTATTCTGAATTCACTTAGATTAAGATATAGAAAAATAAATTAGGGGTAAAAATTCTACTCCAAACTTATGGATAGCAACATTTTAATTTGAAATCATTTTCAATTAAGGATTCAACACTTCATCTATACTTTGTAAAATTATG
>CAZSUF010000272.1:0-2456 GCA_964609875.1 uncultured Bifidobacterium sp.
TTTTTCATCGGGCGAATTGAAGAAAGGAGAAATCAATTTCAACCAAAGTAAAATATATAAACTAAAAGTTAACAATAAAAAATTAATCATCTTTAGCTCCCATCAACCAAGCTTCACCCCTAATTTTATTTCCATCTTAGACCACAATAAATTAGACACCGTAAAAGTATTAGACAAAAAATTCTATCAGAAAACATTTTTCTATAACGACAAATTCTACCTCATTGATGGAAATATCATTAAAGTATTTGACTTGAAAGATAAGCAACTCATCTTGACTAACTCTTTCGAAACGAAACTGCTGATAGACAAATTATATATCAATGAATCTGGATTTTGGCTAATTGCAAAAAATGAATCTACGCTATATTTCACCCAATCATTAGAATCATTAAAAAAAGGCCTGCTAATTAAATCTATCGAAAATACCGATGTACAAAAGGTGTATCAAGATCAAAATAAAAATGTTTGGATTAGCACAAGCGATAAAGGATTATATCTTTTAAAAAACAAATCCATTTTCCAATATAACTACCCTGATTTAAAATCCAATTTTTTATACTCCATTTACCAAAACTCGAAAGGTCAATTTCTATTAGGAACTAATGATGGAAATATTATTGTAACCGATGACAAGAAGAATAAAATTGAATTAATTGATTTATCTGAAACATTAATCAAACGAAATAGGATCTTACAAATGGGTCAATCTAACCAAACCATCGTTGTCTCAAATGATGAAGGTGCTTGGTTAGTTGGCAACAAAACAAAAAAAAGAATCATCATCCCCAACTCAAAATCATTTTGTATCCTCAATGATTCCGCCATCATGTTTTCTATCGGCTCACAAGTTTATTTATATAACACACGTAAAAATAAAATTACACACCACATACCTACAAATAGAATTTACATCAAGATTCCTTATTATGGCTAGGTGGATTAGAAGGATTAAAATCATATAACTTCCGCACACAGCAAATCAACTCCAAAGCAACTACACCATCCATCGATTGTCGTATCAACACCATTCTCTCATACAGAGGTATGCTACTCATAGGCACAAATACCCAAGGCATCATTCGAGTCAAAGACAATAAAATAATCGATACTTTATCTCCAGAAAACTCTCTATTACCTAGCTATAATATTTTAAAGCTTAAATCTGATGAAAATAAATTCTATGCCGCCACTAACAAAGGCTATGTAAAATTCTGGATAAATGACCAACAGCAAATCATACAAAGCAAGGCTTTTTCTATGTCCGACGGCTTACCCAGTGATCAAATCAACGACCTAATTGCTATCCATGATACAGCCTATTTAGCAACTAATGACGGACTTGTCATGATAGACGAAAACGCCATTGAACCTAAACAAATTCATTTAAATATTGACTATATCTCTATCGATAACAAGCAATTATTTTCTACTGAAAAAATAGAATTATTCGACAACCAACATTTAATGATTCATTTTACTGGCATAGAACTTTCAGCTCCAGAAAAAATTACTTACCAATATAAAATTTCTCCTCATATCAACGATTGGACAACTACCTCACAACGAAGTATTGATATCAATAATTTTAGTCCAGGGAAATATAAAGTTTTCATTCGAGCATTCACGATGAATAATACTTCATCAATTGTTAAATCCATTGTCTTTACTATACAACCTAAATGGTGGCAAACCTTAGCATTTAAAATAATAGCCGGCCTCCTTTTTATTTTACTTAATATTTTATTTTTTAGCTGGCTTAAGAAATATGTTCGAATCAAAGCCGAAAAGAAAGCAGCCTTACAACATCGCATGGTTAGATCTGAACTCGAAGCCTTACGTTCACAAATGAATCCGCATTTTATTTTTAATAGCATGAATGTACTGCAAGATTTAATCATGCAAAATCAACCTACTCAAGCCACTCAATATGTATCTAAATTTTCTAAATTAATTCGTGCCGCTTTACAATTGTCCAAACGAAATTGGATATATTTACAAGAAGAAATCCAATTTTTAGAACAATATATTCAACTTGAAAATTTAAGACTTCAAAAACCGTTTACATTCAACCTTGAAATTGATAATCTTGAGGATATAGAACAAATTGAAATACCTTCTATGATGCTTCAACCCTATATAGAAAATGCCATTAACCATGGAATAAAATATTTACCAGATCATGAACAAGGTATTTTAATACTAAGTATCAAAAAACAAAATAATACTTTACATATAACCATCGATGATAATGGAATCGGCCTTCATCAATCAGGAAAAGTAAAAAATAAAAATTTAGATATGCACAAATCATTAGGCATGAAAATCACCAAAGATCGAATCGATTTGATCAATGAAAATTTCAACATGCAAATCGAATGTCATATTCTCGACAAATCCGATATAGACAGCACAATGAGAGGAACCCTTGTTCAACTAAATATACCCATTCAATC
>CAZSUF010000272.1:2466-4132 GCA_964609875.1 uncultured Bifidobacterium sp.
TTGATGACGAACTTTCAGGTAGAAATACCCTTAAATTATTACTGCAAAAATTTTCATCCATTCATTTGGTAGGCGAAGCAAATAATATCACGGAAGCCTATTCACTCATCAACAAACACAAACCCGATTTAGTTTTCTTAGATATTGAAATGCCTTATGGAAGCGGATTTGATTTACTTGAAAAATTTAACCCTGTACCCTTCGAAGTGATTTTTGTCACAGCATTCGAAGATTATGCTTTGCGTGCTTTAAAACTTTCTGCCACCGATTATTTGCTTAAACCTATCGAAGAAAAAGAACTGAATATAGCCATCGAAAAAGCTATCCATCATAAGATCAAATATCCTGCAAATTATTTCAAAGATCTTGGCCATCATTATCAAACGCCAAACAAACTCGAAAAAATTGCCATCCCCTCGCATGAAGGTATTGTTTACGTTCCTATCGAAGATATCATTCGATGTGAATCCGAAAAAGGCTACACTCGATTTTATACCAAAGACAAAAAAAAATTCCTAGTCTCCCGCACCTTGGGCGAATACGAACAAGTCTTATCCGATTTTGGTTTTTTCAGAATTCACTATTCGCATATCGTTAATTTACATTTCGTAGAAAAATACCAAAAAGGTCGCGGAGGTTCTGTCATCATGCAGGACCAAAAAGAAATTGAAGTCTCTGTCAGAAGAAAAGATGAGTTTCTTGAGCAAATGAAAAGTCTGAGTAAAAAATAAGCTTTTAATTTATTTGGGCGGCATACGGGCTTTCCCTCCAAGTCCTCTTCCGAATCGGCTACTATCTTTTAGCTAGACTTCAACTTTTGTGAAGCCTCTCGGAATGCGGGCTTTCCGTTCAATCCCTGCCGCAATACAAACCAACTGATCTCTTCGAAATGAAATGCACACTTATCGAAAAAACATACACACTTAACAGATTGTCCTCACAGAAAGTAGCCTCTCAGACTAACTTGTGCATGAAAGTTATCTTCTATTTCATTCACTATAAAACTATTTTATATGAAACAATCTCTCTCCATCATTCTTTTACTTTTAGCAAATCATGTATTTGCACAAATGACCACCACTCAAGGTCCAACAGGTGCACCTCCTCCCTCTCTAACAGCTGCAGAAGCCAATGCAGCTTGGTATAGAGGTGGCAATACCACAGGCGGTTCATACAACAACAATAATATACTGGGTACCTTATGGCCAAGTGAAATTCATTTTTACACTGGAGGTACCAGAAAATTTACCACAACGGTAAATAATGGTTTAACCAATGCTGGTTTTGGGGCAGTAGCGGGCACTTTTACTGGCGATGGAATTAGCGTTCATTCTGGTCCAAATATAGCAGGCGCTTCTATCGATTTATTCACCTCAACAGCCAATCAAACTCATTTACGTATGGGTATTGCTGGCTTATTACAAACGTCTAGTAATCGTTTCGAACATTATGCGGGACTCAATGGCTTTTGGATGAGTGCAACAGGACTCGGTGGAACACCCCAATTTATATGGAATATTCAAAACAACGAAAAAGGCCGCTTAGGGTCAAATGGCTGGTGGCATTTCGGTTCAAATAATGTCAATGCAAACAATGTGGTCGAAATTCAATCAAGTACGACTTTAAATACTGGATTAAGTGGTTTACGATTAACAAATTTACCCTC
>CAZSUF010000272.1:4255-4773 GCA_964609875.1 uncultured Bifidobacterium sp.
ATTTATATTAATTCTGCTGGCTTAGTTCAGTTAGGTGGTCGTTGTGGCAACGCAGTTGAAGTTCAAGCAGCCAGATTAACAAATAGTAGAGATGTATTTCTAAATGCATCACATATGATATTTAGCGAAAAACCAAGTGGCCCAGGCAATGTGGGTATTGGCGATATTTTAAATTGTACACCCGGCAATAAATTAGAAGTGGCCAAAAACAATACAACACCTAATACAGCTGGTATTAGCGGATTAAGATTAAGAGATTTAAAACTGGGTGCTGGATTTGCCCCTTACAATGGCCGAGTACTTGGCGTAGATAATAATGGAGATGTGATTATGATGAACCCACCTGCGAGCGTTGGCGCAACTTTGTGCAATACAGCGCCAATCAACAATGTAGTAAAAGTAGTCGGTGTAAACGCAATTTGTGGTACAAACATTACTGATCTATTTCCTGCAAACCCATTTGTAGGCATTAATAATTTAGCCCCGAATGATGGACTTGATGTTACACCAAACACTTC
>CAZSUF010000272.1:4820-5300 GCA_964609875.1 uncultured Bifidobacterium sp.
AACTTAGGCACCGATCATACCTTAGTTGGATTTACAGCTGGTATGAACCTAAATGGTTGACAAGAATTTACCATGATAGGTGCGCGTGCAGGATTTAATCACCCTGGTGGAGGCTTGGCATCCAATACATTTGTTGGAGCCGATGCAGGTTGGGGAGAAACAGGTGCAGAGAACGTATATATCGGTAAACAAAGTGGCATGAATGCTGGAATAGGATTTTCTACGCATAATACATTTGTAGGCGATCAAAGTGGATTAAATAATAATACAGGTTCTGCCAATGCATTTTTAGGAATGAAAGCAGGAACAAGCAATGTAACAGGAAACTATAATACGGCTTTAGGTTATGGGGCAGATTATTCACAACCCAACCTTACCAATGCAACTGCAGTGGGTGCTAATGCGATAACCACAAATTCTGATCAAATGATATTAATTAATAGACGGATGGGACAACAGAATGATCCACGTCTCAAAAAC
>CAZSUF010000273.1:0-5275 GCA_964609875.1 uncultured Bifidobacterium sp.
TAACAGACCAATTTTTCGTACCTCAAATTGTTCTTAACAAAATAACCATCGGCATTTATCACTGTAAGATTTGGTCTGCGACACAAATCACATTGGTATTACTTGAGGCAAATGCCCGTAGGGTTCAGGGTCCCCGGCATGTAAGTTTTTTGAAAGAAGATGTCTATCGGGGGCAATGAAATTATGCTTTGTTCATTTCTATAATTTTATATAATGAATTCACAGCTTGTTCGTGTTTTTTTACGAATGGATTGTCTAAATCCCACACATAGCCTGCAAGTACAGAGCAAATTTGTTTTTTAATTTCTGGATCTTGGTTGGCTGAGAAAAATATTTCATGCAGTTCTCCTGTATACCAAGTAGAAACGTAGGTGCGAAATGTATTAATGCCTTGCATCATATAGGCTGTGTATTCGGTATCCCAATTGACTTCTTCGCCACGGAGAAATTTGCCAACAAGTTTGCCAGCTTTATTGCCAGATTCCATGGCGAAGGTTACACCAGAGGAAAAAACGGGATCGAGAAATTCGGTGGCGTTGCCAACAAGCACATATCCTTCGCCAAATAATTGTTTTGTAGAAATTGAGTATCCTTCGATGGTTTTAGGTTCGAACATCATGTCTGCATCAGCGAAACGCTCGGCTGTGTTGGGATCGGAAGAAATTAGAAACTTCATTCTTTCAATGGTATCTTCTGGCATATTGTCAAAAAATCCTGGGTCTCCTACAAATCCTACAGAAGTAATGCCATCGGAAAATGGAATAATCCAAATCCAAACTCGGGTTTGATGAACAACCACAGTAATACGATTTCCATCAATTCCTTCTGGACGTTTTAGGTCGCGGAAATGAGAGAAATGTGTTTTTCTTTTTCAAAGATTTGAAGGTTCGTCAAGATTAAACATGCGAGGAATTACTCGGCCATATCCACTAGCATCTACGATAAATTTCGCAGCGATTTCTTTTTGATTTCCTGCAGCATCACGAACTGAGGTGATCGAATTGGAACCATTAAATTGAATGGATTCTACTGATGTTTCAAATTCTATATCAATGCCCATTTTTTTTGCGCCATTCGATAATATTTGATCAAATTTTCCTCGTGGCACTTGCCATGTCCATGTCCAGCCATTACTAAATTGGTCTGAGAAATTGAAATCACATACTTGGTCACCACGTAAAAATTTTGCCCCGAATTTTTCTTGAAATCCAGCCGCTTTGATATCTTCAAGATAGCCTGCTTCATCAAGATGATCCATTACTCTAGGTAGCAAACTTTCGCCAATTACAAATCGGGGAAATTTTTCTTTTTCTACCATTTTAATGTTGAAACCTTGTTGTTTTAAGATGGATGCTGCAATACATCCTGCTGGACCGGCGCCTATAACTAATACATCTATTGATTCCATGATTTTAATTTTAATTGTCTTCTGCATACCATGCTGCAGAAGAGGTGGGTGTTTCTTGTAATTGAATATGGTGTAGTATTAAATGCGTAGGTAGTTTCTTTAGAATTTTTTGTTGAAATTCTACTAATAAATTTTCGCAACTTGGTTGAAATGGAACGTAATTAATTTTTTCGAACTGCTCATCTAGGCCTGAAATAAGTGCGTGAGGAGAGTTTTTATTCAAGGTAAGAGAATGATCGAATGTTGAAATAATTTCTGATTGGATAATTTGTTTGAAGTCTGAAAAATCAATCACCATTCCATCTTTAGGATGATGAGGTTCATTGATGATTTCGCCTAGTAATGTAACACTTAAATGATAGGTATGACCATGAATATTTTTACATGGACCGTCATGTCCAAATAATTCATTTGCCATATCAAAACTAAATATTTTAGTGACTCTTATTTTTTTGTTCTTTGTCATAGTTTAAGGTTATACATTTTCGCCCCAATTTGCTAACTCATCGGCAGACCAAAGATCTGGGAAAAAAATACGACGCTGGTATTTTGGTAACATATATTTACGCCAATCGCTGCCTCCTGTAGCTTCGCCACCTCCAATATATTTTGCTGCAGCATGATAGTGATGCATGACCCAACTAATATTTACCGTGTAATCGTAATGACGCATGGCTTTTATCAATTCTGCGTCTTGACGAACTTCGTCTGGTAGTTGTTTGAATTTAGTCCACATATTAGAAGTATTATAGCCCTCCATTTTATCCAGGAACATACTTTTATATTTGTTTTCAAAATTGACTAACAAAGTATTTTTCTTTCCTGTTTCATGATCTTTTCCTGCTGCTTGCCAATACAAATGTTCAAAGGCATGTGAGTAGGGTGTATTACGATCAATGGTTGCACGAAATCGGAAATCAATTAAATTGATCAGTTCGGTAGATGCAAATTCGATCATGCGGTATTGTGCACTTTGAAAGCCGGATGCTGGCGTCAAGGTGTTTCTAAATTTCATATATTGTTCCACTTCCATTCCATCGCCCATGATGTCGAATGAAGTTGAAAGCATATCAAAATAACGACTAATGCGACGTAGCTTTTCTGTAAAGAAAGCCGCTTGGATGGTTTCACTTTGAGCAACTTGGTCTATTTCCCATAGAATCATTTTAAACAAAAGTTCATTGATTTGATGGTACATAATAAACACCATTTCATCAGGACAAGTTGTTCGTTGAATTTGTAAACCCAATAAGGCTTCAGGCATAATATAGTCCCAATAGGTAATGGGTTTGGCCCAAACTAAACCTTCGAGGTGCACATCAGTTTTTTGGTTAATGTCATCAAATTTTTGATTCAATCGATCAATAAGGATTTCTTGTTCTTTTGTCATAATGGAGCTTGTTGATATAGTGATTAAGATACTTGATTTAATATCAAATTCTTAGAATGAAATAAGGTGATTGGAATTATTTTTTCTACATAAAAATAGAAGAAATAGTTTCTATGAATTAGCAGAAACTACGAGGGGCGACGAATAATATTTTTCCAAATATTCATAGAACAAAGATGCTAGTTTTTTTTCAGAAATGCAAACCTTATTCAAGAAGAAAATTGATTAATTATTAGGGCTAAACTTATTAATTGAACTCTTTAACTAACTTACTTCGACTTCATAAACTCATGAATGAAGGTATCAATTTCTTCATCAGTGGTTGAAGCAGAAATATTTTTTTCGGTAATAATTTGTTGAATCATGGCTTCTTGTTCTTTTCCTTTGTTGTAGGCAATTTGGTATTCAATATTGGTAAATGACACCATACTGTATAAAGGGAAATATTTGTCAGGGTAAAGGAAATTGATTCTTCTCTCGATTTTTTGAAGTAATAAAAATGCAGGATCTGCTACACGATCACGCATGACGATGTAATTATACAGGGATAAATCTTGCACTGCATCGCCATTGGGTTTTCTGATGCGTTCGTATTCTTTAAATACTTCAGTCCAATTTTCTTCGTGTTTTTGCATTAATTCCCACATCACGCTACAATCTTCAAAACCAGCATTCATGCCTTGACCAAAGAATGGCACCGTAGCGTGTGCAGCATCTCCCATGAGAGCTAATTTGCCATGGGTCCACGGAAAACATCTAATAATGGCTAATGATGATAAAGGGTGTTCGTCCCAAGCATCTGCGACCGTTGGAAGTAATTGGTAAAAATCAGGAAAAACTTCTTTGAAAAAATCGGTTACTTTTTCTTTGGAAGTAAGATTATTAAAACAATATTCATGTCCATCAAAAGGCATAAACAAGGTACAAGTGTAGGAGCCATCAAAATTGGGTAGTGCAATAAGCATGAATCTGCCTCTTGGCCAAATATGTAAAGTATTCGTAGCTAATTTATGGGAGCCATCTTCATTGGCAGGTAATAAAATTTCTCTGTAACCATCTTCAATGTAATTTTGAGAAAAGCTAAATCGATCTAATTTTTGCATGCCATTGTAACGCGCGGCACTAAAAGCCCCATCAGTTGCAAAAACAACATCAGCCTTGGCTTCAGTAATTTCTCCAGTTTGAGTATGTTTAAAAGTGGCTAATCCTTGTTCTAAATTTACGTGGGTACATTCTTGATTAAATTGAATATGAACGCCTCCATCTTTTTCGGCAATGCTCATTAAGGTAGCATTGATATCCCATCGAGAAACTGAATAAATGGCTTGTCCTTCATTGCCATAAGGTTGATAAGCCGTTGTACTATCTTTTCCATGCATCGTTCTTCCAAACATGGGTATGGCAATTTTTCTTATTTCATTTCCCACGCCAATATCATCTAGGCCTTTCCAGCCTCTATAACTCATGGCTAAATTAATCGATTTTCCCGCACTCATATTTTGCAAACGCATATCTGCACGACGCTCATAAACATTGACTTGATATCCTGCTTTTTTTAAATAAATTGCCCAAAGTGAACCAACTAATCCAGACCCAATAACGGTTGCTATTTTATTTTTTATATCGCTCATTCCTTACTATTAATTTAAGATGCTGCAATTTAGTACTTAGTTCTTGATTTTTTAGGAGTTAAAGAATATTATGCATCGATTAAATCTAACTTGGCTGTGTTATTTAATGAATAGTGAACAATTGAACAAAATTTATATCCTGTATTAAATATCGATTTGCTATGAATAGTGATAAAATTAAAATTGCTTATTTGGTTGGTTCTTTAATTTTTGATTAATTCAATTCTTTGTATTTTTCTAATTATATAATTTTATTTATCCATCTATTTCTTTGACTTGATGAAATGAAAGCCTCACGAAGTTAATTAGTTGCATGATACCATTGCCGTTGCAGATGATTAATGTTTCCGTCGATGACCCACAAAAAAATACGAACCACTTTCATGATCCGTATTTAATAAATTTGTCATGGAATATTATAGTGTTCCTCTGCGTTCTTGTTCAGCTTCAATACTTTCAAATAGGGCTTGAAAATTTCCTTTGCCAAATGATTTAGCCCCTTTACGTTGAATGATTTCGAAGAAAAGGGTAGGGCGATCTTCTACCGGTTTGGTAAATATTTGAAGTAAGTAACCTTCTTCGTCTCGATCAACCATAATGCCTAATGATTTGAGTGTAGCCATATCTTCAGCAATAGTTCCAACACGATCAACTACCGTATCATAATATGTTCCTGGAACATGCAAAAATTCTACGCCATGTTTTCGCATTTCTGTAATGGTAAAAACAATATCGTCAGTGGCAACTGCAATATGTTGACAACCTGGTCCGCCATAAAAATCTAAATATTCTTCTACTTGAGATTTTTTCAAACCCATGGCTGGTTCGTTGATAGGAAATTTAATT
>CAZSUF010000274.1:0-5195 GCA_964609875.1 uncultured Bifidobacterium sp.
GTGCTACTTACTTGTGGGTCGGTTTCAGCATTAAGTGTTTGCCAGCTGGCAATACCTGTTGCATCAGAGGTTAATATTTTACCTATACCTTGCGTACCATCGGTTACTCTTAATTTACCATTACTCCAAACAGCTATGGAAGAACTAGCATGAGCAGATCCATAAACACCAATATCAACCCCATTTGGGGGCATAGTACCTAAATAGCCAATACCCAAAACGCCTGCTCCATATCCTAATTGATTATAAGTTCCTAAAACGCCAATTTGTTTCATAGTTGCCCAATTACATTTTGCATAGAAAGCAGTATCGGTATAAGCCTGCACTTCTAATTTGGCTACAGGGTTAGTAGTACCAATACCCACATTACCTCCATGATCCATGGTTAAAATAGGTCCCCAATAATCACTGTTAAAAGTAAAAGCATCGGAATATGTATTACTCGTTGAATTCCAATTTACAAATTGCAATGCTCTTTCGCTAGCATCAAAATTCTTCAATGAAATAGTGGCTGAATTTGTAAATCCATTATTGGTATTATCGAGCTGTAATACAGTATTGAAATTACCTGAATTATTTTCGTCTATTGTCAATTTAGAAATGGGAGTGCTAGTTCCTATCCCCACATTACCTGAATTAGAACTGCTAATATCATTTCCAGATTTCGTCCATTGATTATCTGCACTGCTTAAGGCATAAGGTACACTCATGAGTTGTGTAGTTCCCATATCGGTGTAAGTTGTTCCGCCTGTTGGGTCCATTTCTACTTGAATAAATTTGGAGCCACTGCCCCAATTCACTCCTGACAAGGTTCCCGTTATGGCTGTACCTTGTCCGATATTTAAATTAAATAATCCTAAGCCACTGGTCGTTGTAGTGTGTGTTTCTTGATACACAATGGTTCCTGTAGCCGTTGTATCATGAATGCTTAAGCGCAAGGATATGGCTTGGTTGGCTAATGTGGCACCGGCATTGTCTCGAGCTACCGCTTGATAGGGAATAGCTTGCGGAGCCTGAGCTAAAACAGTGTGAGTGAACAGTGTGAGAGCGGTGACTAACAAGATAAATAGAATGTGAATTGATTTTTTCATGAGAAATTATTTTTTAAAAGAATGATTCATTTAAATTCAGATTAAAGTTTGATGATACAAAGGTGAAGCATGTTGAAACCTTTTACAATCGTGAATAAGCATGACGTTTTTATACTTTTATTTGTGGCAATTCATTTCATATCATTCAATTAAATGAGATAAACTCTTTGAATGGCAGTTAAGCTGAATATTAAAAGGTGATTTCGGGTTTTTAGTAAAGGGTAGAGCTCATTGCTTTATGACATTCAACAAGGAATGTTTATTATTGTAGTTACAACCCTAAGCCATGCGTTTAACGTCTATTCTGTTGTTTTTTGTTTGCGCTCAACTTGTTGTTTTTGCTCAGCAACAAATTCCTGTGGAATGGTTAACCGTTAAACAAGGACTTTCTCAAGGTTTTATCGCTGGCATAGTACAAGATAAAGATGGCTTTATGTGGTTTGCCACCAATGATGGATTAAATAAATACGATGGCTATAAAGTAACTGTTTATAGAAATAATGCTAAAGATTCATTTTCATTACCAGACAATATGGTGTCAGGTATTGTAGAAGATGAATTTGAAAATTTTTGGGTAGCTACTCGTAATAAAGGTCTATTTTTATTTGATAAAAAAACAGAACGTTTTTATCCCGTGAAATTAAATGGGGAACACACAAATGCTATTATTCGTTTTCATTATCAGCATCAAAAACTACTAATTTTTTTCAATACCAATGTGTGTTTGTATAAATTGGATACCATTAATTTAATAGAAGACAAAAAAAATCTAGCTCAACATGTTCAATTAGTATTTGATCATAATGTTCAACAAAAAGACACAACATTAAAAGCAAATGCTGCAATGGATAACCAAATTTTTTGGACACGAGATAGGCAACTTTGGTTATTAAATGCCGATACCCTTATTCAATATCAAGCCAATAAGAATTATACTCATTGGACAACCATGGGGTATTCCTACTCAAGGTTGGGCATTCAGAAAAATAAAACAAGTGCTAAACGAACTGCATTCCTACTTAACCATGATATGTTGTTTCTGCTTAAAAATAACAAACTATATAAAGTGGATATAGCACATAACAAGGTGGTTGAAACTATTGTGATAAAAAAATCGGTAATTCCTAATGCCAAAGAACCAATGCTTGAGGCTTTATCAAACGAAAACCTAATCATCAAAATAAATGAACTCACGTATTTATATAATATCCGCTCCAATAAACTTATAGCTTGTCAAAAAGAACTGGCAGAGTCAGGCATTTTGGGTTTATATTCCTCGAGAAGTGCAGATGGTATTAATTGGTTTCCTACCTCTGGATTTGGGGTGATTAAAAGCGATACGAGGAAGCTGAATTTTCAAACCTTTAAAGTAACCCCTCATGCTAATATATTTCTACGACCCAGTTCATATTCCGACAATTTCATCCCAAAGGCGGTGTTGCAAAAATATGAAGGACATGTTGCTAGTTTTGGTTCTATTATAGAAGATCATCAGGGTGTGTTTTGGATATATACTATGAAAGGCATTATGCGTTATCAGCCCAAACATAATACATCAACGCTATTCCCTTTTGTTACGCCTAAATTTTTTATATATAACCTCTTTAATGATAAACATGACCGGCTTTGGATGTTTGCTAACTTGGGTACAAATGGCCAATACCTGTACCTGCTCAATAAAGATCATGTAGATTTTAAAACATCGTTTAAAATACCTGTTTTCGGTCCTGTTAATAATGAGCCAGAGTTTGTTCGAGATTTATACAGTGATGATCGTGGGTTTGTTTATTTAGCAACCGAAAAGGGCTTGTATCAACTGAATACCCATGTTACTGTTAGTAATAAAAGATGGACATTATTTGAACATAAGGTGTCAGATACAAACTCGTTGAGTTCAAATTCATTGTGGTGTATTTGCCCTGATCCGGTGCATCCTGCCAAGTATTTATGGCTTGGTACTACCAGCAATGGATTTGACAGATTAGATATAAGCACTGGACAATGTATTCATTATTCGGTAGAAGATGGTTTGCCAAACAATGTAGTATATAGCATTTTAAGTGATAGTGCCAACAACCTTTGGATGAGCACCAATAAGGGGCTGAGTTGCTTCAACCCCATTACCAAAACGTTTCAAAATTTTACTTCAGAAGATGGTTTGCCTTGTGACGAATTTAATCATTTTGAATACATGAAAATGAAGAATGGAGATTTGTTTTTTGGTGGAATAGGAGGCTATACCATATTTAAACCAGAGGAAGTATTACGTAAGCAACCGGAAGTGCCTATTGTATTTACAGAGTTATCTATCTCCAACAAAAGTGTTGACTGGAAACATAGCCACGGGGTATTAGAAGCGCCAATTACCTATGCAAAAACAATTACCCTACAACCTAAGCAAAATATGTTCACGATAACTTTTGCCTCTCTTGGATATCGAAGTAATCTAAAAAAATTTTACAAATATAAACTTCAAGGTTACGACAATACCTGGACAGAGCCTAGCGTTAAAAACGAAGCCACCTTTACCAATTTATCGCCTGGAACCTATACCTTATTTGTAACTGGCACCAATGGCGATGGGGTGTGGAACGCAAAAGGAACTTCTATAAAAATTATTATTTTACCTGCATGGTATCAAACATGGATATTTAAAATTGCCATAGCCCTTTTATGTTTTTTGATTTTTTATGGTCTATATCGTTATCGGTTAAGCCAACAGCTAAAGGTGTTAAAAGTAAGAAATAGAATTGCTTCTGACCTGCATGACGAAATTGGATCTACCTTAAGTAGCATTACCATGTATAGTGAAGTGGCCGAGAAGATGGCGGAGACCAATTCCAACTTGTATAAAGTGGCGCATAAAATTCGAATAAATTCTCAGGAAGCTTTAGATGCTATGAACGATATTGTATGGGCCATTAATACCAAGAACGATGATTTACATCAGGTTCTAAATAGAATTCGAAATTATACATTTCAAATGGCTGAGCTAAAAGGTTTTGATATTCTGATTACCGAAAACAAAAACTTAGAGAATTGTAAGTTAGATATTACGCAACGTAAAAATATCTATCTACTGCTGAAAGAAGGAGTGAATAATGCTGCCAAGTATGCACAATGTAATACACTGAGAATAACCATCACCTATATTCATTCTACACTCAATATATTCATTGTTGACGATGGTATCGGATTCGATTTACATAAACCTCACAAAAGTTCTGGTGGAAATGGATTGCATAATATGAAGAAAAGGGCAGAAGAACTCCATGGCGATTTAATTATTGAAACCGAAACGGGCAAGGGAACTACCATTCAATTTAGTACCCGTCTTTAATGTTCATTCATTTTCACGATACCTAATTTGAAAAATAAATCCTCATCTTTGCTATTAAATAATCTATTATGAAAAAACGTGTCGCCGTATTTGATGACAACAGCCATAGAAGAGAAGGGTTGGAAATGCTCTTAAATATGTCGGATAATTTAGCATGTTGTGCGACTTATAACGATTGTAGAAATGTGTTGGAACATATTGAGGAGTCAAAACCTGATGTTATTTTAATGGATATCGACATGCCCTATGTGAACGGCATTGAAGGGGTTAAAAATATTCGATCCAAGTTCCCATCTATTAAGATTATCATGCAAACAATATTTGAAGACGATGACAAAATTTTCGACAGCATTTGTGCAGGCGCCGATGGTTATATGCTGAAGAAGGCCTCCTTAGCCGATTTGGTGAAAGCGATAGAAGAAGTTAGCGAAGGAGGGGCACCAATGACACCCAGTATTGCCAGAAAAGTTTTGAGTATAATGCAATTACAAAATCCTAAAGCCATAGAAAATTCTTTTCAACTTACCCAACGTGAACATGAAATTTTATCGTTGTTGGTAGAAGGCTTTAGTTATAAAATGATAGCCGACCGATGTGGCATTACACGTCCAACAGTGAATACCCACATGACTCATATTTATGAGAAACTACAAGTGCATTCAGCTACTGAAGCGATTTCGAAGGCCTTAAAAAATAAATTATTCTAAAACTAATCGAATGAATATGCCCCCGATCATTTACATTTCACCTCATCTCCCTTTTCG
>CAZSUF010000275.1:0-2246 GCA_964609875.1 uncultured Bifidobacterium sp.
GCTTTACCCTGATTATTTTTAAAGACATACTCCAGCCGATTCGGGAGAGGACTTGCAACGTAAAGCCCGTATGCCGCCCAAAGAAATTGTACAATGTGAATTAACTCATTCATTTATTTTTTGTGTTTAAATTAAAAATATAATTATATATATAGTATTAACAAATAAGCCCATCTTGTTATTTTGCTAAATCTTATAAAGTCAATAAAATATCAATTAATCAAGGAATAAAATATATGATTAAATGATATATCAAATATTCATAACGTAAAAAGTATTATATTTTAATGAAATAGAGATTAAGTATGGATTTTCATTCTTTTTGGCTCGATTTGTGCTAAATGGATTAGCATGAAAAAACATCTATTTTTAATAGCCTTTGTTTCGTTGTTTTTACAAATGAGTGTGAATGGCCAAGTAAGTAATTTTGATACAGGCATATTTCCTTTGAGTAAATGTAGTGGCGGAGAACTTATGTCGCTTGATGTGGCAGACACAGGCCTACTCACGATCACCATGCCTTTGGATATTTACTATGTGCAAGGTTCGGTGACTGGGGCCACTGAAATTTCTTCTTCAGGCAATACAGCCATTTTTCATGTAAATACAGTAGGTACTATTACCTACAAACATAGCGCAACTTGCCAAGTGAATGAGTTACTTTCATTTTTCGATGAGGCTGTAATTAATGGCAGTACTAGTTTTCCTTCCGCAAATTACAATGTAGCTGAAGCTTCGCCACAAATAACTCAAGTACTGAATTCTCCAGCCTCGGCTAATGTGGGGCAAACGGTTACTAAAACCATCAGCATCACCAATGGAGGTATTGGCAAGGTGAGTGATTGGTATTATCAAGATATTTTTCCAACAGGTGATGTACAATGGGTAACAGGAAGTTTTAATATTGGTGCTTATGCAATTCCCACAAATCAAATTACCCAAACTTCAGGTGGTGGTTTTGATACCTTGCGCGTTCATTTCACGAGCATAGACATGATGCAAGTGGGTAATTTAGATGTCTACCTTGATGGAAATGATCCGAGTCTAGGTGCAGCTCCTCAAGAGTCTTTTGATTTTAGCTATCAAGTAATTCCTCAAAATTGTGGCACTGGCTATGCTGTAAATTCTGAGCATGCCACCTACTTTGGGTGTGGCAGTATTTGTTCAAATATTACATTTGCTTCTGTATTAGATTTAAATATTCCAACACCGCCTAATTTAAGTTTTACCTCTAGTAATCCTTTACCTACTTGTCAACAAGGAGGCTCGGTTGCCAGAACACTTACGATCACGAATACGGGTGGCGTTGCCAAAAACTTTCTCATGAATTTTGGGAATTTTTATGGCTACTCAACCTACAATGGTTATTCTTCTTGGTTTGATACAGCGAGTTTTAAGTATAGTATCAATGGTGGTCCTTTGCAATCACCTTCATTTTCAGAAGTAAAAGTAAATGCAGCTTCGTGGGAAGGCAATAGTATTTGTGGTGATGCCGTTGGAAAGCCCACCTTATTTAAATTTAGTATTCCTTTTATTCCAGCAGGGGCAACGGTTGTTGTTTCTTATGACTTTTATACTTGTTGTTCTTCAAATTCAAATTGTCCGGCTGGTGATGATGCGAATTACAGAATTTATGAAGAGCAAGTGTATATCAAAGATGGAAAATATAACAATGCTTGTGAAGATGTGTTGTATAATATTGGCGAACAAAGTTTAACCTACACAGGACTTTCTCATACTGCCAGTTTAGATTATCCTAGCGATATCGTGAATGGAGAAACCAAAACTTTTAAAACACCTATTTATGCCAATTGGAATAATTTAACCTTGAGCACGGGTGCTTATTTCGAGGTGAATACCGTATTACCTAATGGCTATGTTTTGCAAGGTAGTCCGATGGCTAATTCGGGTTTAGCTACTTGGTCAGGCACAACCACTCAAGTGGGTAATACCCTTACAACCAGATTTACCTTACCCGTACCGAATAATTTTGATATTAATTATTTCGACTATTTACTAGATTTGAAATTAGATTGTGCTTTAAGAAGTGGTAGTGATCCAACGACGATTTATCAACAACATATTTTTTCACAGAATCCAACATGTGCTTGTGCAAGACAATTAGTTTGTATGCAAAATGCGCCCTTGATTCATTGTCCAGGTCCATGTGCCGAAGGTATTGCGAATGAATATTGCACAGCACAAAGAATTAATTTCGGTGAGCCTGATGCTAATAATGATGGAGT
>CAZSUF010000275.1:2256-4753 GCA_964609875.1 uncultured Bifidobacterium sp.
GGCGATACGATTGAGTACACTTACGGAGGAAAAATTAATTGGATCAACACGAACGGCCCTTTCACAAACGCGTATGCCGAATCAGTGCTTTCAAATGTATCTAGTGTTTTTACAGTGCTAGGTGCGGATGTTTCAGTTTATCAAAATGGAACCTTAGTAAGTGGGCCAACTAGCTTTGTGCCAACAGTAAATGGCAATACAATACTCACAGATTTTTCATCCTTGGTTTCTTCATTGAATCAAGGGGATAGTATAGTCACACATTTACGAACTAAAGTCATTGATAATTCTTTAGTTCAAGCACAAAAAGAAGAAGTGTATACTTCATTGAATAAGATGTTTGCTAGTAGAACACCTAATCCAACAGAAGTTAGTGGGGATAGAAAATATTGTGATCGTTGGGGCGGAACCATCAGGACTGTTTCTTTTTATTATACAGTAGATGCAAGAACTCCATCGTTACAAGGGTGCAATCAAGCTTACTTGAGTAATTACGAATATTTTTCTGTAGGGGTAAATGGAACAAGCAATTACCATCAAAAAAGTATTCGATTTCCTTATGAAGTCAGAAAACATAGTTATGCCGAAAGAGCTGTATTTCTATTGCCGGCTTCTTATAAATACCAAATTGATTCAGTAAATATTACTTATTACAGAACTGCAGGATATAGCAGCACGAACTATACAAAATATAGTGTACCCTATACAATACAAGGCGATTCTATTCTGGTGAATCTAAAACAATTTTATAATGAATTTGGTGGCAGTAATGCAAATCCAATAAGCGATGATGGATGGTTGGTAGAAACTAAATTATTTGTGAGTGCGAATTGTCAAACTCGAATTCCAGCAGGAAATGTGGGCATGGTTTGGAACATGAATAGTCAAAATCTCAATCATGTCAATTTCGATTACGACTATGGCTGGACTATTGCTCAAGGAGCTAAAACCATCAAGTCGAATCCTGTGCAATTAGGGGCGGCTGGAGCGGGTATTCAAACTCTGCAAGGTAGGGTGTTTAATTATACCAATGTTGTACTCTCGAATCAAAGCAGTGGGGCTTCTAATGTGGGTTATGCATTTTTTGAATTAAATGCTGGCACACAACTTACAGAAGTTCGTTTGAATGGAAATTTAATTACTCCCAATGCAAATGGGTATTACAACTTAAATGGGTTTAGTGGAGGCCAATCAAAATTACTGACAATTAAAGGTATGACCACATCTTGCATCAATGATACGTTCAAGATGTATTATAATTGGAGCTGTCAGCAATTTCCAACTGCCTTGCAGAATCCTGCCACTGAATGCTATCCGCCTTTACGATTTATTCTAAAACCTTTATTGGCTAAAATAGATGGAAACATCACCCCATTGGCTTCAACACCTTTGAACACCAATGGCACAGGTGGACTTTTCGGTAGTCAACAAATTTCATTGTGTACTCCTTTTCCTGTGGAGATAGTCATCAACTCAGCCATACAAGGAACCATTTTTGATATCTTAGCGCATACAAAATTACCTGCGGGTGTTGAGTATGTTGCGGGTTCTGCTAAATATGAACATCCAATTGGCTCGACATCAGTGGCTGTATCGACCTTACAAGAATCTCAATTAATTTCAGCAGGTGCAGGGGGTGTTTTGCCTTTTGATATTCAACTGATGAGTAATAATGCCATTGACAGTCTTCAAGGTACTATGAGTTCGACATCGAATGTTCGACAAATAAAAATTAGATTTTTGGCAAAAGCTTCATGCAATTATGCAGGAACTGGAAGGATTAGTTCTACTTTAAATGCTAAACGAGCTTGCGGATTAAATGCATTAAACACAGGTACTGTGAAAGGAAGTAGTCAAATCAAATTAGCTCCAGTGGGTGGAATGATGCCAGTAAGTATTAGTTCAAATATTGGAACTATCAATGGTTGTGGTGTGTCGACAAATGGTTCTATCACAGTTAACAAAGTGGATAATACCTTACCAACTCCAACCGATTCAATTAAATTAACTTTTCCAATCGGTCTTGATATCAATACAGTATATTGTCCTTCATGCTTACCTTCTTTAGGTATGCCTAATTCAACACAAGATGGTACCACTAAAACATTGACTTGGTCATTCCCTCAAGGCAATGTGAATGGATCTTTCACGATTCAATTTAATGCTGCTGCCAATGCACAAGCAACTTGTGGAGCCGTTCAAGAAATATCAGCGTCAGTAACTCAACAGAAAATTTTAACTTGTGGAAGCTCTACTTGTGGAGGGGCAAATACACTAGAAGCTGCAAATAGTACATCTTCATTTGCTGTAAATTTAGCTAGTTTAAATATCACCAATCTAACAGCGACAACTTATACAACTTCAGCACCATTTGTATATAATACGCAAGTCACCATTGAAAATTCATCGGCAGTTCCTTCGAATGGGTGTAAAGTGATCTATGCGATTGATACCGATGACGATGGTGTATTAAGTGCGGCAGATGCCATGATTGGGA
>CAZSUF010000275.1:4763-5154 GCA_964609875.1 uncultured Bifidobacterium sp.
CGACTGTTTTAGCTCCTGGCGCAAGCTTACAATGGACTAAAAATTTCTCATCCACAACAGCAGCAAATGGTCATCAATTTATTACTGCCATTTTTACAAATACGACTGATCCTGCAAATAGCTCATGTACTTGTAATGATAGTTATGCATCGGCACCTGTGAATATTGATTTGAATATCCCTAAGCCAAACTTAACGCCTTTCCCTAACAAGCAATTTTGTTATGGACAAAATATCATACTTAAAGCTACAGGACTAGCAGGTGCAACTTTTAATTGGACAACTCCAGCTTCTTGTGTTGGAAACATAGATAATAGCATCGCAGGTGAATCTACATTGCTCATACAAGATATGAGTGCTGCATGTAATGGTAAATTTTATGTAAGTCAAAC
>CAZSUF010000276.1:0-5151 GCA_964609875.1 uncultured Bifidobacterium sp.
ATAGAAGCCAAACGTTCATCACTTGAATTTTTTAAGGCTGTATAAAAATGAAATTGAAAAGCATCGAAATATAAAGCTCTAGCCATGGTATCCGCAAAATTGCCATTGGGCATTTCTACGAGTAATACATTTTTAAATTCTCTGCTATCACGGGTGTAAGGATAAGTATCTTCTGTACGGCCTTCGCCTTCTATTTCGGCTGCATATTGATAAAAGCTTCTAGCTGCACCAATATTGTCTAAAGCAATATTACTCAAGGCCATATCTACTTCAAGTGCGGGACCATGTCCACACCACTCGCTTAAACGATGACCATAAATCAGGCTATTATCGGCCAATTGAAGAATATATTTAACTAAATCCGTTTGCATAGTATTAAATTAATAGAGTAAGATAATGAAGTAAAAAACTACATATGCTTTAACTCATCTGGAAGATCGTAAAAGGTTGGGTGTCGATATACTTTATCGTTCATCGGATCAAAAAAGCTTGTTGCATCTTCTGAACTCGAAGCGTGAATATGTGCACTTTCAACTGCCCAAATACTGATACCTTCTTGTCTGCGTGTATACACATCCCTTGCCATTTCGATAGCCATTTGTGCATCGGATGCATGCAAACTACCTACATGTTTATGATCTAAGCCTGCTTTGCTTCTGACAAATATTTCCCATAAAGGCCATTCGTGTTTAGACATGGTAAAAGATTTGTGCACGAAATTAATATATCTCCTGAAGATATTGGAACACTATTTTTAAATAAGCATTGTTTCTGCTTATAATAAGTCAGAATGCTGAAAATTATACTTGAGCCGTTTGATGAATCGCACTTGCCATTTCCTTGATTAAGGAAGAATCTTTTTCTATGGCATTTCCGACTACAATGACATCAGCACCTGCTTTGCAATTGAGGTAAGCCCTTTCAGGATCGATGATGCCGCCGCCTACAATCAGGGGTATATCTGTTTGACCTGCAACTCGTCGAATCATGCTTTCGCTGATCGGATTTTTTGCACCACTTCCCGCATCCATATAAAGAACATGTTTTCCTTGCATCTCGCCAGCCATGGCAGTACACAAAGCTATATCGTCTTTATCGTGAGGGATAGGTGCACTATGACTCATATACGAAACAGTAGTTGGCGCACCTCCATCAATTACCATGTAACCTGTAGAAATCACTTCAAGTCCACTTGCCTTCACCATGGGAGCTGAAACAACATGAGCACCAATTAATAATTCGGGATTTCGCCCTGAAATTAAGGATAAATAAAACAAGGCATCTGCATATCGACTAACTTGAGCCGGACTTCCAGGAAACAAAATGACTGGAATATCACTATTTGATTTAAAAGCCTGAATGCATTCGTCCATATGTTGTGTAACCATCAAACTTCCACCCATAAACACAAAATCAACCCCGGCCTCATTGCATAAGGTACTAATCTGATGCACTTGCAAGGTGCTTACCTTATCAGGATCTACCAATACAGCAAAACCCTTCTTCTTCGTTACACGAAGAGTTTGAAATCGGTTATATACATTCCTTTGAGACATGAATTCGACAAAGATATTATTTTTATTCGTGAAAGTCCAATTTCACCGTTTAAGTATCTTCAAATTGCTTATAAGTGAATAAGGACATAGTTTACTTGATTATAATAAACTTTTAGCCGGGTCGAATGTGTAATTTTGCTTGATGCGTTTCCACTTTATCCTACTTGTATCTTTTTCTATGCTTATTGGCACGAAACCTGCTTTCAGCCAGAGTTTGAAGAAAACATTGCATCAGGCTATCAATTGGGACCAAATACAATATCATATTGGAGAAAACCCCATTCAAGGAGACACATGTTTTATTTTAGTCACGAATAGGCATATAGATGCTTTAAAAACAAATTTTGCCGATGAATTATGTGACACCTCTCAAAGTCATATTCTTTTTGTGAATAAGATAGATACTTTTTGGCAAGTGTACGAACTAGAAACCCTTGAGAAGGCTTGCAGTCTTATGCCATCTCGCGATTGGGTATTGTATACCGAAGGCATGGGAAAATTATTTACAGGCAATCTGCAACGCGCTTACCTCATGCAGCAAATGTATAAAGTGAATGTAATTTTATTTGATTATGCAAGCATCAACAGCCAATTGGGCTTATTCAAGAACTTTCAATTTTCTTTGCACAATGCCGAAAAATCTGCCTATCAGTATTATGTATTTCTTTGTGAGATAAAAAAAATTCAGCAGCAAACTACTTACTTCAAGCACAAACACTTAAGTATCTTTTTACATAGTATGGGTAATATTTTGTTGAAGAATATGATGTTAGCCAAATATTTTCGAATGGATCAGTTGCCTCAAGTTGACAATTTAATTTTAAATGCGGCATGTATCAATAGAAAAAATCATCACGCTTGGTTAGCCCATCCTGGATTTGCAAAACGGGTATTTGTGCATTTCAATCAAGCTGATAATAAATTGTTTGGGGCAATGATCTTATCGGGTAACAGAAAATTAGGCAGTAAACCTCTTAGACCTTTTGCTACAGGCGTGAATTATGTAAATTTTCATGTTGCCGTTGGAAAAACACACAATTATTTTCTGAATATTCCTGAAAGAACATTTCGTTTATCTCCTATTTTATATAATTACTTTAGTACCATACTTCATGGTCATTCTTTGTCACTTCCGGTAAAATTCAATTAAAACCTATACCTATCTTGAGTTTAGGAAAATCTTAAATAAAATAAAATAGCTTCTGTTTTGTTTCTGACTGATAATTTTTGATAGATATGACTGCAATGTTTTTTTACAGTATCAATTTTCACAGCTTGCAAAACAGCAATCTCTTTATATGTTATTCCAGTAGATAAATGTTGAAGAATTTCCATTTCCTTATCTGTTAATATATTTTTTAAATTAACATGAACAATAGTAGGTTTTATTTCGTTTTTCATTAAACAAAGTAGTTACTTTTTTAACTAGTAAACAATTCCACTTTTGTGGTATTTACTAAGTCTTTTATAGAGTTTTGTAGAATAAAATCTATGTAATTTATAAGATCGAGTAGTAGTAATGTTTCAAAACATTTGCTTATGCTTAAGCTATGCAAAGACATAAAGCTTTTCTGCCTTAAGCAAGGAAAATTTTATATCTATTCCCTTTTACAAGATAAAATGGAATTTAAAATTGGTTCAATTTTCGTCAAATGATGATTCGGTGCGTTTTCTTTATTCCGCTATTAAATTAATTTCAAGGATTACAGGATTTATTTTGAACAAAATTTGGCTTAATCCTTTATTACTATAAATTTGCACCACGTATAAATTTTAAGCCATATAGATTTTGCCGCTATGCAAACTCTATTTTTTTCTTAAATGTAAAATACAACTCTCTACATGAAATATAATGAACTTGTTGCCATTTCTGGTTTAAGCGGACTGTATCAATTGATCTCTACAAAAAGTGATGGGGCCATTGTCAAAAATCTTGATGATCAAACCACCAAATTTGTGCCAGCACGATTACATAATGTAACACCTTTGGATAGTATTGAAGTATTTACAGAAACAGATAATGTTCGCCTTTTTGAAGTGTTTTTAGATTTTCAAAAAAATGAAGCCAGTGCTGGTTCTTTTGATATGAATGGTGCCGATCAAAAAGCGATCAAAAATCATTTTGGAAAATTGTTTCCTGCTTACGACAAAACGCGTGTGTATGTAAGCGATATGAAAAAAATGATTAAATGGTTTGCTGTTCTGAAAAAACTTGATTTATTGCATGAAGAAAGTAATCAAGAAGTTGTTGAAGAGCAAGTAGCTGCAGTAGAATCGGCTGTGGAGGTTGAAAATGCACCAGCAGAGAAGCCTAAAAGAGCCACTAAAAAAGCCAAAACTGTTGCTGAAGAAGGTGAAGTAGCTGCACCGAAACCTAAAAAGAAAGCCAAGGAAAAAAATTCATAAATTTTCCATTGCATTTTATCATAATTCTATCTATTTTTAAACTCTAATAATTAAAAAATGAATATTCCAGCCGAATTAAAATATACTTCTGATCACGAATGGATTCGAATAGAAGGAGACATTGCCACCATTGGTATTACTGATTTTGCTCAAAGTGAATTAGGCGATATTGTGTTTGTAGACATCAGTACTATTGGTAAAGAACTTAAGGCAAATGAAATATTTGGAACTGTTGAAGCGGTAAAGACAGTATCTGATTTATTTTTACCTATTGGAGGTAAGATTTTAGAATTAAATCCTGGACTTGAATCTAATCCAGAAGCTGTGAACAAAGATCCTTATGGAGAAGGTTGGATGGTAAAAATTAGTATCGACCCTAATGCTGATTTGGCTTCCTTATTAAGTGCAGATCAATATCAAGCTTTAGTCGCTTAAACATAAAAACTTTTGTAAAAAAACCCATACGCTGTAGTATGGGTTTTTTTATGACCCAACATTATATTATAAAAAAATGAAATATATCATTGGTCTTCTTGATAAGTACCGAAAATTATCTTTACTTTTTGCAATCATATGGACTATTATCATATTTATAGGTTGTTCGTTGCCAGGTAGAGATCTTCCTAGTGTTCATTTATTTGATCAATTTGACAAAGTTGTACATTTCTCTTTTTTTCTGCTTTTTTTTATATTCTGGTATTTTTCTCCTACAATTTTTTTCAAAAAATCTTTGGCTTGGATAATGATTACCGCCATAGTAGGTTTTGGGATAGAATTTTATCAAATTCATTTTGTAGTTGGTCGCAGCTTCGACGTTTGGGATGGAGTGGCAGATACAGTAGGTGCCCTAGCTGGCTTCTTTCTTATCCATTTAACCTATAGGAAATAAATAAGTACTAGCCCCCAATCAATTTGTAAACCCCTTATCTTTGCTTTATGTTTCCATTTTATGATGTAATTGTAGTTGGTGCTGGACATGCAGGTTGTGAAGCCGCAGCCGCTGCAGCCAATTTAGGTTCTAAGACTTTATTGATAACCATGAATATGCAAACAATTGCACAAATGAGTTGCAATCCTGCTATGGGTGGTATTGCCAAAGGTCAAATTGTAAGGGAAATTGATGCTTTGGGTGGTTATTCAGGAATTGTGTCAGACGCTTCTATGATTCAATTTAGAATGTTGAATAAGT